>JALOTE010000006.1 GCA_025458045.1 Rhizobiaceae bacterium
GCTTGGCGCACCCTTCATCCTGAGGTGCTTTTTCCCTCGTGCTTCGAGGCTCGCGTTGCTCGCACCTCAGCATGAAGGGAAAAAGCCTCGAAGGACGAAGGGGGCGAACCGCAAGAGCCGACTTGCAATACCGGTGTGCGCGCCATGATCGATCTCGCCATCTTCACCGACTGGATCACCTTCGCGGTGCGCTGGCTTCATGTTGTCACCGCCATCGCCTGGATCGGCTCGTCTTTCTATTTCATCGCCCTTGATCTGGGATTGCGGAAAGCGCCTGACCTGCCGCCTGGCGCTTACGGAGAGGAATGGCAGGTGCATGGCGGCGGCTTCTACCAGATCCGCAAGTTTCTGGTGGCGCCGCCCAATCTGCCCGAGCACCTGATCTGGCACAAATGGCAAAGCTATTTCACGTGGCTGTCCGGGTTCGCGCTGCTGGCGCTGGTCTATTACCTGCATGCCGACCTCTACCTCATCGACGCCACCGTGCTGGAGCTTGCCGCATGGCAGGCGATCCTCATCTCGGTCGCGTCGCTGGCGATCGGCTGGATCATCTATGACCTGTTGTGCAAATCGCCTATCGGCGAGAGCCAGAACGGCCTCATGCTGGTGCTGTTCGGCGTGCTGGTGGCGATGGCATGGGGCTACACGCAGGTGTTCACCGGCCGCGCCGCGCTGCTGCATCTGGGCGCGTTCACCGCCACCATCATGTCGGCCAATGTCTTCATGATCATCATCCCCAACCAGAAGATCGTGGTGGCGGACCTGATCGCCGGCCGCGCGCCCGATCCGAAATACGGCAAGATCGCCAAGCAGCGCTCGCTCCACAACAATTACCTGACGCTGCCTGTCGTGTTCCTGATGCTGTCGAACCATTATCCGCTTGCATTCGCCAGCGAGTGGAACTGGCTGATCGCGTCTCTGGTGTTCCTGATCGGCGTGCTGATCCGCCATTTCTTCAACACGATGCATGCGGGCAAGGGCATGCCGCATTGGATATGGGGCGCGTCCGCCGCGCTGTTCGTCATCATCATGTGGCTGTCGTCGCTGTCGGTTGCGCGCGCGTCCGAAGCGCAACCCGTCTCACCCACCGCGCAGCCTTTCATGCAGGCGGATGGATTCAGCACTGTCAGCAGATTTACCTGCAATCGGGCGCCAGCCACGCCATGCCGCCCGGCAACATCACGGGCTTGTCCCCGGAAGACCGCGCCGCCATCGTCGCGTGGTATCGCGGAGCCACGCGATGACAACCCGCCTGCTGCGCGGACGCACGCTGACATTCCTGCGCCGCCCCGAGGGCTGCGCAGATTCCGCCAGCTTCGATTATCGCGAGGACGGCGGGCTCCTCATCGAGAATGGCCTGATCGCCGCACACGATGACTATTCGGTTCTGCGCAAGGCGCATCCGGATGTCCCCGTCACGGATCATCGTCCGCATCTGATCATGCCGGGCTTCATCGACCCGCACATCCATTTTCCGCAAATGCAGGTGATCGCCTCGTTCGGCACGCGGCTGATCGAATGGCTGAACACCTACACCTTCCCGGAAGAATCGCGCTTCGCCGACAAGGCCCATGCCGACCGCATCGCTGGCCTGCTGTGCGACACGCTGATCGCGCATGGCACCACCACGGCGGTCGCCTATTGCACCTCGCATCCGCAATCCGTCGACGCGTTTTTCGAGGCGGCTGGTGTCCGCAACATGCGGATGATCGGCGGCAAGGTGCTGATGGACCGCAACGCCATCCCCGCCTTGCATGACACGCCGCAGCGCGCCCATGACGAGACGCTGGCCCTGGCCGCCAAATGGCACGGCACCGGCCGCGCGCTCTATTGCATCACGCCGCGCTTCGCCATCACCTCCTCGCCGGAGCAACTGGAAGTGGCGGGCAGTTTGGCCAAAGCGCTGCCGGATTGTTACATCCAGACGCATCTTGGCGAGACTCCGGAGGAAATCGCCTACACGATGTCGCTCCACACCGACGATATCGACTACACCGGCATCTACGAGCGCCATGGCCTGCTTGGGCGCAAGACCCTTCTTGGCCATTGTATCCACCTGACCAGTCGCGAAGTGGATGTGATCGCTGGGACGGGCAGCGTGGCGGTGTCATGTCCGACATCCAACCTGTTTCTCGGCTCCGGGCTGTTCCCGCGTGGCAGGCTGCTGGAGGCGGGTGCGCGCATCGGGCTTGCAACCGACATCGGCGGCGGCACGTCCTATTCGATGCTGCGCACGCTGGACGAGTTCTACAAGGTGCTGCAACTGAACCGCGAGGTGCATGATCCGCTCTCGGCCATGTTCCAAATCACCCGTGGCAATGCCGAAAGCCTTGGGCTCGAAGGTCGCATCGGCACATTGGAACCTGGAAGCGAAGCCGACATCGTGGTCCTGAACGCCGCCGCGACACCGGAGGCCGCCTTGCGCATGGAGCGCGCGCGCGACCTCCCAGATGAATTGTTCATCCTGCAAACGCTGGGCGACGACCGTGCGATTGTCGAAACCTATGTCGCGGGCATTCCGATAAGGACCCTGTCACGCTCGACATGACGCCATGGATGCTTTCGCAGATTTCCTTCATGTTGAGGTGCTTTCCGCTTTCTGGTTCGAGGCTCGCTCTGTTCGCACCTCACCATGAAGCGGAAAGCCTCGAAACACGAAGGGAAGGATCGCAACCATCCACCTGAGGCAGCTCACCCTTTGGCAATCATCTCGGCCGCCTTTTCGGCAATCATGCCCGCCGCGAAGGCGGATGCTCACCCTTTGGCAATCATATCAGCCGCCTTCTCGGCAATCATGATGGTCGGCGCATTGGTATTGCCCGACACAATCATTGGCATCACGGACGCATCGGCAACCCACAACCCATCCATGCCTTTCACCTTCAGGTCAGGCGTCAGCACCGCCATTGGGTCATCCGCGGCGCCCATCTTTGCCGTGCCGACGGGGTGATAGATCGTGTCGGCGCGCGCGCGGATATGGTCTTCCAACTCTGCATCGCTTTCGCCGCCCTTCAGGTGGAGTTCGCCGCCCCGGTAAGGCGCGAGCGCCGGAGCGGCCAATATGGCCTCAAGCTTGCGCAAGCCGCGGATCAGCACATCCATGTCACGCCGGTCGGCGAAGAATTGCGGGTCGATGAGCGGCGCGGCCATCGGGTCGGGTGAGGCAAGCCGCACCGTGCCGCGCGAAAAAGGCCGCAAGACGCAGGCATGCGCCGACCAGCCATGCCCGAAATGCATCTTGCGCAAGTGGTCCTCCACCATGCCTGTCAGGAAGTGGATCTGGATGTCGGGCCGTTCCACTTCCGGGGATGACCGGAAAAACGCGCAGGCCTCGGCAACGGGCGAGGTCAGCATTCCGGTTCCGGTCCGCCGCCATTCCAGCGCGGCATGAAGCAGCCGCGCAATTCCCCGTCCCGTCAATGCGTGCAGGTCGCGCGCGATCGCCGTGCCGGGCGACCGGAAAATGCGGATGAAGTCGACATGGTCCTGAAGGTTCAAGCCGACCCCCGGAAGGTCGCGGACAACCGGGATGCCAAGAGATTGCAGGTGGCTGCCCGGCCCGAACCCCGACAGCAACAGGATCTGCGGCGTGCCGAACGCGCCGGCGCAGAGGATCACCCCTTGCCGCGCGAGAACCGTCTCCTCGGCGCTCTTCACCTTGACCACAACCCCAGTCACGCGGCCCGCATCCATCCGCAAGCGCATCACATGCGCGCCGGTGATCACCGACAGATTTGCCCGTCCGCGCGCGGACGCCAGATACGCCGCCGCCGTGTGGCACCGCTCGCCCGCCTGCGGTCCGTCGAAATACTGGGTCACCTGAAAAAGGCCCGCCCCTTCCTGCTGTGGGCCGTTGAAGTCGGCGTTGGGAGGGATTTGCGCTTGCGCCGCAGCCTCGACAAAGGCGGTGGAAATCGGACGCGGTGACGCTTGATCCCGCACTTGCAGCGGGCCGCCATCGCCGTGGAAAGCATCACCGCCGCGCTGGTTGCGTTCCGCCCTCCTGAAGAAAGGCAGCACGTCGTCGAAACTCCAACCGGTGGCTCCCGCCCTGGACCATCCGTCATAGTCTTCCCGCTGGCCGCGCACATACAGCATCGCATTGATGACGGAAGAACCGCCCAGCGTCTTTCCGCGCGGCTGGTAGCCCCTGCGCCCGTTGAGCCCCGGTTGCGGGACGGTCTCGAACGCCCAGTTCGACATTTTCGGCCTGCCGGGAATGAAGGCCGCCCCGCCAATCGGAACACGCTTCAAGATGCCTTCTGCTTCACCGCCGGCCTCGATCAGGCAGACGGTGCGCCGCCCGTCGGCGGACAGCCTGTTGGCCAGAACGCAGCCCGCCGACCCGCCGCCGACAATCACCAGATCGAACTGTTTCATCGCGCCTTGCCGCGCAGCGAAGACTGCGCCTGAATGTGTGTGCATGTTTTACCGCTTGCGGCGCAAGCGCCAAGCCCTATTTGCCGAACAAAGACCATTCGGCAGACGATTTTGACCCAAACAACCCTTGCGCTCGGCATCGATACGGGCGGCACTTTCACCGATGCCGTGCTTCATCACGCTGAACGAGGCGTGATCGCGAAGGCGAAGGCGCTGACAACGCGGCATGATCTGTCCGTCGGCATTGCCGGCGCGGTGCGCGCCGTGCTGGCCGACCATCCTGACGCTGCCGCCGCAATCGGCTTTGTCGCGCTGTCGACCACGCTTGCCACGAATGCGCTGGTGGAGGGCCAGGGCGCGCCCGCCGCTTTGGTGATGATTGGCTTTTCGCCCGACGATGCGCGTCGCGGCGGATTGGACGCCGCATTGGGCAGCAGCCCCGTCATTCACTGCGACGGCGGCCATGACGGCCATGGCCGCGAACAACCACTCGATTTGGCACCGCTTGCGGCTTTCCTGCACTCCGGCGCGGCGGTGGGCGTGCGCGGGCTGGCGGTCGCCTCCGTCTTTGCCGTGCGCAATCCGGCGCATGAACTGGCGGCGCGTGCCTTGATCCGGCAAATGACGGGCAAGCCCGTCACGCTCAGCCACGAGCTTTCGGCCAAGCTCAACGGACCGAAGCGGGCGCTGACAACGCTGCTCAATGCGCGTCTTGTGCCGATGATTTCCGGGCTGATGGATGCTGTCGAAAACACGCTCGCAGCCCATGCCATCGGCGCGCCATTGATGGTGGTGCGCGGCGACGGTTCACTGGTGACGGCCTCATTCGCGCGCGAGCGTCCGGTCGAGACCATCCTCTCCGGTCCGGCGGCCAGCGTGCTCGGCGCGCGTGCATTGACCGGCATGGACCGTGCGCTTGTCTCTGATATTGGCGGCACCACAACCGATGTGGCCGTACTGGAAAGCGGTCTGCCACGCATCGACCCGGAGGGCGCGATGGTTGGCGGCCACCGCACCATGGTCGAAGCCGTGGCCATGCGCACGTTCGGGCTCGGTGGTGATTCGGAAGTGCATTTCGATGAACGGGCCTTGACGCCGGCGCTGGCGCTCGGTCCACGCCGGTTGGTGCCGGTGGCCCTGCTCGCCCACGAGCATGAGGCGCATGTGGTGCCGGTGCTGGAACGGCAATTGGCGCAGCCCTTGCCGCCGCGCCACGCCGGGCGTTTTGCTCGCCTTGTGATGACGCCGGACCTGGCCGTGCCATTTGGCCCTGCCGCGGAGCGTATCGCGAACGACCTTGCACCTGGCCCGCTGCCGCTGGAAACGCTGGCACGCAACGGGCAGGCGCTTGCGGCGCTCGAACGGCTGGTGGCCGCAGGCGTCGTGCAGATGGCAGGCTTCACACCGTCCGATGCCGCACATGCAGTCGGTGTCCAATCGATCTGGAACCGCAACGCGGCGTTGGCCGCAGCCGAATTGATGGCGCGCCGCCGCACCGGGCGCGGGCAGCCGCTGGCCCCGGATGGCGATGTCATGGCGCGCCACGTGCTCGCGCTGGTCACGCGGCGCACGGCGGAAGCGATTCTGGAAACCGCCTTCGCCGAGGACGGACTCGAAGGCCCGGCGATGGTGGCGACACCGCTGGTGCAGCGCGCCATTGACGGGATTGACGGCATCGCCACGATTGCTATCGCACCGGACCGGCCCGTCATCGGCCTCGGCGCTTCGGCCGGCTTGCATTACGCCCGCCTGCCTGAGCGGCTGGGCGTGGAGGTGGAGTGCCCGGTTCATGCCGATGTCGCCAATGCGCTGGGCGCCGTCGTCGGCACGGTGCGGGTGAGCGCCAGCGTGATGGTCACCGCACCGGCCGCCGATCATTTCCGGGTCAGCGCCGGGCCCGACATCAGCGATCACCGCGAGAGGGACGCGGCCTTGTCGGCTGCGCGCCGGGCGGCGGAAGCGTTGGCGCTGCAACAGGCCGTGGCCGCAGGAGCCGACGCGCCGGACATCACCCTCACCGAACATGTCACTGAAGTCCCCGTGGACAATCTGACCATGTTTGTCGAAGCCAGCATCACGGCGACCGCCACCGGCCGCCCGCGCACGGCGCGGGCCAGTTGAGCAGGTCTCCGCGCACGGCGCGGGCCAGTTGAGCAGGTCTCCGCGCACGGCGCGGGCCAGTTGAGCAGGTCTCCGCGCACCGCGCGGGCCAGTTGAGCAGGTCTCCGCGCACCGCGCGGGCCAGTTGAGCAGGTCTCCGCGCACCGCGCGGGCCAGTTGAGCAGGTCTCCGCGCACGGCGCGGGCCAGCTGAGAAAGTCTCCGCGCACGGCGCGGGCCAGCTGAGAAAGTCTCCGCGCACGGCGCGGATGGTGCGGCCGGTGGTCCCGGCTATGGCTTCGGCGCGAAAGGGGCACCCGGATCGCGCAGGGCGTCCTGATCCGGCTGCACGCCCTGCATCAGCATTTCTTGTTCCATTTGCTGTTGGAGCAGGAACTGCTCATCCGTCATGCCCTGGTCGGGCGCCGCCGGAGGCGGCGGCACCATTCCGCTGCCGTCCGGCATGCCGCCTGCCGGATCGTTCATGAACGGTTCACCCTCGATCGGCATCCCGCCATCCATCGGGTCCGCTTGGGGCGCGGCGAACGGGTCCACGGGTGCGGCTTGGGCAACCGGCAGCATGATCAGGCGGCGTGGCTCGCCATTTTCATAGGCGACCGCATAGCCGCGCCTGCCCATGAGCCGCGCGACAATCTGCGAGAACGGGCCGGACATGCGGACGGTGATCGCCGTCCCGTCAACAGTCGGGCCGCTGACCTCAATGCCAAGATGCGCGGCAACCCTGTCCATCAGCGTGTTCAACGGTATGGCATCGGCTTCCACTGTCAATGTGCCGGCGACGCCGGACACCGACAGCCCGTTCTCGATGGCGTTTGACGGCATGGCGAGAGCCGCGCAAAGCACCATGGAACAAACGAGCTGCAACAGGCGAACACTCCGCCTTCTCACGGTTGCGCCGCCCCTGTTGCGCTTGCCGTCGGATCCCCAAGCGGCAATTCGGCGAGGCCGCCCGCGTTTTCCAGCGTGACGCTGGCGCGGCTGACGGTGGCGAGCGTCCATCCGTCCCGGCTTTCGCCTGATGCGAGCGAAAATGTCTCGTCTCCCGCACTGGTGCGGAAAATTGCACGGTTGATCGTGTCGGACCGCACGATCCCGATCAGCAGCCATTCCGGATAGGTCGAGATGTCGGCGGGCGGCACGTCCGGTTCGGGCATGTCCGGCGCGACCGGTTCCGGTTCGGGCAGCGGGTCTGGCTCCGTCTGTGGCGCGGTGCGTGTCGGTGAAAACAGCGGGCGTGTGCGCAGATTGTCGAGCGTGGTGATGAACAGGGTTTGCACTGGCGGCGCGGGTTGCGCGCCAGCCTCGCCGTCGTCGGCCACCGCTGGCCTGCCGCAACTGGCGCAAGCAATCGCAAGCAGGGGCAGGAGGGCGCGGCGCATCATGCTTCCGGCTCGCCTGCCAGCGCGTAAACGTCAAGCCGCATGGTCAAGCGCTGGTCGGCATCGGCAACAAAATCCGTGCCGACGCGGCGCGGCGTGCGCAGGGTGAGCCCGGAAATGACCAGCACCGGGCGCGCCCTTTCGATGGCCAACAGAAGATCCGCAAGCGTTGATTCGGGCAATTCAAGGTCGATGGCGAACTGGATGCGTTCAAGCGCCCCCGGTGCATCGGCGGGGGCTGCCGGTGCATCCAATGAGGGAACAGTGTCCGTCCCGGATGCGGCGGCTGGCACGACGCGCGGCGCGTCAATGCTGCGGATGGTTGCACCGGCACCCGTGATGAGGTCCTGCAACAAGGTCTGTGTCCGTGCGACCGTGACCGGCGTGACCGGCGCCTCGACAATCAGCGCTTCGCCGGACGCTCCGGCATTGAGGCCTGCCGCCGCCAGTTCGGCCTGCCGGGCGGCCAGCGCCGCCTCGAACTGCGCCGCCGACGCGCCAAGCCCTGCATTGGCAAGGCTCGCCGCCTGCCAGTCGAGAGCGGCGCGCACGCCTGCAACCAACGTCGCCACAAAGATGAGCACGATGACAATCAGCGAGGACAGGCGCGGATCGCGGATCATGGCCGACCTGATCCCTCCGTGCCTTGCTCACGCTCTCCCCCTCCACCCGTGCCGCTGTCATCGGGCGGGGCAAGCCCGTCGCTTTCGCGCAAGACGCCCCCGTCCGCCGCTTCCGCCGATGCAGCGTCCGGGCTGTCTGCCGGCTGGCCCTCCCCGGCTCCGCCGTCCGGACTGTCCGCCGTCGCGCTGGCCGCACCGCCAGCCAGCGCCAGCGGACGGGTCGTCAACTGAAACTCCACCGGCCCGCCCACACCGGTTTCGTCCTCATCGGCAGACTGGCCGAGCAGGGCCGTTGCCGTGAAGCGGCCGGATTCCTCCAGAGCCGTCACCAGTTCGGGCACATCGGATGCGCGTCCGGAAATGGTGAACACGCCGTCGGCAAATGCGATTTCCATTGCGTGGGCGCTGTCGGGCATGGCGCGGGCCAGATCATCCAGCGCCAGCGCGATGCTGATTGCATTGTCCTTGATCGCCAGCGCCTGTTCTTCCGCGCTGCCGAGCGCCTCGGTGCGCCCTGCCAAGGCTGCGATCTTCGCTTTCGCGGCCTCGGTGCGCAGCGCGAAGCTTTGGCTTTCCAGTTCCAATGCGGACATCACGTAAGGCGCGCCTGCAAGGAGTGTGGCAAGGGAGATGCCGCACAGGAGCGTGACGACCTTGAGCGAGAGCTTGATCGCCTTGCGGCCCGCCTCGCGCGGCTTTTCGACCGCACCGGGTGCGCTCAGCACCACGGCCTCCGCCCCGCCTGTCAATCGCACGGCGGATGCGCCGAGACGGCTGAACACGCTTGCGGCATCCGCGGAAGCGGCCTTGGGCGCAATCAGCACTTCAACCTCGATCTTGCCGTCACGCGCCGCCGCAATGATCCGGTGTCCTGCATGGACCGCATCAGCCGGAAAGGGGGACAGCGCCGCAAGGCGTGCCGCGACAATGCCGCCAAGGTGTTCGGCCGCTTCGGCAGGCAAGGTCAGGGTCCGGCGAATCAAGGCGTTGTCCGGCAGCGCCAGGCTGACGGAGCGGCCTTCGATGCGCTTGCGGGCGGCGTTGAGGAGCGCCTGCGGCGCGGTTTCCGCCTTGGGGACGACCATCGCACCGCCGCCGCGCCCGGCCCCCAGATGCAGCGTGCCGTCTTCGTGCAATTGAGCGGGCATAAGGCGCGGAGCACGGCGCACGGCGAGGCGCTCGGCAAGCCAACCCGCCGGGCCATCAAACCAATCATCCAGCCGCTGGCCGAAGCCTGCCATGCGTTCCTGCCTCATTCAGTGCGGCAACGGACAACCCGTTTGCCGCTCATTCATCAGCCCTGTCTGCGTCCGGGCGCACCAGCGTTTCCCAGTCGAGAATCCGGTAACCCGCACTATCCTCCGGGATGACTGAAAAGATAGCCCTGTAAATCTGCCGCGCGCCGGTTCTTGTGTCGGTCGCTTCGATCTCCGCCCGCCAGCTTTGCGCCGGAGCCTGTGCATGGAATTGCGACGCATTGAGGATCGCCTGCAATTGCCGGTCGCTGATGTCACCGGCGGCATGGCGGCGCAATCCGGCAAGCACCTCCGGCTCAAGGCCGGGAACATCGGCCAGCACATCCGCATCCACCGCATCAAGTCGCACCGTGTCGAGCCCGGATGCAACGGTCGCATTGTCCTCGACGAGGGCCTGCGCGGCGGCAGGCATCGCGCCCAACGCGTCAAGCATGCGCGGATCGGCGATGGCTGGCGGCAGCGATTCGCGCTGATCGGCTTCCGCCCTCAGATCCATCAACGCCCGCACCGCCCTGTTGGCGGATGCCTGATCCGGCATTGCTGCGCGAAACAGGCCGATCAGCAATTCCTCGCGCGCGGTATTCAGGTCGATGCGGCCGGCCTCATTGGCGAAGTCGCCGCTGAGCGTGATCGTGCCGAGCGTCACATTTTGCGTGAAGGCAAACAGCGGATCGATGCCGCTGGCGGCATTGTTGCGGATGCGCATGGCCGCCGGTGCCAGAATGCTCTCCGCGCTCGCCCGCAAGGCCACGGCGGCATTGGCTGACCGGGCGTTGGCGGCAACCCCCGAAAAATGAATGCGCAGCGCAATCGCAAGCGCCGCGCACACCACCATCAGCCAAAGGATGCCAACAAGGATGACGCCGCGCGTGGCTGCGCGCCCCCTCACCATTGCATCCAGCCCGAGCCGTCATTGATCCCGGCGTTCAGCGCAAACACCAGGACGAGGGCGGGCGCAAGAAAGGCCGCGAAAGGCAACCGCCCCGTCCGCCGCAGCGGCCGGTTCAGGCGCCGCGCGCGCAACGCGGCGAAGACAAGGGCGGCGAGGCTTGCCAGCAGCACCTGCATCGCGACGCCGGTGACGCCCAGCCACAGCGCCGACGCGCCAAGCAGTTTCACATCGCCAAAGCCTAGCGCCTCCATGCCGCGCAGCCTTCCATACAGGAACGAGAAGGCGGCGAGCGCGACGACAACCGACACGGCGCTGAGCAGGGCCATGCCGATCATGGAGACATGCGTGGCGGCAGGCCCATGTGCCGCCGGTCCCGAAGTGATGAAAACCAAGGCCCCGATGGCGACCAGCACCGTATCGAGATCCCTGATCATCATGCGGCGGAGATCCTCCAGCGCGATGCGGGCCGCCATGACCGACAAAAATCCGGCCGCAACGCATGGCACCAACAGGTCCGCCCAATCCTGTCGGACCGTTGCCAACGGCCCGTGGCCGACAGCAAATCGAGACACCATGATCACCGCCAAGGAAGCAAGAAAGAGCAGCGCCCCCAACCACCAGTGCGCAGCGGCCTTCCTCTGGCTGCGGGGCGCTCCGGTTCGGCTGTCGGCGTGGCGCACCGGCGCACTCACTCGATGATGGTCGGCACCGGGCGCTTGAGCGGCACGCGCTGGCCACCCGCATTCATCAGCCGCAGTTGGGCCCGCATGGCCTCCGCCACCGCCTGGGCGTCCGCGCCGTCGCGGATCACCTGCGGCCGGATGAGCACGATCAGTTCGGTGCGCGTGCCCGCATTGCGGTTGGAGCGGAACGCTTCGCCAAGAATCGGAATGTCACCAAGAATCGGGATGCCGTCGCGCCCGCGCTCCTGCCGCTCGCTGATGAGGCCGCCCAGCATCACGGTCTGGCCGCTCTGCACCTGCACGGTCGAGGAAATGCGGCGCTGCGACACTGTCGGCGTCAGGGTCGAGCCGCCATTGGTGCGCGCGACCGAAGAGATTTCCTGCTGCACCTGCAAGTTGATGGTGCCGTTGGCGGTGATCCTCGGCAGCACGTTCAGGATGACACCGGTGTTCTTGTACTCGACATTGTTGACGATGGGCGCTTCCGGATCGGTGACGGATTGCGAGGTGCGGGTCACGATCGGAACTTCGTCACCCACCTGCAACTTGGCAGGCTTGTTGTCCGTGACGACAACGGACGGTGACGACAGGATTTTCACCTCCGTCACGCCGCGCAACGCATCGAGGATCAGCCGCGGATCATCTTCGGCGCCGATCAGGAGGTTGAAGCCCGGAAGAACGCGGTTGATCGCGGCATTGGCCGCGCCGCCGAACAGGCCGACGCTGCCATCATCATCCCCGAGGCCCAGATCCTGCGATTTGAGGAAGAACTGGACGCCGTACTTCAGTTCGTTCGACAGCACCACTTCGGCAATCGTCGCTTCGATCGCCACCTGGTCCTGCGGACGGTCGAGCGCGATGATCGCCTGCTCGATCGCCTTTTGCTGGTCAGGCCGCGCATAGATCAGGATCGAGTTGTTTTCCTTGTTGGCTGTGATTCGGACCCCGCCCGCGCCGGGGCCGGATGCCGAAGGCTGCGCCGCGTTCGGATCAGGCAGGAGCCCCGGCGAGGGCGCGCCGCCTTGCATGTCGCTCTGGCCGAAGCGCTCGTTCATCGCATTGTTCAGGTCGCTGCTTGCCTCATTGCCCTGCTGCGTGCTTGCGCCTTGCGCTTCCGGCGGCAATTGCGCGTTCGGGTCTTCCGTCACCTGCGCGGGCGAGCCGCCGTTGAAGATGGAATTCACCATGGCCGCCAGCCGCTCGGGGTCCACATGCTGGACGCGGTAGACGCGCAGGTTGGATGCCTGCGGGTCAAGCCGGTCGAGCCTGCCGATCCATTGGGCGGCACGTTGCAACTGGTTGCGCGTCTTGGCAACGACAAGGATGGCGTTGGAACGCTCCACCGCCTGCACCTTGATCGTGCCTGCCCCGCGTCCGCCCGCATTCAGATCGAGCACGCGGTTCAATTCGGGAATGAGGCTCGCCGCGCTGGTGGATGAAACCGGGAAAATGCCGACCGACTCGCTTGCAAGCCAGTCCTGGTCAAACGACTGGATCGCAACCAAAGCCGACCGGCGTTCTTCGGCGGTGCCCTGGATGATCAGCGAATTGGCGCCCGGTTCCTCGCGCACCATGCCGGGCCTTGCGACAAAACTGTCGATCAACGGGATGATCGTGGCGGCAGAAACAAATTTCAGCGGATAAAGCGTCACGCCATAGCCCGGTGTGACCTCCACTCCGCGGTCGATCTGCGCGGCACCCATCGCCTCTTCGGCGGGAATGAGGCGCAGGCGCGTGCCCTCGCGCAGCATGGCGATGTTGTTGGACCGCAGCGCCGATTCGAACATGATCAGCAGTTCGTCGGCAGGAATTGGCCCGCCGGTGTTGAGTGTCACGGCGCCCTGCACACGGCCGTCGATCGTGTAGCCGAGGTTCAGCACATTGCCGAGCACGGCACGCGCGGCAGTCGGCACGTCGGCATTGTCGAGATTGAGTTCAAAGGTCTGGCCGTTGAGGCGCTTCAGCGACGTCTGTTCGGCGCGCGAATAATTGGCGCGGAACTCCTGGCCCGCGTAAACGACCGCCTGCCGGTTGTCGCCGCCGCCCGGCGAAGACAGGAAGCCGCCTCCCGATGGCTGGCGCGCCGAAAGGTCGGCTGACGTCACGCCTGACAGCGGGTCGTCCTTCGACAGGATGGAACGCTTCGTCTCATCGAAAAACGAGGAGGTCTGGCAGGCGGAGAGAAAAAGGCAGGCCGCAACCGCCGCCATCCGCACCAACGATGCACGAAGCTCCGCCGCACGGCCAAAGCCTCGACGCCGGGGCCTTGTGGAGGTTGTGATCGGCTTCAAGCGGCAAGCTCCCCGCACACGCAACTTCGCTTCATCCGCCGGCCGGCGCGTTTCCGGCACATCCGACACTCTTTGTTTGCCTCGCTGCCCGCCGACGCAGGAGGCAAGCGATGCGGTAACCTATCGTTAAGGGCGGTCGAAGGCAATGTTGCGGCACACCTGATCACAGTTTTGCAGGATGCAACTTGCGCCTGTCCCATGCTATCCATGATCGGCACAGGTGCGAGGGGAAAGACGGCATGGCCCTGACGGACACGGAAATGACCGGGAACGCGGCATCGGGTGGCAACGCGGCTGCGCCATTCGATGATTCGGGCCTTGTCGCCGCCGGCTTGCTTGCGCCTGAAGCAGCGCGGCAACTGGCCGCGGGCAGGGCCGCGTTGTCGGCCGCGGACATGCTGCGCGCCGTCGCCGCCGGACAGGTTGACGCTGACAGCCTCGCGCGCCATCTGGCCGCCCGGTTCCATGCGCCCCTTCTCGAACGAACCGAACTGGCGGCCGCATCCGTGTCCGCGTCCAGCCTGTCACGCCGCTTCCTGACCGAAAACGCGCTTGTGCCGCTTGTGCTCGCCGATGGGGCTCTGGTCATCGGCGCCGCCCATCCGGGCGATAGCGAGCCGGTCGCCGCACTCACCGCCGCCCTGTCGGCCAGCGGCAGGCCAAGGCCTGTGGTGCGCACCCTGCCTGCGCCGGATGTGGAAGCGTTACTGGAGCGCGCCGCGACCGGCCAGGCCAATCCTTCAGCCGAGGCCGGGCGCGGGCGCAAGGCCGATGCGCTCGCCGCCTTCCGTGATCTCGCCTCCGGTTCGCCGGTTGTCGTGGCCGTCGACGACCTGATCGCCAGAGCGCTGGAGTTGCGCGCGACCGACATCCACATCGAACCGATGCGCGACAAGCTGACGGTGCGCTACCGCATCGACGGGATGCTGCGCGAACTGCCGTCGATCGCCGAGGAGATCGGCGAAGCGGTTGTCTCCCGCATCAAGGTTCTGGCAGGGCTGGACATCGCCGAACGCCGCAAGCCGCAGGATGGCGGCATGCGCGTCACGTCCGGCGGCCGTGAAATCGAGATGCGCGTCGCCACGCTTGCCGCCGTCCATGGCGAGACGGTGGTGATGCGCCTGTTGCAGCGCGATTCGAGCCTGCTCGATTTGAACATTCTGGGGCTGGCCGCGCCGGACCGGAAAGCCATCGATACGCTGCTTGAACACATGCACGGTCTTGTCGCAGTCGCCGGGCCGACAGGTTCGGGCAAGACGACGACGCTCGCCGCCGCGCTCTCTCATCTGAACGACCCCGCCCGCAAGATCGTCACCATCGAGGACCCTGTCGAATACCAGATCCCCGGCATCGTGCAGGCGCAGGTGCAGCCGCAGATCGGGGTGACGTTCTCATCCGCCATCCGGTCCTTTGTCCGCCAGGACCCTGACGTGATCCTCGTCGGCGAGATCCGCGACAGCGAGACGGCGCATGTGGCGGTGCAGGCCGCGCTGACCGGCCACCTTGTGCTGACAACCGTCCATGCCAACACCGCACCGGCAGCCTTCACCCGGCTGCGTGACCTCGGCGTCGAGACTTATCTGCTCGGCGGCGCGGTGCGCGGTGTCATCGCGCAACGCCTCGTCCGCCGCCTCTGCGACAATTGCAAGCAGCAGTCGGTCATCACGCGTGACATGCTTGAGCGTGAGCCGCGATACGAGGCGGTCGGCTTCAATGAAGGTCAACCCTGCCATCACGCCAAAGGCTGCTCGCGCTGCAATGACAGCGGCTACCGCGGCCGCATTGCGGTGTTCGAGGTGATGACGCTTGACAATGAGCTGCTGAACTTGGCCTCCGGCGGCGCTGACGGATTGAAGCTGGAAGAAGCGGCCATCGCCCATGGCATGCGCACACTGGCCGATGATGCGCGGGAAAAGGCCTTGGCCGGGCTGACCTCGCCGGAAGAAGTGATCCGTGTGACCGGCTTCCGCTGAAGGCGAATTCTTTGCCCCTCATGTACGGATTTTCGCACTTCTCCCCACTGACGCGCGGAGAAAGTGAGAGCCGGTCGACGGGTGGCGCTGTTTACGGCGCGGCTGGAACCCGGCAGCAGCGCCGGGCTGCAGACAGTGTCGCAGGGCTCGAAAAGCTCCTGTTGTTCGCAGCACAGTAGTTTTCAGAAAACCCGACCAAAAACAGGTCGTAACTGTTTGAGTCACACAGGGTCTGCGTCTGGGTGTATCCGGCTTCACACGATTCGGCCGCGGTCAAGGTAAACGACTGCGCTACCGCCAAAACCTGAGTGGAAGCAGTGGTTGTGTAACAATCCAAGGCCAGTGGATTGATCGGTCCGGCCGGGCCTGCCGGGCCTGTTGCGCCTGCCTGACCCGCTGGACCCGCGGGGCCTGCCGGTCCAGCAGCGCCAGCAGCGCCCGTCGCGCCTTCAGGACCGGCCGGGCCGGTAGCCCCGGCAGGCCCCGCCGGCCCGGCAACTCCTTGGGGCCCAGCCGGACCTTCAATCCCTTGACGCCCCATTGCGCCGGGGAGCGCGATGACCCGCCAGTAGAAATTGATGTTTGCGCCGGAAGGCCTTTTGTTGAGGTTGCCAAACGAACGGATCGCCGCGAAGGAACCCCCCTCGCTGACGACCATGTCGCCAACATTGTACGTGACGGACGGAGACCAAGCGCCGCGCGACAGGAGCCCGGATACGAGCACACGCCATTTCGTCGCGCTCGCCGGGAGATCGGGTTTTGCATTCCGGCTTGTGGCCAACGCCACATAGGAGCCGCCGCCCAACTGCACCACGTCATCGGCGGCATAGTTCACGGTCGCCTGCCATTGGCCCTTGAAGAGCAGTTCCGCCTCAGCGGGCAAGGAAACAAGCAAGAGCGTGATGCTTGCCAAGGTCGCCATCACCGAGCGCAATGCAGTAACGAAGTGACGTGAAGTCCTGGACATCGAGCCAATACGCACTATCGCCCCCAATTGACAAAGTCCCCGGCCCAACAGCTATCTCAACGCATTCACTGGCGCAATAGAGTTGTGCTTTCTGCGGGGTGCCCCGGGTTTGCAGTGGCACAGCACCAAGATGCTCACATTCCCCGCGGCTTCGCCCGCCGGGTTGGCTCGGCGTTGGCCGGATCGTCCGGCCAGACATGTTTCGGGTAGCGCCCCCGCATGTCGGCGCGGACATCCTTCCATGAGCCCGCCCAGAAGGCGGCCAGGTCCCGCGTTGTCTGCACCGGGCGGTGCGCCGGTGACAGCAGTTCGAGCAGCAGCGGAAATGCGCCGCCCAGAATGGCAGGATGTGTTTTCAGCCCGAACATTTCCTGCACACGCACCGCCAGAATCGCGTCGCCATTCTCGTAACGCAGGCGGATCTCCGAGCCGGTCGGCACCTCGAAATGCGATGGTGCGAGCCGGTTGAGGTCGCGCTGCCGGTCATGCGGCAAACGGCTTTTCAAAGCGTCGGCCAGCAGATCGGGGGAAAGCGCCGCAAACCGCGTGACGCCCGGAAGATAAGGCGCAAGCCACTCCTCCAACGCCGAAAGGAGGGCCGCGTCATCCATCGCCGGAAAATCGTCAGGCCGGTGACGGTGAAGGAAATCCATCCGGGCCCGAAGCTCTTGCGTTGCATCCGTCCAAGGCAGCAAGCCCGGCCCGTGCTCACGCAAGGCGGCAAGAAGCGCGCGCACGGCTTCCTCCCCCGAAGGTGCGCGCGCCTGCCGCCGCGCCAGCACAAGCGCTCCGAGAGTGTCGCGGTCCTCCGCCTTCAGCGCGCCGGAGCCAGCGTCAAACCACGCCTGCGGGCCTGACCTTATGTGCGCGGCGAGCACATCTCGAATATCCGCCTCGGTTACCGGAGCTGCGGCCAGGATGCGCGCGCCCTTCGCCTTGCCCTGCAAATCCGCGACCACAAGGAACGGTTCGCGCGCCAGCCTGTCCGTCTCGTCGATCTCCACGCCGCGGCCATTGGCCATCACGAACCGACCGGCCGCGCCGCGCGCCATCGCCACGCGGTCCGGGAAGGCATGGAGCATCACGCGACCCGCGTCGCCGACGTCCATGCTCCCGGCCTGCGCGCGGCCCGCAATACGCCGCGCGAGGTCGCGCGCGCGCCTCGCCCGCTCCGACCGGTCGTTGCGGAAGGAAGACAGCCGTACGGTGAGATCGGCGTCCGGCCCGCCGAGGCCGCGCTCGGTCAGCAGCACACCCAACTCCGCCGCAAGCACGGCGTCATCACCCGCTTTTGCCACCATCGCCGCAAGCCGCGCGGGCAGCGGCACCTGGCGCATCGCTTCGCCAATCTGCGTCAGCCGCCCGGACGAATCCAGCGCGCCAAGCGTCAGAAGCAGAGCGCGTGCCTCCGCCAAGGCGGGCGCTGGCGGGGTGTCCAGGAAGGGCAGCGTTGCCGGATCGCTCACGCCGAACGCGGCGCAATCCATGACAAGGCTTGTGAGATCAGCAGCGAGTATCTCCGGCGTGTCTTGGGCCGGCCGCGCAGCGTTCTGCTGTTCGCGCCACAGCCTGATCGCCGTTCCCGGCGCGGTGCGGCCCGCGCGGCCCGCCCGCTGGTCGGCGGAGGCGCGGCTGACGGGCACGGTTTCAAGCCGCGTCAACCCTGTCGCAGGTTCAAACACCGGCACGCGCGCCAAACCGCTGTCGATCACCACGCGCACGCCGTCGATCGTCAGCGCCGTCTGCGCGATGGACGTGGCGAGCACCACCTTGCGCGTGCCCGCGGCCGCCGGGCGGATGGCCTCATCCTGCGCTTTCCCGTCAAGCTGGCCGTGCAGTTCATGCAGTGTCACATTGGCCGGAAGCCGACCGTCCAGCGCGCGCGCCACCCGGCCGATTTCGCCAACGCCCGGCAGAAAGGCGAGCATGGAGCCTTCCTCCTCCGCCAACGCGCGGCGTATGGCGGCGGCAACCGAATCCTCGATGCGGGTCTCGGCGGCTTTCTCATCATAGCGGATGCGCACGGGAAAGGTGCGGCCTTCGCTTTCGATCAGCGGCGCGCCGCCGAGATGGGCGGCAACCGCCACGCCATCCAATGTCGCCGACATCACGAGCAGCTTCAGATCCGGCCGGATGGCCGCGCGCACATCCATGGCGAGCGCCAGTCCGAAATCGGCGTCGAGCGAGCGTTCGTGGAATTCGTCAAAGATCACGCAATCAACCCCGGCCAGTTCCGGGTCGGCAAGGATCATGCGGGTGAACACGCCTTCCGTGACAACCAGCACGCGCGTCTCAGCGCTTTCCCGCGTGTCGAGCCGCATCGCCTGGCCGATGACGCCGCCAACCTCGCTGCCGCCAAAGCCTCCGCCTGCAAGCGCAGCCATCCGCCGCGCCGCCGCCCGCGCGGCCACCCGGCGCGGCTCAAGCAGGATGATGCGGCCGGCCAAGCGCTGCATCAGATGCAGCGGCACCAAGGTTGTCTTGCCCGCGCCCGGCGGCGCAACCAGAACCGCCGCGCCGTGAGCGGCAAGCGCCGCGGACACGTCGTCAAGAACCGCCGAAACGGGGAGCACGGGCAAGGCAGCAAGCACGGGCGATGGGGGCGGGATGGGCGCGGAAGGCGTCGTCACATTGAGCCTTCCGAACCGCCAAGCCGGATCACCGGGCCGCCTGCGGCCAGCGCATCGGCTTCGTCATGCGTGACAAGCACGACGGGCAGGGCGTGCCTGCGCGCGGTTGAAAACACAACCTCGCGCATCTGCGCCCTGAGATCGGCGTCAAGCTTTGAAAAGGGCTCGTCCAATAGCAGCGCGCGCGGCTCGGCAAGCAACGTCCGCATCAGTGCCACGCGGGCCTTCTGTCCGCCTGACAAAGTGTCGGGGTCGCGCGCGCCAAACCCGGCAAGGCCCGCATCGGCGAGCGCCGCTTCGACACGGGCCTGCCGTTCCACACGGCCCCTGACGGATTGCGGCAAGGCAAACATCAGATTGCCCGCCACGCTCATGTGCGGAAACAGCAGCGCATCCTGAAACAACAGGCCGATGCGGCGCTGATGGGCGGGCTTTGCCCCGATATCCTCGCCGTCAAGCCGCACGGTTCCCGTGGCGTTGAACGCCGGATCAAGAAAGCCTGCAATCCAGTTGAACAATGTGGACTTGCCCGAGCCGGACGGTCCCATGACAGTCAACACCTCGCCCGCAGCCACATCGGCGGTGATGGCCAGCAGCATGCGGCGGCCCAACCGGATCGTCACCTGTTCAAGGGTCAGCCCATGCATCGTGCGTCCGGAATCTGTGCGTAGGACCGTCCCATCACGCGGCCAGTCCGCGCCGGTCGCGCCATAACCATGCCGGAACCAGCGTGGCAATCGCAAAAGCCAGTGCCGGAAGCAGCATCTGCATCATCGCGAATATGCCGATGATCCGTCGGTTGCCGCCCGATGCCAGCGCCACCGCCTCGGTCGTGATCGTCGTCAGCCGTCCGGCGCCGGCCAGCACCGTTGCCAGATATTGCGCCGACGACACCGCAAAGCCAAGCGCCACCGCCGACAGGATCGCCCTCAGCAGCATCGGCGCGCGCACGGCAAGAAATGCCCGCCACGGCCCGGCGCCGAGCGCCGCAGCCATCGCCATGTAACGCGTGTCGAGCGCCCGCCACGGATCGGACAAGGACAGGAACACATAGGGCGTGACAAACACGAGATGCGCCAGAAGCACTGCGGCAAACCGGCCTTCCCAATGGACGCTGACAAACAGGAATTGCAGCCCGAACAGGAACGCCGCCTGTGGCAAGAGCAGGGGAAGGTAGATGAAGGTCAGTGCATGGCGTTGCACAAACCCGCCATGCCGCGATGTCTCGTCCTCCCGCATCAGGCACAGGATGGCAAGAAGAGCCGCGATCAGGCTTGCCGTGACGCCAAGCAGAACCGTGTTGAGCAAAGGCTGTGCCAGCCGCGGCAGGGCCTGCGCCCAGCCGTCAAGCGAAAAACCGGCGGGCAGCGCATCCGGAAAACGCCACGTGCCCGAAACCGACCAAAGGCCGAGGACCACCAGCCCGCCAAACAGCGTCAGCGCGGGCGCGATCATCAGCGCCTGGATGGCGGCGTGCATCCCCGCATCATGGGCAAACCGTGTGCCGCTTGATGCGAGATGCCGGCGCAGCGCCGCCCCCAGCCGCTCCAGCGCCATCCACGCGGCAAAGGCGGCGAGCGTCACGCCCAGTTGCAGCAGCGCGCCGGCCGCCGCGCAAAAGCGCATCGTCAAATCGGGATCGTTGAACCAATCGAGAATGCGCACGCCCAGAACCGGAGGCGTCTGCGGCCCGAGGATCATCGCCACATCGATGACCGATGTCGAGAAGGCGAGCACAGCAAAGATCGCCAGCCGCATCTGTCGGTAAAGCGGCGGCAGGACGAGCTGGATGAATCCCGCGATCCGCCCATAGCCGAGGGACGCGGCCAGATGGCGTGATCGCGCGGCCGGGACCTGCGGCAGGGCCGCGAGCGCCACCAGAACAAGGAACGGGATTTCCTTGGCCGCCAGCCCGGCGATCAGCGCGATCCCGTGGGGATCATTGACGAGATGCAGGTCGGGCGGGCTGGTCCAGCCGGTCAGCTCCGGCGAGACAAGGCGCACGAGAAACCCGGTCGGCGCGATCAACAGCGCCAGCCCGAAAGCGGCCGCGGCATGCGGCACGGCGAGCAGCGGACCCATCAGCGCGCTGATCCGCGCCAACCGTGCCGGGGGCGCTGCGGCGAGAAACAGCACCGTGACGACGAAAGCCGCGAGTGTCGCCGCCAGCCCCGTCGAAAACGACAGCCAAGCCGAGCGCCAGATGCCGGGTTCGGCGGCCAGAGTGAGGAATGGCTCGAACGACAGTCTCTCCCCGCCAAGCGCCGGAAGGTAGCCGAACGCGGGAAGCAGCGTTCCAGCCAGTCCCGCCGCCACAGGCAGGGTGAGCATGGCCAGCGTCAGCGGCGGGCCAAGTCGTGGCAGAAAGCTGGTGCCGCCCGCCATGTCTGCGGCTCAGATGGTCGGGCTCAATTGCCGACGCCGTAGCGCTTTTTCCATTCCTCTTCGATCCGTGTCATCCAAGTCGGGTGCGGTTCATCGAGCGCCGGGCCGAGATCACCCGGGGCAAGCGTCGCGATGCCGAGATCAAGCGCGTCGAACTTGGCGCGGTCTTCCGCCGACAATTTCACCATCGACAGCACGGTCGGGTCACCCCAGACGTTGGGGTCCTGCTTGCGCGCCTGCGCTTCCGGCGAGATCAGGAAATTGGCGACAACCAGCGCGCCGGCTTTCGCATTGGCATTGAACGGGATCGCCACGAAATGGGTGTTTGCAAGCGTGCCGCCCGGGAATGTGAAGGAGCGCACGGTGTCCGGCAGTTCACCGGCGGCAATGGCGCTGGAAGCTTCAGCGGGGTTGAAGGCGAAGATGATGTCCAGCGCGCCGTCGGCGAGCAGCTGTTTCATCTCGGGGTAGTTTTGCGGGAAGGCCTTGCCCTCGCGCCATGCAACCGGATGCAGCGCGTCAAGATAGTCCCACAACGGCTTGGTGACGGTTGCGAAGCTTGCCTCGTCCACCGGCTTCAGCAGCACGGACCGGTCTGCGACAGTCTCGCTCAAAACCTGCTTCAGGAAGGTCGAGCCGATGAAATCCGGGATCAGCGGATAGGAGAACTTGCCCGGATTGGCCTTGGCCCATTCCAGCAGTTCAGCCGATGATTGCGGCACCTGATCGGCGGCAAGCCGCGCGGTATCATGGAAGAAGACGAGCTTCGCCATGCCCCACGGGCTCTCCAATCCTTCAACCGGCACCGTGAAATCCGTTTGGATCGTCGGCTTGTTTTCGACATCGACAAAAGCAAAGTTCGGCAGGCTCTCGGCCCAGCCCGGACTCATCAGCAAGTCTTGCTGCTTCATCGAAGCGAAGTTCTCGCCATTGATCCAGATAAGATCGACCGATCCGCCGTCCAGCCGCCCCGCGGCCTTCTCTGCGACGACCTTTGATACCGCCGATGCCGTGTCTTCCAGCTTCACATGCTCAAGCGTGACCTCGTAGCGTTCCTTCAGTTCGCCCGCCGCCCACTGGATGTAAGCGTTGATGTTTTCCGAGCCGCCCCACGCATTCCAATAGACCGTCTCGCCCTTGGCGTCCGCCAGTACGGCGTCCCAGTTTTTGGGGTCGGGGTCTTGCGCAAATGCCGGCAGGGCCAGCCCCAATGCCGCCGATATCAAGCCGGTCGAGATGAGAAAGGAGCGGCGGAGCATGGTTGCCTCCAACATTGCCGATTTGTAATGGAGCCGATCTAGGGCATTCAACGCCGGGGCAAAACACACATCCAACCTTTTCCTGATCACAAAACTGTTGGATTCGCCGTGACAGGCGTGCGATCCACCCTGCGATGGAAACCAGGTGCATCTCCAAGCCAACCATCTATATCGACGCTGACGCCTGCCCGGTGAAAGAAGAGGTGCTGCGCGTCGCCGAGCGACACGGATTGAACGCGGTCTTCGTCGCCAATTCCGGCCTGCGCTTGCCGCGCGAGGATTGGGTGCGCATGGTGATCGTCACCGGCGCGTTTGACGCGGCTGACAATTGGATCGCGGACAAAGCCGCCGCCAACGACATCGCGATCACCGCCGACATGCCGCTGGCTGCGCGTCTGGTGGAGAAGGGCGTCCATGTGATCAGCCCGTCGGGCAGGCAGTTGACCGCCTCGAACATCGGCATGGCGCTTGGCTTGCGCAACCTCAACCAGGAACTGCGCGAGGCGGGCGCGATCCGCGGCTTCAATGCCGCCTTCACCGCGCGCGACCGCTCCAATTTTCTGCAAGCCTTGGAAAACACGGTGCAAAAGGCGCGCCGTCCCGCCAATTCCTGAGGCCGGCAGCGGGGCAAGCCCCGCTTTCGCCGCGCGGCTCCCATGCAGCGTCAATGTGGCACATGTCATGCTTTTGACGTAACTCAGCGCCAATACGGCGCATCGGTATCGCGTGCCGGTCGGAGTGTTCCTCCGGCTGAAGTTGCGTCCCAAAAACAATCATCGACCGTGCTCCCAGGAGGGAACCCCATGCTTCTCGTGCCCGCAACCCATGAGGAAATTGCCGCACTCGCCTATCAATACTGGCTTGAGGAAGGCCAGCCGGAAGGCCGCCATGACATCCATTGGCAGCGCGCCTACATGGCGCTGCTTCACGCTCCGGAAACCGGTGCAGCCGAAGCCCCCGCCAATACGCAAACCGATGTGTCGCTGATCGGCGGTGTCGGCCCGAAGATCAAGGCGCTGCTGGCCGCCGAAGGGATCACCTCGCTTGCCCAGATCGCGGCAATGGACGCCGCTGCTGTCGCCGCGCTCGATGAAAAGCTTGGCCTGAAAGGCCGCTCGGCGCGCGAGGACTGGCTGGCCCAGGCGCGTGAACTTGTGGCCGGTGCGGCGCCGCGCGCCAAGACGGACAAGGCCCGCGCCTGACCGCACATCGTGTAACGCGTCTGCGGCGTGGCCGTCATTGCCGTTCGGCGACGCATTGCGCCGAGTAACGCGCCGATCCGCAGGCGGCGGGCCAGGTGGCATTGAGCCGCACCACCATGGTGCGCGCCCATGGCCGCGGCGTCTGTGATGACAGGTCGATGCGTATCGCGGCGGGCAGCCGGTCGTCGCGGTCCCATGATGCCTGCGCCGTGCCGCGCTCATCAAAATAGGTGAGCGCCATGCGGATGTCGCCGCGCAGCAAGGGCAGATTTTCGCCCGCCCCGCCACCCGGCGCGGCATTGCGGCGCTGCCGGATCAGCGCGTTGATGCCGCCCGAATCACCCACCCGGTAGGTCACCCGGTCGAGCCCGCTTCGCGCATTGAAGCCGATGGCGGCCCGCACGAAAGTGATGCGGTCTGCGGCACCTTCAATATCAAACCGCATGGTTGGCGTTTCGCTTGCCGCAACAAACGGCATGGCGGCGCCGATGTCGTCGGCCATCCGGTCGAGCACCACCAGCGCCGCATCCTGCCTGGACGAGACCATCACGACATCCCGCCAACGGCCGAGCCATGCGCCGGTGAACTGCGCGATGAGGCCGAACAGCAGCGCGCCAAGGGCGAGCGCCGCCAGCGCCTCGATCAGCGTAAACCCGCGTGACTTTCGATGAATGCGCCGCGTCATGGCGCGATCCTCAACACTTCAACAAGCGTGACATCGGGCGCGGCCTGTGTCGCCACCCGTACCCGCAGCAGCCGGAACGCGACCGCCGGATCGGGTGCCACCGTGTCATCCGGGCTGATCACAGCCACGAACTGCCCCTCCGTCACGGTTCCGGTTTGCGGTTCCACGGTCATGGCGATGCGGGCGGCCTCCGAGACAAGCGCGGCCGATTGCGCCGCCCGCTCCACCGCGCGTTGCGTGCCCGCCGACCCTGCGATCATCAGGGCGATCGGCACCAGAAGCGCAAGGCTGATCGCGAACGCCGCCAGCACCTCGATCAGGGTGAAGCCTCTCTGTTTGCCGATGCGCTCCGGCGCGACGCGGCGGCTCATGGCAGGTCCATGTCCACGCGGCCGGTCAGCCAATCCACCCGGATGATCGCCGAAAGCCGCGCGCCGGTGAGTGTCAGCACCGCGCCGCAGGATCGCCCGTCAGGCAGGAACCGCAGGTCGCGCCGCCCGCCGCCGGAGCCGGGGCAGACATTCGAGGCGACCCAGTCGGCCGACATGCCGGAGGGCAGAGTGATCCCGCTCGTCCGGAACGCCGCGTTGACGCGGCCCGCCCGCGCATCGACGCTGATGTCGACAGTCTCGCCCGTGGCCATGGCGTGCGCGCGGCCTTGCCTGAAAAGAGTGGCGATGTCGGAGCCGGCCAGCCGCATGTCGGCCCGGGAAATGCCGCCAACCGGCCTTGGCACCATGATGAGCGCGGCGAGCGCCATCACGGCAAGCGCCAGCACGACATCAAGCAGCACGACGCCCGCTTGCGGGCGCCGCTTGCCGCGCATCAGGAATTGCCTTGCGTGACGATGCGGAACTCGCGCCCGTTGGACGAATAGCGATAGGGCTGGCCCCACGGATCAAGCGGCACGGCTCCCGTGCGCAAATAGGGGCCTTTCCAGCCTGCCGCGCCCGAAGGCGCGGTGACAAGCGCGTTCAACCCCTCGCTTTCCGTGGGGTATCGGCCGACATCGATGTAAAAAATATCGAGCGCGCTGGAAAAGGCCTGGATTTGCAGTGTCGCCGCGCGTTCCCGCGAGTCGGACAGTTGGTTCAGCACACGCGGCCCGACCAGCGCCATGATGAGGCCGATGATCGCCAGCACCACCAGCATTTCGATCAGCGTGAAACCGCGCCTGCGCCGTTTGCGCTTCAGGGTTGCCGGCCCCGGCGCTTTGGCGGTCGTTGCATGTGCCAGCATGGTCTTGTCGTCATGCGTCATCGAAAAACCCTTCACCGCACCAGATCATTGACCGACATGATGGTGGACATGATGGAAACGATCATGCCGCCGATCAGCAGGCTGACCAGCACCACCGCCGCCGGGCCGATCACGCCTGTCAGGCGCGACAGACCGGCATCGACACGCGTCTCATAGAACTCCGCGACCTTGAAACTCAAGGGCACAAGCATGCCGCTCTCCTCCCCGATGCGCAGCATCCGCACCGCAGTATCCGGCAATTGAAGGATTTCAAGTGCGGCGGAAATGCGGTCGCCGCGCCGCACGGCGTCGGATGCCGCCTCCACCTGCGTTTCCGCGCCTGCCGCGCCATCCACAGCCATGCCCGCAAGCCTTATGGCGCGCGGCACCGCAATGCCGGTTTCCGCCATGATGCCGAACAGCCGCGCGAAGCGGGCGGTGCGGTAATTCTGCGCCAAAGTGGAGGCAAGCGGCATGCGCCGCACCAGCCGCACCAATGGCGGCATCAACGCGCCCGAGCGTGCGGCCAACCACAATGCGGCGGCACCCATCAGGACTGCCGCTCCAAGAAGCCGCCCGTTCTCACGCAGGAAACCGGAGAAGCGGATCATGCCAGCCACCAGTGCATCCTGATCGCCGCCTTGGGCAAGCAGCGGCTCGAATTGCGGCACGACGGCCATCATGAAGAAGATCAGCACGGCGATTGTTCCGGCAAGCAGGACGGCGGGATAGCGCAACGCGGAGCCAAGCCGCGCCGAGAGGGCCTCGAAACGCTGGCGCTCTTCGGCCAGCCGCGTCATCAATTGCGGCAACCGCCCCGAGCTTTCCGCCACTTCCGTCAGCGCCACCTGCAGCGGCGGAAACAGGCGCGGCCAGGCGCCCATCGCCTGCGACATCGAACCGCCTTCCGAGATGCGCCGCGCCAGTGACAGCACGACCGGCTGGAGCGGACCATTGTCAAATTCCCGCCCGATCACGACAAGCGCGTCGTCGAGCTTGATGCCTGCCGACAAGAGCACCGCCAGATCGGACAGGAACCGCGTCACTTGCGCGGGCTTCGCCTCACGCTGGAACAGGTTTCCCGCCGGACTTGCGCCGGCCGGCTTGTCGATGCTGATGGGGATCAACCCGTCGGCGGCGAGCTGCCGTCCCGCCGCTTCGCGGGTTGCGGCATCCAGCGTTCCGGCGCGCAAATCGCCGGTTGCCGTGAGGGCCTTGTAGGAAAACTGCGCCATGGCACCCGTCTAGCGCAGGCGGGGCGCAAACCCAAGGCTTTCGGTTGCTCCCGGTGCGTCAACCGCGAAGCTGCAAAGGCCCCGTTTGCCGCTCACCGGGTCCCTTCAACGGCTCCACGTCTCAACGGAAAGCACCGTTGGCAGATGCCGGGCGATTTCGTGCCACGCTTCACCCTGGTCAAAGCTTGCAAACACCGAGCCGGAGTTTGTGCCGATATACACGCCTGCCGTCGCGCGCGTATCGGTCGCCATCGCCTGTCTCAGAACAGTGAAGAAGCAGGCCGCTTGCGGCAATCCCTCGCGCATCGCTTGCCAGTTGGTGCCGCCATCGCGCGAGCGCCAGACGGCGGCGCTGGCACCGGGCGGGAAGCGCCCGTCCGAATCGCCGTTCAATGGGAAGACGTAGAGTGTCTGCGGATCATGCGGGTCAACCGCGATCGGAAAGCCGAAGGTCGAAGGCAAACCGTCTGTGATGTCATGCCAGCTTCGACCGCCGTCCTGCGAACGGAAGACGCCATGATGGTTTTGCTGGTAGAGCGTCTCGCCGCCCGCCCGCACCATGTTGTGAACGCAGAGACCCGTCATGCCGTCGCGCGGGGCGGCCGGATGATCATGATGCGCGCAAGCCTCGCCATTGGCGAGCCGGTTGCGTGTTTCCCATGTCCGGCCGCCATCATCGGTTGCAAAGACGCCGGCCGCCGAAACGCCAAGCCACAGCTTGCCAGGCTGCGCGCGGTCAGGAACGATGGTGTGGAGTGTCAGACCGGCTGCGCCAGGGTTCCACCCGGCGCGGTCGGGATGGGCGTTGAAGCCATCGACGGACGACCACGTCACACCGCCATCCGCGCTGGCATAGAGCATGCCGGGCTTGCATCCGGCATAGAGCGTGCCTGCACCGTCGTGCGCCAGCGACCAGACGGCATCGGCTGCGCCGTCGAAGCGGGTGTCCGGGTCGCTCCAGCCGATCATGGCGGCAAAGTCAGGATCATTGGCCGCCCAGTGATCCATCTTTCCGCGCGACAGTTTGGCAAGCGCCCATGTCGCCCCGCCATCATGCGAGCGCCAGACGCCTGCGCCATGCCAATCGCCGCCGCCTCCGGCGTAAAGCGTCCCGCTGTCCGGGTCGGCGATGACATGGTTGATGGGCCAGCCGCCGCAATGCGGGCCCGAGACAGTCCAGCCGTCGCGCCCAATGTTTGGTGAAATCAGGAATGCACCCTTGGTGGTGCCCGCCAGCACTGTCACCCCGTCGCCCATGGCTTCCTCCCATTGAAAGACGCCGTGAGCCTATCATCAATGCCTTTCGAAAGGGAGAGACCCCGCCTTGCGGAGGGGTGGCATCTTTTGCTGGCCACGCCTATCGTCGGCGATCATGACCGAAATCGCCGCTGCCTCGCTTTTCTCTTTCGCACTCGCCTCGCTGCTGATCGAACTCACGCCGGGGCCGAACATGAGCTATCTCGCCATCGCCACGCTGAAGGATGGCAGGCGCGCCGGCCTGCTGACTGTCGCCGGCGTGGCGCTCGGCCTGCTGGCCGTCGGCTTTGTCGCCGCATTGGGGTTGAACGCCATCATCGCCAATTCGCCCCCGCTCTATGACGGCCTGCGCATGATCGGCCTGCTGTTCTTCCTCTATCTGGCCTTCGAAGCCTGGCAGGGGCCGAAAGCGGATGCAGGGGCGGACATCAGCGATGGCAGCCATTTCATGCGCGGCTTCCTCACCAATGCGCTGAATCCCAAGGCCGCGACATTTTACCTGGCCGTGCTGCCGCGCTTCGTCGATCCGGCAGGCGATGTGATCCGCCAGACCCTGACGCTCACGCTCATTTATGTCGCGGTTGCCACGCTGGTGCATGCGCTGATTGTCATCGGCGCGGCGCAGGCGCGGCCTTTCCTCGATGGCCCGAATGAACAGATCGCGCGACGCGTCATGGCCGGGCTGCTGGTCGCCGTCGCCGTCTGGTTTGCGATCTCGACTGCGCGCTGACAATCACACTGGTCGAAACGGTCAGCCGCGCCCGAGTTCTTCCGCCCGCGTTTTCGCCGCCGCAACCGCGCGGGTGACAAGGCTGGCCATGGGGCCGCCTGCTGCGAGGTCATCGCCCATCAGCACCTTCAGCGCGGCAAAGGTCGTTCCGTTCGGGGATGTCACATTGCGGCGCAGTTGGGCCGCATCTTCGGCAGCCAGCTCAGCGAGCTTTGCCGCGCCGAACACGGTCTGGCGCGCGTGCAGCATGGCTTGGTCCGGGCTCATGCCCGCCGCGACTGCAGCTTCGGACAGCGCTTCGATGAAGTGGAACAGATAGGCCGGGCCGGAGCCCGAAACCGCCGTCACCACATCGATCATCGCCTCGTTGTTCACCTCGTCGACCACGCCATTGGCTTCCAGCAGCGCGCGTGCTGCCGCGTTGGCGGCAGGCGTGACGGCGGCGTTCTTCACCATGCCGATCATGCCCGCGCCCACGGCGGCAGGCGTGTTGGGAATGGTGCGGATGACGGGCGTACCCTTGCCGAAAATGCGCTCATAAGTCGAAATCGGCGCGCCCGCGGCAACGGTCAAGACCGTTGCACCGGCGTCGATGAACCTCTGATAGGCAGGCAGAGCGGTTGCCAGCACCTGCGGCTTGACGGCAACCAGCAGCAGATCGAACCGCCGCGCGGCATGGCCGGAGGCGTCCGCCGCGACAGTGACACCAAGCGCGGCCGCGCGTGCGCGCAATGTTTCATTTGGTTCGACAACGGCAATGTCGTCCGCCTGAGCGGCACCCTTGTCGAGCCAGCCCTTCAGCATGGCAAAGCCCATATTGCCGCAACCGGCCAGCAGCACTGTCGTCATCACCGCCCCCATCAGATTGTCTGGTGGAATGCAGGCGCAAGCCGCCCGCGTCAACCGCGTTTCAAAGGCTCGGTCGCCACCAGCCTCAAACCGGCCAGCCCGAAGACCATCAGCATCCACACCGGATCACCGCGACGGAAGAAGAAGGTTTCCATGAAGGCGTTCAGCGCGGCAAACAGCACGATCATCAGGAAAAAGTCGGCGGCAATGACATTGGCCCGCGTCAGCCGGCAGCGCGCATAGTCGATCATCGGCTGGATGACGACGACGAAGATGACAGCCGCCGCCCCGAACAGGCCGAAATCGAGCACCGCGTCGAAATAGCCGGAATGGCCATGCACGATGCCGCGGAAGTCCCAGTCGGCGTCATAGGGGCGTTCCATCTGCATCACCGCGGGCTGACCCCAAAGCGCGTTCAGGCCATAGCCGGTCCATGGGCGCTCACCAATCTTTTCAAGCGCGAACTCCCAGAGCGCGATGCGGCCCGTATAGGTATTGCCGGGTGCGAGTTCCTTGTTCAGCGCGCCGATCGGTTCGAACAGCACCGTGCCATTGGTGGCGAGACCGAACAATGCGATCAGCGTCAGCGCGGCGGCGAGGCCCAATCCGCGCAAGCCGAACAGGCTGGGCAGTAGCACCGCCATCAGCACCATGGCGACGGTGCCGGCGGATGTCTTCGAGCCCGATTGCAGAAGGAAAAACACGGCCGCGATGAACACGCAAAGCCCGAGCAGACGGCGACCGCCGCGCATCAGGAACACGCCCGAAAACACCATCGCTGCCATCACCGGCCCTGCGATGTTCTTGTGCGGATAGATGCCGCGCCACAGCCCTTCATTGGCAGGTTCGAACAGCTCCGCCGTGTGCCGCGCCGCCTCAGGCAGGACCACAACGCCGAAATAGGACAGTCCGAGCACGGCCAATGCTGCCGATGCCACCACATTCTGCAGGCTGCGTTCCGAGCGCAGCAGCATCACCGCCGAGACCATGGCGATGACGGCAGCCATTGAGAACGCGGTTGATCTCAGCGCCGCGCCGCGTTCCGGCGAATTGAGGATGGCAAGCGCAAACACGACAGCAATCAACGCCCATGAGGGCGCAACCATCCGCCACAGCCGCCGCGGATCGGCAAGAAGAGCAAGCGAGGCGACCGCCGTGACGGCGAGCAGCGAATAGCCGATCTGGTTGATGCGGTTGCCGCCTGCTGCCTGTCCGGGCTCCAGCAGCACGGAGCCCGCGGAAAAAGGCTGGAAGGTGACGATGAGGATGCTGACGATGAACGCGGCCACAAGGCCGGGCAGCGCGCCTTCGACAGCGTCGATCACCCGTGGCGCGATGCGGGCCTGTGGCAGCCGCAGCGCCGGCATGAACCCGTGTTCAGTTCTTTTCGGGTGCGCGATACTGTTCATTGATCCAGCCCAGTTCGCCCATCATGCGGCCAAGGCCGATATCGATGCGGTAACGCGCATCGGCGGCCGATCCTGTCCGCGCATAGGCGGCAAGCGCGCGAAGCGGAGACGCGCCAAGCAGCGCCATGCTTTTGGCAAGGACCATGAGCCGACCCGCCATGCCGGGTTTTGCGCGCCGCTCGATGATGGCAGACAGTGCGCCGTTCCTCAGCGCGCGGGCGCGCAGCCAATCGGGTTCAAGGCGGCGGGGCGGCACGGACTCATGCAGAATGGCCTCAGTCGACCACGCAAAGCGGAAGCCTGCCAGCTTGCAGCGCGTGAAGAAATCCGTGTCGCCGCCGCCGGTGAAATTGAACATGGGGTCAAGCCATGGCGCCGGCATCGCATCGAGCACGTGGCGGCCGATCAGCACATTGCCGGAGGAGTAAAGCATGTCCACCGGGCCGGTGGCGCTGTGGGCCGGGCGGAACACCGGATGGATGACGCCGCCAACCCCTTCCGGCAAGACGGGAACCTGCGGTCCGCCCGCGATGTCGGCCCCGGTGTCGTCCCGCACGCTTGTCAGTTCGGCAAGCCATTGGGGCGAGGCCGTCTCGTCATCGTCGCAAATGGCGATCTCCTGCACCTGCGGCAAATGTCCGGTGATGGCGGCAAAACCGGCATTGTAGGCGTTGCAATTGCCGGGCGCGACGGCGACCACGATCAGGCCCGGCGCATCATGCGCCTCCAGAAACTGCGCCGCGGCCTTCGCGCCCTCGCGCCCGTCCGCATCGTTTTCAACAATGACGAACGCAGCATCATGCGCGGCGAGTTGCGGCGCGATGCTGACCAATGTCTCGACCAGATGCGCCGGCCGCTTGAATGTCGGGATCAGCACAGCCAGCCGGGCGGCTGCCGGATCAAGCCCGGTCGAGGCGGCATAGACAAGCACACCCGACGTGATCTCGGTGCCAGGTGAAAACAGCGCGATCTCCGCACCCGGTTGGAACGGCACGGTGTTTGCGCCCGGTTCCAGCGGCGCGGGCGTGTTGATGTCGCTGGTTGCGTCCTTGGTCATGCGGGTTGCCCCCGGCGGCTGGGCGATGTGCCCGGCAAATATGGTGAACAAGGAGTTACCGGTGTTTGGTTACCAAATCCTGAAGCCTCAGGTTCACTGCATTTCGGGAATGTGCATGAATTCTTGACCAGTCTCGGCTAGTGGAGGGCACCAAAGGAAGGCCCGCCGCATGCGCCTGTTGTTTGCCACATCCCTGCTTCCGGAAGCGCAGGCATTCTCCGGTTACGAGATCGCCAATCGCTGCATCCTCGACGCACTGCGCGCATTGGGCGTTGACGTTGTGCCGGTCGGTTTTGCCAATCCGGGTCGCAGCGCGCATGTGGTGCCGGGATCACTCAATCTGGGCGAACTCGCCCTTGTCACGGACGACGCCGACCCATGGCGGAAGCTCAACTGGCTGGCGCGCGCCGTCCGCAACGGCACCACATTTGCCGCTGCCAAATTGCAGGTCCTCGCGCCGGACAATCTCGCCCGTATCATCGACGCGTCGGGTCCATTTGATGGCGTCATCCTCAACAATGTGACGTTGGCGGCCGCATTCGAGACGGTGCTGACACAACTGCCTTTTTTGTATGTCGCCCACAATGTGGAATGGAAATCAGCGGCGGAAAATGCCGCCGCCGCCTCCGGCATCATCGAGCGCTCGCTCTATGCGCGGGAAGCCCGCCTGCTCAAGAGCATCGAGGCGCGGCTGATCGCCAAAGCGCGGTTTGTCCATGCGCTCGCAGCCGAGGACATCGCAACGCTCGGCCTCACTGACGCCCGCGCCAATGTGCTGCCGCTCACCGTGCATGCCGATGCGCCAGAGCCCGCCATGCGCCAACCGACCCATGACGCGGGCATCATCGGCACATGGTCCTGGACGCCGAACCGGCTCGGGCTCGAATGGTTCCTCGATCAGGTGGTGCCGCATTTGCCGCGCGATTTCTCCATCGCGATCGCGGGCCGCCTGCCGCAAGGCTTCGATCTGCGCCATCGCAACGTGACGGCGCTTGGCCGCGTGCCGGATGCGACGCAATTCGTCCGCTCCGCCCGTGTGCTGCCGCTTGTCAGCACGTCCGGCACCGGCGTTCAGTTGAAAACCATCGAGGCCTTCGAGCTTGGCCTGCCGACCGTGGCAACCTCGCTGTCCGTGCGCGGGATTGGTTCCGTTCCCGCCAATTGCACGATTGCCGATGATCCGAAGGCGTTTGCCGAGGCGCTCGTGGCCAAGGCGCGCGCAGCAGGTCCCTCCGATCTGGATGGCAGCGCCTTCCACCTTGCACGCAAGGCAGCGCTGGGTGCGGCGTTGCGGCAGGGCTTGCAGGCATTGGGCGCACGCGCCGGGCAGACTGCCGGGCGGGTGGAAGCACCGATGGCCGGGGCGCTTGCGTCATGACGGTCACGTCGCGCCAATTGCCGCATTGGCGGTCGATCGTCGATGTTCCGGTCGCGGCCATGGGGCTTGGCGAAGCGTCGGCGCTGGTGGCGCGCACGCTGGCCGACAACGGCTTTCTGCGCATCAATTTCCTCAACGCCAACAATGCCAACATCGCCGCCGTCGCACCGGCGCTTGCCGATGTGCTGCGCCGGTCGGTCGTGCTTTCGGATGGCGCGGGCCTCAACATGGCAAGCCGCATTCTCTATGGCGCGCCTTTCCCTGCCAATCTGAACGGCACCGACTTTGTCCCGCACCTGATGCGGATGCTCGCTCCGGGCACGCATGTCGCGCTCATCGGCGGCACGCAGGATGTGCTGATGGGGGCGGCGGCCGCAATCTCGGGTCTTGCGCCCACGCTGAAAGTGACACCGCTGGCCAGTGGCTATTTCGGCGATGATGAAACGGCTGGTGTCATCGCCGCCCTCACGCGATTGAAGCCCGACATCCTGCTGGTGGCGATGGGCACGCCGCGACAGGAACTCTGGGCGGATGCGCATGTCGGACCGGAACAATGCCGCGTGGTCATCACGGTGGGCGCCCTGTTCGATTTTCTCGCCCGCCGGGTGCCGCGCGCGCCGCTGGTTATGCGCAAGCTCGGCATTGAATGGCTGTTCCGCCTGGCGCTTGAGCCGAAGCGACTGTTTCGCCGTTACGTCATTGGCAATCCGGCCTTTGTCCGCCGTGTGCTGCGCCAAAGGGCGCGGGGCAGGGTGGAGGCGGCCGGGCTCGGACGCGGCGCATCCGACACCGGGGCCCGACAATGAACCGCAGCATCGCGATCGTCACGGCAAGCTGGCGCGGTGATTTGGAGCGTTTCGCCCTGTTGTGCGACACGATGGACCGATTCGTCACCGGCCACACCCGCCATCTGGTGCTGGTCGCGTCGCATGATGTGGCGCTGTTCAAGCGCTTCGCCGGACCGGGCCGCGTGATCATCGACGAGGCGGATCTGCTGCCCGGCTGGCTGCGCCGGATTGCCGACCCGTTGTCGCGCTTGCGCCGCGATGTCTGGCTGTCCACCCGCACATGGCCGATGCGCGGCTGGCATGTGCAGCAATTGCGCCGCCTTGCCATCTGCCGGATGATCGACGAGGCAGCCATCCTCCACACCGACTCCGACGTGGCCTTTGTCGCCCATTATGACGTCGCTTCCGAATGGCGTCACAATGCCCTTCGCCTTTACCGGGTGCCTGATGCGTTGGTTCGGCCCGGCATGGAGGAGCAGCGCCATTGGTCGGCCCTGTCCGCCAAGGCGCTGGGGCTTGCGGCCGAAACGGGCCGCCACGACTACATCAACACGCTGGTGCCGTGGTCAGTGCCGGCCGCGCGCCGCATGCTGGACCGGGTCGAGCAGGTGTCGGCGACCCATTTTGTCGCCGCCCTGGGGCGCGAGCGCACCATGTCCGAATGCATGCTCTATGGCCGCTTTGTTGAAGACATCGAGCAGATGGCCGGGCATTCGCCGTCGGATGAAGCGCTCTGCCGTGTCTATTGGGATGGCCCGGCGCTCGATGCTGCGGGCATCGCCCGTTTTGCCGCGCTTCGCCAGCCGCATCAGGTGGCGATCGGCCTCCAATCCTTTGTCGGCATGCCGGTGGCGGACATCCGTCAGGCTCTCGCGGCCTGACTGGTCAGAACCGGCGCGCCTCACGGCCGAGCAGGCTGTAGGTCGCCGCCGCTGAAAGGGCGTAGAGCCCGAAGAACACAAACGTCATCATCGCCATCAGGCTCGATGCTGTCATGTCCGGCACGAGCAGCACGACCATGCCTGCCGCCTTCAACGCGCCCAGAGCCGAGAGCAGCACCACGCGCGCAACCGTCTGCCCGCGGGCATAGAGGAGTTCGGCGTGATACTCTGTCAGGTTGCGCAGGCTCGGGATGGCGAGGGCAAACAGCAGCGCAGGCGCCGCCATCGCGATGCTTTGGCCGAGCAGGGCCGGCTTCCATGCAAGGGCCAGGGTGAGGCCGCCCATCGCCAGAATCGAGGCGAGCGCGATTCCGCCCTCGGTCGCGGCGCGCAGCTTGAGGGACGCCATCGCCGCCGGGTTCTTCATCAGGGACTGCACCAGAAGCGTGTTGAAGGCCCGTATGGGAATGGCCGTCAGGTCCACCAGCCGCATGATGATGGCGTAAAGCCCTGTCATCTCGGCTCCCGCGATCGCCAGCATCAGCACCTTGTCCAGTTCCATTTGCGCAAAGAACACGATTTCGCCGCCTGCAACCGAGAGGGCGTCGCGCATGCGGCGGCCATAGAGGCGCGGGGCGAAGTGCAGCCGGCTCTTCGGCCAGCCTGCGACTGCAATCATCGCCATGCTGACGAGATTAGCGCCAAGGTAAAACACAGCCCAACGCTCCAGCGAAGGGTCGGCTTCGCTCCACGCAAACAGCAGCGCCGCCATCATGCGCGCCGCCGTGCCGCCGATGGTCATCAACGCGGCTGCCGTGAAGCGGCGCAAGCCGTTGTTGATGATGATGATGATTTCGGCGCTGCGCCAGAACAGCACTTCGGCAAGGATGATGATCGCAAACGGCCAAAGCGCGATGTCGCGGGAAAACAGGAACGCGTGCGCCGCCCACGCGGCCATCGCCACAACGGGAAGCGAGGCAAGCCCCATCAGCCCATAGCCGGTCAGATAAGCGCCGATGAGTTGGGGTTTGACAGTCGCGGTGCGGTAGAGCGGAGAGGAAAACCCGAGGCCGAACACCCTCGACAAGACGACGCCCATCGCCGAGACGGCGGCAAACACGCCAAAATCGGCAACCGGAAGCGTGTTGGCCAGCACGAGGAAATAAACAAGCGAAAACACAAGCCGGCCGGCCGAGCCCGATATGAGCGCCAGGTAGCCTGTGATCACATCGCCATGCCGCGCGAGATGTCCCGCCACCCGACGGCCGGGCGCGGTGCGTCCAAGCCAGCTGCGCTGAAGCCAGATTGGGTTTGGGGCGCGGGAAGACACATCAGCCATGGCCGATGTCTTAGCGCTGCTTGTTTAAGAACGCGTTCGCAGGCTGTGAACAATCTTGCACATGGACGGTCGCCGCTGGCGGCACCAAGCCGCGGGATTAACCTTTTGTTACCCATGCCTGTTTAGCTTGCATTCACGGTTTGGCGTGTCTCGCGCCACTTTGCGCACTCTGACGCGGCGGCAACGTCATGGATCAACCCGGCAATTCCCTGCTCGGCGGCCTGCGGCGGCCCATCCGCCCGCCGCAAGCGGGGACGCGCGTCGGAGGCGCGGGGTCGGCGGAGGGCGATCCCGCACCGTCCTCGCTTCTGGATCCTGCTTTTCGCCAAGACGTTCGACCAGCCGGGGCCGAGGCTCTTGATGGAGAGAAGGCGCCGCCGGCCGCTTCACCTTCCCCCGCATGGGCCGCCGCAACGGCAGGGGCGCGCACCGCGCCATCGCACGAAATGCCGCTCCGCCGACCGCGCGCGCGGCCTGCGCGCGGCGACCATGACGCAACCCATGATGCATTCCGTCCGCTTGTCGATGTCCGCACTGTCATCGCGGCGATCATCGACACCCGCGCCCTGATCGGTCTGCTGGGCGCGTTTGGCCTTGCGCTCGGGGTGATGTTCGCCATGGGCATTCCGAAATTCTACTACTCCACCGTTGAATTGCTGGTCGACCCGCGCGACCTGAAAATCTCCGAACGCGAGTTGATGCCATCGGGCCTGCCCTATGATGCCTCGCTTGCCATTGTCGAAAACCAGACCAAGATCATTTCGTCGCGGCGCGTGCTGGAGGCGACGGTCGATCAACTGAAGCTTGCCGATGATCCGGAGTTCAACGGCGAGGGGCTGGGTGCGCCAAGCCCGGTTGCGATGTTGATGGAGCTGATCGGCGGCAAGGACCCGGATGACGCGGCGCGCCGGCGCGAACTGGCCGTCCAGTCACTGATTGATGCGGTCAGCGTGTCACGCGAGCAAAAGACATTCATCGTTTACCTGACGGCGCGCAGCGAGGTTGCCGACAAGGCGGCGCTGATCGCCAACACCATGGCGGATGTTTACCTCAACGCGCAGCAAGACATCCAGACAGGCGCCGCACAACGTGCATCGGGCGAATTGGGCGGCCGACTGGACGGGTTGCGGTCCGACGTGGAGAAAGCCGAGCGCGCGGTTGAGGCCTACAAGGCTGAAAACGAGCTGTTCGACGCCAATGGCAAGCTTATCTCCGACAATGAGATCGAGCTGATCTCGACGCAATTGACGCGCGCGCGCGAGCGTGTGGCCGAGTTGCGCGCGCGCGCCGATTCCGCGCGTGAACTGACGCTCGATGCCGTGCTTTCAGGTGCGGCGCCTGAAGCGGCGTCGTCGAACCTGATTGCCGAATTGCGACGCGGCTATGCCCAGAAAGTCCAGCAGCGCGATGCGCTTGCGCAAAAGCTCGGCTCCGCGCACCCCAGGCTGCAAACCGCCGAAGCCGAAGTCGCGTCCGCCGCGCGCGGGCTGGAAACCGAACTGCGCCGCCTGTCGCAGACAGCCCAGATCGAGCTTCAGCGCGCGGTCCAGACCGAACAGCAATTGGCCAGCGAACAGGCCCGCTTCAAATCGCGCCAGACCGACATTTCAGAACGATTGGTGCAGTTGCGGGAACTGGAGCGCGAGGCGGCGGCCCAGCGCGCGATTTATGAGAATTTCCTGTTGCGGGCGCGCGAAACGGGCGAGCAGGCGGGCATTTCAACCGCCAACACATCGATTGTGTCAGCCGCGGTTCCGGCGATCCGCGCCTATGGCACGTCGAAGAAACTGGTCGCGCTCGGCGGCCTCATCGGCGGGCTTCTGCTCGGCACCGGCCTTGGCGTGTTGCGCGGCATCTGGCGTTCGATCCGTGCCGAGCCGGACGACCGTGCGGACCTTCAATACGATCCAACGGATGACACCGATGAGGCGTCCGTTCCGCCATCGCGCATGCCGCAAGGTGATGTCAACGCGCCCCCGCGCCCTGATGGACCGCCCCCGCCCCCCAATCCACGCAAACCCGCCCTGAACCAAGATCAGTCACCAGCCGCGGAGGCTCCGCCAATGTATGCCAATCTCCCCCAATGGCCTTACGCCCCGGCGGCTTTTGCGCCGCAGCAGCCTCAACCCATGATGCAGCCCGTCATGCCTCAGATGATGGCGCAGCCGATGGCCCAGATGATGGCGCAGCCGATGGCCCAGATGATGGCGCAGCCGATGCCGCAGATGATGGCGCAGCCGATGGCCCAGATGATGGCGCAGCCGATGGCCCAGATGATGGCGCAGCCGATGGCCCAGATGATGGCGCAACCGATGCCGCAGATGATGGCGCAGCCGATGGCTCAGATGATGGCGCAGATGATGGCGCAGCCGATGGCTCAGATGATGGCGCAGCCGCAATTCATCCCCGTGCCGATGCCTGTTCCGGTTGCGGTGCCCCCGCAGATTGTTGCCTACGCACCGCAGCAACCTGTCCAGCAGCAGCCTGCCCAGCAGCAGCCTGCCCAGCAGCAGCCTGCCCAGCAGGCGGCGCCGGTCGTTGAAGCGGCGCAGCAGCTTCAGCCGGCCCGCGGCGACGTGCCGCGCGAATCAGCCGCCGACCATGACACGATCCGCCGCCGGTTGTCGGCGCTGCGCGACGGGATCTCGCTTCTGGCCGAAAAACGCGATCGGCTGCGTGCCATCGAAGGCTGAATGACCGGTTTGCACTCAGCCAAAGCTTGCTCTAGCAGCGCAACGACGACTTCTGGTTCGGGGGCGGGCGATGGCGATGATCATTGACGGCAAGGCGGCGGCCGCCCGCGTGATCGACGCGGTCAAGGCGGCATCCGCGGAGTTCTCCGCCACGACCGGTTCGCCGCCCGGCCTGGCCGTTGTCATTGTCGGCGAGGATCCTGCCAGCCATGTCTATGTGGGGGCCAAGGGCCGCAAGGCGAAGGAATGCGGCTTTTCATCCATCCAGCACACCTTGCCCGGGACGGTGCCCCAGGCTGATCTGATGGCGCTGGTGGCGCGCCTCAATGCCGACCCGGCGGTGCACGGCATCCTGGTTCAGCTTCCACTGCCGAAAGGGTTTGACCAGGAGGCGGTCATCCAGTCGATCCGGCCGGTAAAGGATGTCGACGGGCTGACCTTCGTCAATGCCGGCAAGCTCGCCTCCGGTGACTTCGCAACCGGCCTGAACCCTTGCACGCCGGCCGGCTCCATGCTGCTGGTGCGTTCCGTCCATGGCGATGACCTGTCCGGGCTGGAGGCGGTCGTGATCGGCCGATCCAACCTGTTCGGCAAGCCGATGGGCCAATTGCTGCTGGCCGCCAACGCGACGGTGACAATGGCGCACAGCCGCACGCGCGACCTTGCCGGCATCTGCCAACGCGCCGGCATTCTGGTGGCCGCCGTCGGGCGCGCCCGCATGGTGAAGGCCGGTTGGGTGAAACCGGGCGCGACCATCATCGACGTCGGCATCAATCGGATCGAGGAGAACGGAAAATCCGCGCTGACGGGCGACGTCGATTTCGACGCCGTATCTGAGATCGCAGGCGCGATTTCACCGGTGCCGGGCGGCGTCGGTCCGATGACGATCGCCATGCTGATGGCCAACACCATGACGGCCGCACGGCGCTCCATTGGAGATGTGCGCCCCGTGATCTGAAAGCCGGCGCGCCTTCACCCGATCAACACAAGTGCTTGGGTTTCCCTTCGTGCGTCGAGGCTCGCTGCGCCCGCACCTCAGCATGAACGGAAAAACTGCTGTGACTTCCTAGGGTCAGGACCCATTGATTTCAATGAAATCAACGGGTCCTTACCCTAGCCTTGGCTCATAGCGGAGCGCTGGCTCTTGCGGAATGCTTGGGAGCTTTTCCTTCATGCCGAGATGCGAGCGCAGCGAGCCTCGAAGCATGACGGAGCATGTTTTCCGGGCCGGAAAGCGACCGGCCCCAGAAAGCCTCAGTTTCGTGTCACGATGACCGGCGTCAGCAAGTCACCGAAATTGCCGTCGCCGCCATGGTGGCGCGCCGCGCGGATCAATTCGACGGAGACGCCGGCATCCACGGCCTTCATCACCGAAGTGTTGAGCCGGTGCAGGTCGTTGGCCACCATGCGGATGGCGGCTTGCTGTTCGTCGCTCATCGACGAGGACTGCTCGGCGGCGCGGGTCTTGATGTCGGGTTTGGACATGACGCGTGTTCCTTGGTGGTTCCGAGCGGCTTGAGGCGGCTCTGTCTTTGGTCGGGCGGCGGGGAATCGCCGCCCGTTTCAGTCGCAGTCTGCCTTATTCGGCGGCCGGGCGGAACTGTTCAGTTTCCGTCGATTCCTTCATCGCCGTCGTCGAAGACTGGCCGGACGTGATCGCCAGCGAAACGGCATCGAAATATCCGGTGCCGACTTCGCGTTGGTGCTTCGTCGCGGTGTAGCCGTTCACCTCGGCGGCGAATTCCGCTTCCTGAAGCTCCGAATAGGCGGCCATCTGGCGGTCCTTGTAGCCGCGCGCCAGCTCGAACATGCCGTAGTTCAGCTGGTGGAAGCCCGCCAGCGTGATGAACTGGAACTTGTAGCCCATCGCGCCCAGCTCACGCTGGAACTTGGCGATCGTCGCATCGTCGAGGTGTTTCTTCCAGTTGAAGGACGGCGAGCAATTGTAGGCGAGCTTCTTGCCCGGATGCACCTTGTGGACGGCTTCGGCGAATTTCTTCGCCTGCGCGAGATCCGGCTTGCCGGTCTCCATCCAGATCAGGTCGCAGAACGGCGCATAGGCGATGGCGCGCGCGATGCACGGCTCGATGCCGTTCTTCACCTGGTAGAAGCCTTCCGAGGTGCGGCCGAGCGCATAGTCGACAAACGGCTTGTCGTTCTCGTCAATGTCGGAGGTGAGCAGCTTGGCGGCTTCCGCGTCTGTGCGGGCGACGATCAGCGTCGGCACGCCCATGATGTCGGCGGCAAGGCGGGCGGCTGTCAGGTTGCGGATGTGGGCCTGCGTCGGGATCAGAACCTTACCGCCGAGATGGCCGCATTTCTTTTCGGACGCGAGCTGGTCCTCGAAGTGGACGCCTGCAGCACCCGCCTCGATGAACGCCTTCATGATTTCAAAGGCGTTGAGCGGGCCGCCGAACCCGGCTTCCGCGTCGGCGACGATCGGGGCAAACCACGTGTCGACCGAGAGGCCCTTGCCTTCCGAATGCTCGATCTGGTCCGCGCGCTGAAGCGTGCGGTTGATGCGGCGCGCCAATTCCGGCGCGGCATTGGCCGGGTAAAGCGACTGGTCGGGATACATTGCACCGGCGGTGTTCGCATCGGCTGCGACCTGCCAGCCCGACAGATAGATCGCCTTCAGGCCGGCGCGCACCATCTGCATCGCCTGGTTGCCCGACAGCGCGCCCAGCGCGTTGACGAAATCTTCCTCGTGGATGAGTTTCCACAGGCGGTTGGCACCCATTTCAGCCAGCGTGTAGCGCATCTGCACCGAGCCGCGCAGCTTCTGCACATCGCCGGTCGAATAGGGGCGCTGGATGCCGTCATAGCGGCCGGCCGGTGCTGATGGAACAAGGTTGTAAAAATCTGTCATGGTCGTCTCCTGAGCATTCGGCCCCGTCTTCGCGACGTCTTGGGGAGGGCCTTTCGGTTCCCGCACAGCAACCCGGCGCGGTGCGTTGCGTCGGCTTCTGCCTGAAATCCCACGAGGAATGGAAGCGAAAGCGCGCTTCCAGCACGCGAAATCGGGTCACGCTGTCTGAAAATTCACAGTCTGCGCTTGTAAAATTGTCAAAATTGTAAAAGAATTCCGCGCCGAAATTCGTGTTTCTCCGGTCGGTTTTGTCAATGTCCGACCATTGGATTACGCCTTTGGGTTGCCGCCTGAAGGCGGGGCATGCGAAAGTCGAAAAGGAGCCCGCTTTGGCCGAACAGAAGATCTTTGCCGGTCCGCGCATCCGGCGTCTGCGTCAGGAGCGCAGCGAAACCCAGACTGCGATGGCCGAGATCTTGGGCATTTCGCCGTCCTATCTGAACCTGATCGAGCGCAACCAGCGCCCGCTGACCGTGCAACTGATCCTGAAACTGGCGAGCGTCTACAAGCTGGACCTCGATTCGCTGCAAAACCGTGATGCGGGCACATTGGCTGCCCTGCGTGAAGCCTTTGCCGATCCGCTGTTGAATGGCGAGGTGCAGGGCGACCGCGAACTGGCCGACATGGCGGAAGGCACCCCCAATGCGGCAGCCGCCTTCGTCAAGCTGCACCGGGCCTACCGTGACACGCAGTCACGCCTGTCGGAACTGGCCGACATGCTGGCGCGCTCCGGCCAGGCCGCCCCTGTCAGCCGCACGCGGCTGCCAGCCGACGAGGTGCATGACGTGCTGGAGGCGCGGCCCCATCATTTTCCCGCCATCGAGGAGGAGGCACATGCCTTTCTCAGCCTGCTCAAGCCCGGCGATGATCTGCTGCCGGCGCTGAAAGCGTGGCTCAAGGCTGAACATGGCGTCACCGTGCGGGTGCTGCCTGCCGAGGTGATGCCGAACTTTCGCCGCCGCTATGAGCGCCACACCCAGCGCCTCTTCATTTCCGAGCGCCTCGCCCCGCATGACCAACTGCGCGAGATCACGCTTGAAGCCTGCCTTTTGCGCATGCAGGTGGTGATCGCCGCCGAAATCCGCGCGTTGAAACTGTCGTCGGACGAGGCGCGGCGATTTGCACGCTTCGAGCTTGGCCGCTACTCGGCCCATGCCCTGATGATGCCGCGCAGCGTGTTCCTCGATGCCGCCCGCCGCGTGCGCTATGATGTCGATGTCTTGCGCGCGCGCTTCCGTGTCTCGTGGGAGCAGGCGGCGATGCGGCTGACGACACTGGGCACGGATGCGACGCTCGCTGTTCCGTTCTTTGCCGTGGAGGTCGATCACGCGGGCCACGTCATCCGCCGGGTCGGCGCGCAAGGCTTTCCGCAGGCGCGCTTCGGCGGGCGCTGCCCGAAACTGCCGGTCCATTCCGCCTTCGCCGAGCCCGGCCGCGTGCTGGTGGAAGCGGTGGAAATGCCGGACGGCGCCGAATTCATCACCATCGCCCGCACGCTGGAAGGCGCGCAGGTCGCGTTCAATGAGCGCCCGCGCCGCACCGCGCTGATGATTGGCTGCGATGCGGCCTTTGCAGGCGAAATCGTCTATGGCCGGTCCCGCATCCAGGACGCCAAATACAACCCGTTCCCGCCCATCCCCATCGGCCCGTCCTGCCGCCTGTGCGAGCGCCAGGGGTGCATGGCGCGAGCGGAGCCGCCGCTGACCAAGCCACTGGGTCTGGATGAGATGGTGACGGGCTTTTCCGCTTTTGACTATGCCTGAGGGCGCCTCCATCAGGCGCGGTGAATGACACCGGAACGATTTGCGGCTTGACCTGTCGCAGCCATGCAGGTTTTTGCGCGGCGTCGCGGCCATGATCCCGCGCGCGCCTCCCGTCACCGGACCCTGATATGACCGCCCCCGACACGACCCAATTCCGCACCGGTGTGCTGCTGGTGATCGGCGCAACCCTCGCCTGGAGCCTTGGCGGCACCATCGACCGGTTCATCACCGCGGATGACCCGTGGACGATCGTCTTCTGGCGGTCGGTCTTTGCTGGTCTGTTCATTCTCGGCTTCATGTTGGTGCGCGACGGGGTTGCCGGAACACGCGCGCTGATCACGGCCGCCCGCTGGCCGACAATCATCGTCGGTGTCTGCTACGCGATTTCGACCGTATGCTTTGTGCTGGCGCTTTCCCTGACAAGCGTTGCCAAGATCCTGCTGATCCAGTCCGCGGTGCCGATCCTCGCTGCCGCCTTTTCCTGGGTTTTGCTGCGCGAACGGGTGCCATGGTACACGCTCCTTGCCATCCTCGCTGTCGTGGCGGGCATCACCACCATTGTCTCTGGCTCGTTGGGTGACGGCGGGTCGCTCGCCGGAGACCTGCTCTCCCTTGCCATCGCCATGTCGTTTTCTTTGTCGGTCGTTGTCACGCGCAAATATCCGGGCATCCGCATGACTCCCGCCGTGTTGCTGGGTGTCACCATCGCCGCTGTCATCGCTGCCATCCTGTCATCAGGCCTGTCCGTCACGCGGGCTGACATGGGCTGGCTGGTCGCCTTCGGCATGGTCAATCTCGGCCTCGGGCTGGCGCTGTTTGTCACCGGAGCGCGCCTCATCCCTTCGGTGTTGTCCGCGCTGCTTTCAGTGATCGAGCCGATCCTCGGGCCGATCTGGGTCTGGCTCGTGCATGGCGAAACGCCGGGCGGGATGGTGCTGGTCGGGGGCGCGGTCGTCATTGCGGCGCTTGTCTTCAACATTTCCATGGATGCGCGACGCGCCGCCCAGCCCATGACAGCCTCCCCTGCCAAGTCTCCGCGCGCCTGATCCGCCTCCCGCCCTTGCGCATGGTGCGCTGCACAACCGATTTCGCATGCGACCTTGGTTGACTCTTTGATGACAGGCAGGTGACAAGGACGCACCGTCAACAACCGCGCAGGTCTATCTTGGGTCTCATCTCGTCGTCGTTCACCCCGAACGGGTTCATCTCCCTCGATCACGAACGCGAATACACCGAGTTCATCACCAAGCATCCTGACCTTGAAGCGGTCGAATTCCTCATCGTCGATCCCAATGGCGTCGTCCGCGGCAAATGGGGCCCGGCCGACAGCCTGAAGAAGGCGTTTCAGGAAGGCGTCGCCTTTCCGATGTCGCTGCACGGGCTGGATGTCTGGGGCCGCGAAGTGCTGGAGACCGGCCTCCGCAAGACAGCGCAGGTGCTCTTGCAAACATTCACGCCGGAAGGCGACATCTTCGCCTGCGATGCCCGCCAGATCCTGAAAGCCAAGACGGCCGAGATCAATGCGCGCGGACTGTTTCCCGTTGCCGCGTTCGAACTGGAATTCTACCTGCTCGAAAAGCCCGGCAAGAAAGAGCAAGAAATGCGGCCGCTGGGTGCGGGCGAAGGCCCTGACCGTCTGCGCATGTACGGCCTTGACGACCTTGAAGAGCATGCGCGCTTCTTCAACATGGTGCGCGAATTTGCCGAGATGCAGGGCCTGCCGATCGACACGATCATCAAGGAGGCGGCGCCCGGCCAGTTTGAGGTGAACCTCAAGCACCGCGCCGACCCGCTGCGCGCCGCCGATGACGTGATCCGCCTCAAACGCCTCATTCAGGGCTGCGCACGGGCGCGCGGGCTTCGCGCCACCTTCATGGCCAAGCCCTTCATCGACTATGCCGGCAGCGGAATGCATGTGCATTGCTCGGTGCTGGACCGCGACAGCAAGAACATCTTCTCCGGCGCGCAAGGCCGCAAGACGCTGGAATCCGCCATCGCCGGCCTGCTGCGGACAATGCCGGAAGCCCTGATCCTGTTCATCAACACATGGAACGGTTTCCGCCGCATCACGCCCGGCTCTTATGCGCCGACGCAAGCGGTCTGGGCCGAGAACAACCGTTCGGTGGCGCTACGCATCCCGGCCTCCAACAGCGAGAACATGCGGCTGGAACACCGCATTTCAGGGGCGGATGCCAACCCCTATCTCGTCATGACGGCGATCCTTCAGGGCATGATGGAGGGGATCGACGCCAATGAGGTTCCGCCGCCGCCGATCCAGGGCAATGCCTACGAGCAATCCAACGCGCCACAATTGCCCGACGACATGGATGATGCACTGCAACTTGCCATGCGCGGCGACTTCCTGAAGCGCGCGCTCGGGCCGGAACTCGCCAAGGTCTATTGCGAGTTGAAGCGCGCCGAAATCCACGCCTTCTGGCAGGAAATCACGCCTCTGGAGAAATCCACCTACCGATGAGGCAGCACGGGGCGCTTGCCTTGAGATTGCCGCAACCGGCCTTACCTTCACGTCCAAGCCCGCCCACGGCCTGCAACCGGATCATCAACACACGCACAGGGAACCATCGATGAAAAAGGCACTTCTGACCGCGACCGCCCTTCTCGGCTTCATTGTGACCGCCAACGCGCAGGAGCGCGTGGTCAATGTCTACAACTGGTCGGACTACATCGACTCGACCATCCTTGAGGATTTCACCAAGGAGACCGGCATCAAGGTCGTCTATGACGTGTTTGATTCCAACGAGATCCTTGAAACGAAGCTGCTCGCAGGCTCGACCGGCTATGACATCGTGGTGCCGACCGGCACCTTCCTCGCTCGGCAGATCCAGGCCGGCGTGTTCCAGAAACTCGACAAATCGAAGCTGCCGAACCTGAAAAACATGGACCCGGTGGTGATGGACCGCCTGACCAAATATGATCCGGGCAATGAATACACCATCAACTACATGTGGGGAACCACGGGCATCGGCTACAATGTCGCCAAGGTGAAGGAGCGCCTCGGCGAGAACGCTGACATGACGACGTGGGACTCTGTCCTCAATCCCGACAATTTGGCCAAGCTCGCCGATTGCGGCGTGATGATGCTCGATACCGCGGAAGAAATCCTGCCAGCGGTGAAGAATTATCTCGGCATCGACCCGGATTCGCAGGACGCAGAATCCATCCAGGCCGCGCAGGACCACATGATGAAGCTGCGCCCGCACATCCGCAAATTCCATTCGTCGGAATACATCAACGCGCTTGCCAATGGCGACATCTGCATCGCGGTCGGCTGGTCGGGTGACATCCTGCAAGCCCGTTCGCGCGCCGGGGAGGCCGGAGCCGGCGTCGAGATCCAGTACTCCATTCCGAAGGAAGGCGCGCTGATGTGGTTCGACAACATGGCGATCCCC
>JALOTE010000159.1 GCA_025458045.1 Rhizobiaceae bacterium
TTGACGGGCGATGATGCCGGGAACACTTGATCCGGACATGGACGACGCGCCACGCCGCGCCGGCGAAGGCGGCTTCTACGGCCGCCGCATCGGCAAGCCTTTGCGCGCCGCGCAGGCCAATGACCGGGCCGCCGCACTCGAATCACTGGCGCTCGACCTGTCGACGCCCGCGCCGGCCGACCTCGCTTCGCTGTTTTCGGCGCCGGTCAACGCGGTACGGCTCGAAATCGGCTTTGGCGGCGGGGAGCATCTGCTGGCCGCGCTACGACGTGAAGCAGGGACAGGCTTCATCGGCGCGGAGCCCTTCGTCAATGGCATGGCGAAATTTTGCCGCGCGTTGATCGAGCAACCTGCACCCAATATCCGCCTGCATGCGGAGGATGCCCTGCCGCTTTTGGACTGGCTTCCCCCGGCCAGCCTCGACGGGATCGACCTTTTTTACCCCGACCCTTGGACGAAAAAGCGCCATTGGAAGCGCAGGTTTGTCAGCGCGGCCAATCTGGATCGCTTCGCCCGGGTGTTGAAACCGGGCGGCCTGTTCCGGTTCGCCTCGGATATCGACCATTATGTGAACTGGACACTTGCCACATGCGACACCCATCCGGACTTTGACTGGCAGGCGGACGGACCGGCGGACTGGACGTCGCCGCACGAGGGCTGGGTGCGCACGCGCTATGAGGCGAAAGCGATCCGCGAGGGGCGGACACCCTGCTACCTGCGCTTCCGGCGGGTGTGATCGGCACACCTCCAGCCTTGCATTCGCCGCCCTGTCCGCGTATAGGCAACCTAAATTCTTGGTCATCAGACGAAGAGTGGGCCCGCAAGGACCCGCTCTTTTTTATTGACCGGCCACCAGCACCGGATCAGCCCCTTGCTCGAAGACGACCGCATCATCCGTGAAACAGGCCTTGAGGCGCGTATCTATGGCGTTGTCGCGCCAGTCGCGGCCGATCTCGGCATGCGCGTTGTGCGCATCAAGATTTCGGGCCGTAACGGCATGACCTTGCAGATCATGGCGGAACGGACCGATGGCACGATGAGCGTCAATGATTGCGAGGTGCTGTCGAACGCTGTTTCTCCGGCGCTCGATGTCGAGGATCTGATCGAGCGCGCCTATCATCTGGAAATCTCGTCGCCCGGCATCGACCGCCCGCTGACGCGCGCCATCGATTTCGGCGCATGGGGCGGCTATCTCGCAAAGGTGCAGACAGGCACAGTCATTGCCGGGCGCAAGCGCTTCACCGGCTTTCTCGGGCCGGTGACCGAGACCGGCTTCACCCTTCTGCCCGCGCCGAAGGATGGCGGCGGCACGGAACCGGTGGACCTGCCGTTCGACGCGATCACCGACGCCAATCTCGTGTTGACCGACGCGCTGATCGACGAGGCGTTGAAGCGTGACAAAGCTGCCCGCAAGGCGCGCGGCGAGCCCGATGATGGGCAAGGCGACGATGGAAACAGCATCGATGCCGCAAACGACAACAGCCAGCCGGATGACTGACATCCGGCAGCGAGAGACCGACCGGATGCCTGACATCCGGATTTGAGAGGAGTGATACCCATGGCCGTGAGCGCCAACAAACTGGAACTGCTGCAAATCGCGCAGGCCGTCGCGCAGGAAAAGTCGATCGACAAGAAAATCGTTCTCGACGCCATGGCCGACGCCATCGAGAAGGCCGCCAAGCTACGCTATGGCCTTGAGACCGACATTCACTGCGAGATCAACGCGCAGACCGGCGAGATGCGCCTTCAGCGGCACTTGAAGGTGGTCGAGAAGGTCGAGAATTACGCGACCGAGATCGAGCTTGGCCGCGCCAAGATGAAGAACGTGGATGCGGAAATCGGCGCGACGATCGTCGAGCCGCTGCCGCCAATGGAATTCGGCCGCATCGCCGCGCAGTCGGCCAAACAGGTCATCGTCCACAAGGTGCGCGAGGCCGAGCGCGACCGCATGTTCGACGAGTACAAGGACCGCGTCGGCGAGATCATCAACGGCACGGTGAAGCGTGTCGAATATGGCAACATCATCGTCGATCTTGGCCGCGGCGAAGGCATCGTGCGGCGCGACGAATCGATCCCGCGCGAATTGTTCAAATACGGGGACCGCATCCGCGCCTTCATCTATGACGTGCGCCGCGAGACGCGCGGTCCGCAGATTTTCCTGTCGCGCACCCATCCGCAATTCATGGCGGCGCTGTTCACGATGGAAGTGCCGGAGATCTATGACGGCATCGTCGAGATCAAGTCGGTCGCGCGCGATCCGGGCAGCCGCGCCAAGATCGCCGTGATCAGCCGCGATTCTTCGATCGACCCGGTCGGCGCCTGTGTCGGCATGCGCGGCAGCCGCGTTCAGGCCGTCGTCGGCGAGTTGCAGGGCGAAAAGATCGACATCATCCCGTGGTCGCCCGATCCCGCGACCTTCATCGTCAACGCGCTGCAACCGGCCGAAGTCGCCAAGGTCGTGCTCGACGAGGATGCCGAGCGCATCGAAGTGGTCGTGCCTGACGACCAACTCTCGCTCGCCATCGGCCGCCGCGGCCAGAATGTCCGCCTCGCCTCGCAATTGACCGGCTGGGACATCGACATCCTGACGGAAGACGAGGAATCGGCGCGCCGCCAGAAGGAATTCGCCGAGCGCTCGCAGCTTTTCATGGAAGCGCTCAATGTCGACGAACTGGTCGGCCAGTTGCTGGCGTCGGAAGGCTTCGCTTCGGTCGAGGAGGTCGCCTATGTCGACCCCGATGAACTGGCGTCGATTGACGGGCTCGACGGCGACACGGCCGGCGAATTGCAGGCCCGCGCACAAGACTATCTTGATCGCATCGAGGCCGAGCACAATGCCAAGCGTCTCGCGCTTGGCGTGACGGACGAACTGCGCCAGATCCCCGGCCTCACCACCGCGATGATGGTCGCGGCGGGCGAGGATGGCGTCAAGACCATGGAGGATTTCGCCGGCTACGCCGTCGATGACCTGGTCGGCTGGCGCGAGAAAAAGGACGGCGAAGTGAAAACCTACGAGGGCGTCTTCTCCAAATTCGGCACCACGCGGGCTGAAGCCGAAGAGATGGTCGTTGCGGCGCGCCGCGCCGCCGGCTGGATCGACGAGGAGGAAGCCGAAGAAGCCGAGGGAGCGGAATCAGACGCTTGATCGAAGCCGGTGCAGCCACCCCCGATGATGATGATCTGGATCTGTCGCTCTTGAACGAACGGACCTGCATCGTCACGCGGGTGGCGCAGGACCGCGCGCGGCTGATCCGCTTTGTCGCCGCGCCCGACAGCACCGTGACGCCGGATCTCAAGGGCGTGCTGCCGGGACGCGGCTGCCATGTTTCGGCCCGCCGCGAAACGCTGGAACTGGCCATGAAGCGCAAGCTGTTTGCCCGGGCCCTGAAGCGCGACGTGATCATCCCGGCGGATCTGGCCGAACAGGTCGAGCGCCTGCTTGTCAGGAATGCGCTAGGATCGCTGGGGTTGCTGCGCAAGGCCGGCCAATTGTTCACCGGTGCCGCGAAGGTGGAAGACCTTGTGCGCGGCGGGCGGGCCGCTTTCACCTTGCACGCGACCGATGGCGCGGTGGATGGCGTGCGCAAGATCGACCAAGCCCGCCGTGCAACGCTTGCCCTCGACGGGCCGGACATCCCTGCCTTTCGTCTGTTCACCTCAGGCGAGATGAGCTTGGCCTTGGGCGGCGAAAATGTGATACATGCTGCGGCGACGGACGGTGGTGCCGCGAAAGGCTCCCGCGAACGGCTTCAACTGCTGCAACAATTCCGCGGAATGGAGCAGCAGGGCGGCTGAGCCGCAGATGGTGGGTGTTGACGCTCCGGATTGCAACGAGTTCGTTGCATGTGGGTCATGGACTTGCACCGACCACATGCAACGAGTTCGTTGCATGTGGGTCATGGACTTGCACCGACCACATGCAACG
>JALOTE010000070.1 GCA_025458045.1 Rhizobiaceae bacterium
AGCGTGCCGCCCTTGACGATCACGTCTCCGGTTTTCGGGTCGTTGATGTCGAGCAGCGCCGTGCGGCCGAGGATGCGCTGGCCGAGCGTCGCGACGATCTGGCCGGCATCGACGATCGCCGACATGGTGAGGCCGCTCTCGGTCTTGCAGTCCGTCTCGACGACGATGCAATCCTGCGCAACGTCTACCAGACGGCGCGTCAGGTAGCCCGAGTTGGCTGTCTTCAGAGCGGTGTCCGCGAGGCCCTTGCGGGCGCCGTGGGTCGAGTTAAAATACTCAAGAACGGTCAGGCCTTCCTTGAAGTTCGAGATGATCGGCGTCTCGATGATCTCGCCCGACGGCTTCGCCATGAGCCCGCGCATGCCGGCCAGCTGGCGCATCTGGGTGGGCGAACCGCGCGCACCTGAATGCGACATCATGTAGACCGAGTTCATCGGCTTCTGGCGGCCGGTCTCCTTGTTGAACTGCACGGATTTGATGCCGACCATCATTTGGTCCGCCACCTTCTCCACGCATTTCGCCCAGGCATCAACAACCTTGTTGTATTTTTCGCCCTGGGTGATCAGGCCGTCATTGTACTGCTGCTCGTATTCCTTGACGAGCGTGTCGGTCTCGCTGACGAGCTTCTCCTTGGTGGCGGGGATGACCATGTCATCCTTGCCGAAGGAAATGCCGGCCGTGCAGGCGTGACGGAAGCCCAGCTGCATGATCTGGTCGCAGAAGATCACCGTCTCTTTCTGGCCGCAGTGACGATAGACCGTGTCGATCATCTTGGAGATGTTCTTCTTGGTCATTTCCTGGTTGACGATCTCGAACGGCACATTGACGTTCTTCGGCAGCAACTCCCCGAGGATCATGCGGCCTGGCGTCGTGTCATAGATTTTGGCGACGAGCTTGCCGTCGGGGCCCATCGTCTTGAAGCGGCCCTTGATCTTGGCGTGCAGCGTCACTGTCTTGGTGTAGAGCGCGTGATGAAGTTCGCCCATATCGGAGAACATCATCCCCTCGCCCGGCTCCTTGTCCGCCACGATCGACAGATAATAGAGCCCGAGGACCATGTCCTGCGACGGAACGATGATCGGCTGGCCGTTTGCCGGATGCAGGATGTTGTTGGTCGACATCATCAGGACGCGCGCTTCCAGCTGCGCTTCCAGCGACAGCGGAACGTGGACCGCCATCTGGTCGCCGTCGAAGTCGGCGTTAAACGCCGTGCAGACGAGCGGGTGCAGTTGGATCGCCTTGCCCTCGATCAGGATCGGCTCGAACGCCTGGATGCCGAGGCGGTGCAAGGTCGGCGCGCGGTTCAGCATCACCGGATGCTCGCGGATGACCTCGTCGAGGATATCCCAGACTTCCGGACGCTCCTTCTCGACCAGCTTCTTGGCCTGCTTGACGGTGGACGAAAAGCCCTTGGCGTCAAGGCGCGCATAGATGAACGGCTTGAACAGTTCGAGCGCCATCTTTTTCGGCAGGCCGCACTGGTGCAGCTTCAGTTCCGGACCCGTCACGATGACGGAGCGGCCCGAATAATCGACGCGCTTGCCGAGCAGGTTCTGGCGGAAGCGGCCCTGCTTGCCTTTCAGCATGTCGGACAGCGATTTCAGCGGGCGCTTGTTGGTGCCGGTGATCACACGGCCGCGGCGGCCATTGTCGAACAGCGCGTCAACGGCTTCCTGCAACATGCGCTTTTCGTTGCGCACGATGATGCCCGGCGCGCGCAACTCGATCAGCCGCTTCAGGCGGTTGTTGCGGTTGATCACGCGGCGGTAGAGATCGTTCAGGTCCGAGGTGGCAAAGCGGCCGCCATCAAGCGGAACCAGCGGGCGCAGGTCCGGCGGAATGACCGGGATGATCTTCATGATCATCCATTCCGGGCGGTTGCCAGATTCAACGAAGCTTTCGGCCACTTTCAGGCGCTTCAAGAGCTTCTTCGATTTCAGCTCCGACGTCGTCGCCGCCATGTCTTCGCGCAGTTCGACGATGAGCTTTTCCAGGTCCATCGCCGCCAGCATGTCGTGGATCGCTTCGGCGCCGATCATGGCGGTGAAGGCGTCCTGACCATATTGGTCGACCGCGTCCATATACTCCTCTTCCGACAGGAGCTGGTGCTCCGTCAGCGGCGTGAGGCCCGGTTCGGTGACAATGTAGTTCTCGAAATAGAGGACGCGTTCGATGTCCTTCAGCGTCATGTCGAGCAGCGTGCCGATGCGCGACGGAAGCGATTTCAGGAACCAGATGTGGGCAACAGGCGCGGCCAGTTCGATATGGCCCATGCGCTCGCGCCGCACGCGGCTGAGCGTCACTTCGACACCGCATTTCTCGCAGATGATGCCCTTGTACTTCATCCGCTTGTACTTGCCGCACAGGCACTCATAGTCCTTGATCGGACCAAAAATCCGCGCGCAAAACAGGCCGTCGCGTTCCGGCTTGAAGGTGCGGTAGTTGATCGTCTCCGGCTTCTTGATCTCGCCGAACGACCACGAAAGGATCTTCTCCGGCGATGCAATCGAGATGCGGATCGCATCGAAGGTCTGCGCCGCAACCGGCGTGTTGAAGAGATTGGCAACTTCCTGGTTCATCACCGTCTCCAGTGGCGGTGCGGATGGCACCGGCCTTTGAAATCGAAGGATGCGTTAGCATCCGAAAAGGGTTTCAGGCGGCAGGGGAATGTCCCGCCGCCCGCACGCTCAAAGACGCTTACTCGGCCGCATCCGGCAGACGCTGCATGCCCTCGCCATCATCATTGGCGGGCAGCGTGTTCGTCAGTTCGACGTTGAGGCCGAGCGACCGCATTTCCTTGACCAGCACGTTGAAGCTTTCGGGAATGCCCGCTTCAAACGTGTCATCGCCGCGGACGATCGCCTCATAGACCTTGGTGCGGCCCGCCACATCGTCCGACTTCACGGTCAGCATTTCCTGCAGCGTGTAAGCGGCGCCATAGGCTTCGAGCGCCCAGACCTCCATCTCGCCGAAGCGCTGTCCGCCGAACTGCGCCTTGCCGCCCAGCGGCTGCTGCGTGACAAGCGAATACGGACCGATCGAGCGGGCGTGGATCTTGTCATCGACGAGGTGATGCAGCTTGAGCATGTAGATGTAGCCGACAGTCACCTGACGGTCGAAGGCGTCGCCGGTACGCCCATCATACAGCGTGGACTGGCCGGACGAATTGACGCCCGCCTCCTTCAGCATAGCATTGATGTCGGCCTCGCTCGCCCCGTCAAAGACCGGGGTTGCGATGGAGACGCCCTTGCGCATCTGCTTGGCGATCTCGATCACGCCGGTGTCGTCCATGCGGCGCACGGGTTCGTTGCGCCCGTCATCCGGAATGATCTGCTCCAGCGTCTTGCGCAGCGGCTTGATGTCCCCGTTGCGGGCATAGGAATCGTACATCGCGCCGACCTTCTTGCCCATGCCTGAGCAGGCCCAGCCCAAATGCGTTTCGAGGATCTGGCCCACATTCATGCGGGACGGAACGCCAAGCGGATTCAACACGATGTCGACATGCGTGCCGTCTTCGAGGAACGGCATGTCCTCGACCGGCAGGATGCGGCTGACCACGCCCTTGTTGCCATGGCGGCCGGCCATCTTGTCACCGGGCTGGATCTTGCGCTTGACGGCGACGAAGACCTTGACGGTTTTCATGACACCAGGCGGAAGCTCGTCACCGCGCTGCACCTTGTCAACCTTGTCCATGAAGCGCTGTTCCAGCGCCTTCTTGGATTCGTCATAGAGCGCACGCAGCGACTCGATCTCGCCCTGCAAACGGTCGTCGCCGACGGCGAACTGCCACCAGTTCGAGCGCGGATAGGCGTCGAGCGCCTCCTGGCTCAGCATCGTGCCTTTCTTGAAGCTCTTCGGTCCGGCAATGCCTTCATTGCCGATCAGAAGCGCCGCCAGACGGCCATAGACGTTGCGGTCAAGGATCGACTGCTCGTCATCACGGTCCTTCGCAAGACGTTCGATTTCCTCGCGCTCGATCGCCTGAGCACGCTCATCCTTCTCGACGCCATGGCGGTTGAACACGCGCACCTCGACGATGGTGCCGTAGGTTCCAGGCGGCATGCGCATGGAGGTGTCGCGCACGTCGGAGGCCTTCTCGCCGAAGATGGCGCGAAGCAATTTTTCCTCAGGCGTCATCGGGCTTTCGCCCTTCGGCGTGATCTTGCCGACAAGGATGTCGCCGGGGCCTACTTCCGCGCCGATATAGACGATGCCTGCCTCGTCGAGGTTCTTCAGCGCCTCTTCCGACACGTTCGGAATGTCGCGCGTGATCTCCTCCGGCCCGAGCTTGGTGTCGCGCGCCATCACCTCGAATTCCTCGATATGGATCGAGGTGAAAACGTCATCGCGGACAATCCGCTCGGAGAGCAGGATGGAGTCCTCGTAGTTGTAACCGTTCCACGGCATGAACGCGACGAGCACGTTGCGGCCGAGCGCCAGATCGCCGAGATCGGTCGAGGGGCCGTCGGCGATGATGTCGCCCTTCTCCACCACGTCACCGACCTTCACCAGCGGACGCTGGTTGATGCAGGTGGACTGGTTGGAGCGCTGGAACTTCATCAACCGGTAGATGTCGACGCCCGACCGTGTGGGATCGAGGTCAGACGTCGCGCGGATGACGATACGGGTCGCGTCAACCTGATCGACCACGCCGCCGCGGCGTGCGCCGATGGCGGCGCCGGAATCACGCGCCACGACCGGTTCCATGCCGGTGCCGACGAACGGCGCTTCCGCGCGCACAAGCGGAACCGCCTGACGCTGCATGTTCGAGCCCATCAGAGCGCGGTTGGCGTCGTCGTTCTCGAGGAACGGGATGAGGGCTGCGGCAACCGACACCATCTGCTTGGGCGAAACGTCCATCAAATCGACGTTCTCGCGCGGCGCCATCATCACCTCGCCATTGTGGCGGCAGATGACGAACTCATCGATGAAGCGGCCGTCCGCATCCGTGTCCGCGTTGGCCTGCGCGACATAGTGCTTGGCCTCTTCCATCGCCGACAGATAGACAACCTCGTCCGACACCTTGCCGTCGACGATGCGGCGGTAAGGCGATTCAATGAAGCCGTATTTGTTGATCCGCGCGAATGTCGCGAGCGAGTTGATCAGGCCGATGTTCGGGCCTTCCGGCGTCTCGATCGGGCAGATGCGGCCATAATGCGTGACGTGAACGTCACGAACTTCAAAGCCCGCGCGCTCCCGCGTCAGGCCGCCAGGCCCGAGCGCCGAGAGGCGGCGCTTGTGGGTGATTTCCGACAGCGGGTTGGTCTGGTCCATGAACTGCGACAATTGCGACGAGCCAAAGAACTCGCGCACCGCGGCGGCGGCCGGCTTCGCATTGATCAGGTCCTGCGGCATGACGGTGTCGATATCGACCGACGACATGCGTTCCTTGATCGCGCGCTCCATGCGCAAAAGGCCGAGGCGGTACTGGTTTTCCATAAGCTCGCCGACCGAGCGCACGCGGCGGTTGCCGAGATTGTCGATGTCGTCGATCTCACCCTTGCCGTCGCGCAGGTCGACTAGCATCTTGACGATCAGCAGGATGTCCTCGTCACGCAGCACGCGCAGCGAATCCTCGGTCTGGATGCCGAGGCGCATGTTCATCTTGACACGGCCGACGGCTGAAAGGTCATAGCGTTCCAGATCGAAGAACAATGAGCGGAACATTGCTTCCGATGATTCCGGGGTGGGTGGCTCGCCCGGACGCATGACGCGGTAAATGTCGAACAACGCGTCCTGACGGCCTGAATTCTTGTCGATGGCCAGCGTGTTGCGGATATAGGCGCCCACATTCACGTGGTCGATGTCGAGAATTTTCAGCTCATCAATGCCAGCGCCGCGCAGGATCTCGTAATTCTTGTCGTCGATCTCATCGCCCGCTTCGAGATAGATTGCGCCGGTGCGCAGGTTGACGATGTCTTCTGCCACAAAAGAGCCAAACAGGTCTTCCGGCGTCTGCCGGATGGCTTTCAGGCCCTCTTCGGCGAGCTTCCGCGCCTGCCGCGCCGTGACCTTGGTCCCTGCCGTGACAACCACTTCGCCCGTATCGGCGTTGACGACATCGGCAACGGCCTTGATGCCCTTGAAGCGCTCGGCCGAATAAGGCACCCGCCAGTTCTCGCCGTCGCGCACATAGTCAAGCGACCGGTAGAACGTCGAAAGGATCTGCTCGCCATCGAGGCCGAGCGCCATCAGCAACGACGTGACCGGCAGTTTCCGGCGGCGGTCGATGCGCGCATAGACGACGTCCTTGGCATCAAACTCGATGTCCAGCCAGGAACCGCGATACGGAATGACGCGGGCGGCAAACAGCAGCTTGCCTGACGAGTGCGACTTGCCCTTGTCATGGTCGAAGAAAACGCCCGGCGAACGGTGCATCTGAGAAACGATGACGCGCTCGGTGCCGTTGACGATGAAGGTGCCGTTGTTGGTCATGAGCGGCATGTCGCCCATGTAGACATCCTGCTCCTTCAGTTCCTTGATCGACTTGGCACCCGTGTCCTCGTCAATGTCAAACACGACGAGGCGCAAAGTCACTTTCAGCGGGGCCGAATAGGTCAGGTCGCGCTGGCGGCATTCATCGACGTCGAACTTCGGAGCGTCAAAATCATAGCGGACAAATTCCAGCATCGAGACGCCGGAGAAATCCGTGATCGGGAACACGGACTTGAACACCGCCTGCAAGCCTTCATCCGGCCGCCCGCCTTCCGGCTCCTCCATCATGAGGAACTGGTCATACGAGGCCTTCTGCACCTCGATCAGGTTCGGCATCTCGGTTACCTCGGGGATTTTCCCGAAGAACTTGCGGATGCGCCTGCGGCCGTTGAAAGTTGCTGTCTGAGCCATGGTCGCTCCTTGAGCTTGCTGCGGCGGGCGGAGGCCTGCCGGTTGTGCCACCGGGCCGGGAAACGGCCCTGAAACGGAAGAAACCCGTTTTCCAAAAGCGCTTGCCAATCAACGCTTCAGGAAAATGGGTTGACGCAAAACTTGAGGATGCGGGGCGCGGCGACTGCCGTGCCCCGCAGCACAATCACTTGATCTCGACTTTGGCGCCGGCCGCTTCGAGCTTCTTCTTGATGTCTTCGGCTTCGGCCTTCGACACGCCTTCCTTGACAGCCTTCGGTGCACCCTCGACGAGGTCCTTGGCTTCTTTCAGGCCGAGCGCGGTGATGGCGCGCACTTCCTTGATCACCTCGATCTTCTTCTCGCCGGCAGCAGCCAGAATGACGTCGAATTCGGTCTTCTCTTCTTCGACGGCGGCCGGAGCGGCAGCACCGCCGCCGGCGGCGGCGACAGCCACCGGAGCGGCAGCAGAAACGCCCCATTTTTCTTCAAGCATTTTCGACAGTTCAGCGGCTTCGAGAACGGTCAGCGCCGACAGGTCGTCTACGAGTTTGGCAAGATCAGCCATTTTTTCAGTTCCTTGCAGTCTGGTTCGATTGGTTGATTGTGAATAACGGCCTCACGCCGCGTCCTTCTGGGAATAGGCGTTCAACACGCGGGCGATTTGCGCGCCCGGTGCGCTGACGACCTGTGCGATCCGCGTCGCCGGTGTGACGATCATGCCAACCAGTTTCGCACGCAGCTGATCCAGCGACGGCATCGTGGCGAGCGCCTTGACACCATCCTGGTCCAACGTGGTCTTGCCCATCGCGCCGCCGAGAATGACCAGCTTGTCATTCGTCTTGGCGAAATCGACAGCCACCTTGGGTGCTGCGACCGGATCGGCGGAATAGGCAATCAGCGTCTGGCCCTTGAACAGGCCAGACATGCCTTCCGCTTCCGTTCCCTGAAGGGCGATCTTGGCGAGGCGGTTCTTCGCGACTTTCACCGTGCCGCCGACAGCGCGCATCTTCGTGCGAAGATCGCTCATCTGTGCGACGGTCAGCCCGGTGTAGTGCGCCACGACAACGGAACCCGTGCCCGAAAACACGGTGTTCAGTTGGGCGACGAGTTCGCGTTTTTCCGCTTTTTCCACTACCCTTCACTCCGTTTGGCCGGGAGACCCGGCCGGTTGCCTTTGCCGCCGCAGACATTTCCGCCCGCAACAGCGCTCCAGGGTTCCTGTCCCCTTCACGTCCCCGTTTGCCGGGAGGCGCCAAAGGCATACGGTTCGAACCAGACCTTGCCCGTTCGGGCGAAATCCGGATGTCACCCCGTCTCATGCAGGCTCAAATGAATTAAGGCGAGCCACCCGCAATCTCGGACAGGACGGGCCCCGGCGGACCGGAACCCGAAACCGGCGCGCAAACGCGCCGGAATTTCAGTCAGGCCGTCTGCGCGAGGGTCGAAACATCGACCTTCACGCCAGGGCCCATGGTTGAGGTGATCGACACTTTCTTGACGTAAGTGCCTTTCGCGCCCGACGGCTTGGCCTTGCCGACGGCTTCGGCAAAGGCGCGGATGTTGTCGGCAAGCGCCGACGCATCAAACGACGCCTTGCCGACGCCGGCATGCACGATGCCCGCCTTCTCGACACGGAATTCGACGGCGCCGCCCTTCGACGCCTTCACCGCGCCGGCGACATCCGTGGTCACGGTGCCGACCTTCGGGTTCGGCATCATGCCGCGCGGGCCGAGCACTTTGCCCAGACGTCCGACAAGCGGCATCATGTCCGGGGTCGCGATGCAGCGGTCGAAATCGATCGTGCCCTTCATGACGATGTCGACGAGATCTTCCGCGCCCACCACATCGGCCCCCGCGGTGGTTGCCTCAGCGGCCTTGTCGCCACGCGCGAACACGGCAACGCGCACCGTGCGGCCCGTGCCATGCGGCAGGTTGACCACGCCGCGAACCATCTGGTCGGCGTGACGCGGGTCAACGCCCAAATTCATGGCGACTTCGATCGTCTCGTCGAATTTGGCGGTGGCGCGCGCCTTGACCAGCGAAACCGCCTCATCAAGCCCATAGGCCTTGTTGCGGTCGATGCCGACAGCCTTGGCGGCGACGTTCTTTGCGATCTTCGGCATGGTCAGCCCTCCACCTTCAGGCCCATCGAGCGGGCGGAGCCTTCGATCATGCGCATCGCCGCTTCGATGTCGGCGGCGTTCAGATCTTTCATTTTTTTCTCGGCGATCTCCCGCACCTGCTTGGAGGTGATGGTTCCCGCAACGGCCTTGCCCGGCGTCTTGGAGCCGGATTTCAGATTGACGGCCTTTTTGAGGAAATAGCTCACCGGCGGCGTCTTCATGACGAAGGTGAAGGACTTGTCCTGGTAATAGGTGATCACAACCGGAACCGGCTGGCCCTTTTCCATTTCAGCCGTCGCCGCGTTGAAGTCCTTGCAGAACTGCATGATGTTGATACCGCGCTGGCCCAGTGCCGGGCCGATGGGCGGCGACGGGTTGGCCGAGCCTGCAGCAACTTGCAGCTTCAGCGAACCGATGACCTTCTTAGCCATAGTGTCTGCTTTCCGATTTCAGTGCCGGTTGTCCGGCGGTTGCAGTGTGGTGGTGCGGTTTTGGCGACAGGCTAGACGCCGCCTCCCCTCCCACCGGTTTGCCCCGTGAAGGGCGCTCCGTCAGATCTTTTCGACCTGACCGAATTCGAGTTCCACCGGCGTCGCGCGGCCAAAGATCGACACCTCGACCTTGAGGCGCGAGCGCTCGCTGTCGACATCCTGGACGGTGCCGTTGAACGATGCGAACGGGCCATCGGCCACGCGGACATTCTCGCCGATCTCGAAGCGGACGGACGGTTTCGGACGCTCGACCCCATCGGCAACCTGCTTCATCATCTGCTCGGCTTCACGGTCGGGGATCGGCACGGGTTTCGAGTCGGATCCGAGGAAGCCCGTGACCTTCGGCGTGTTCTTGATCAACGAGTGCACCGCATCCGTCATCTCGGCGCGCAGCATGATGTAACCGGGCAGGAACTTGCGATCGACGTCGACCTTGCGCCCGCGGCGCACTTCCACGATCCGCTCCGTCGGAACGACCACGTTCTCGATCAGATGCGCCAAGCCCTTGGATTTCGCTTTTTCGAGAATCTGGTCGGCGACCTTGCGCTCGAAATTCGAATAGGCATGCACGATGTACCAGCGTGCGCTCATGGACAATCCTCTGTGCGGACGGAGCTTTCCGGCCCTGAGCGGCGTCAGCCGCCAATGTTCAAGATGATGCTGATGACCCACGCGATCAGCTGGTCGGCGGCAAGAAAGAAAAGAGCGGCGATGATCGCGAAGATCACCACCATGATCGACGATATCGTCGTTTCGCGGCGGGTCGGCCAGGTGACCTTGGCGGTTTCCTGACGGACCTGCTGGAAAAATTGCAACGGATTAGTGCGCGATGCCATGTGCCAGCTTTGAACCTGCAAGCCGTTTCTGGTGCAGGTTTCCCTCGGTCAAAAACAAAGGGCGCGAAAAACCGATGTTTCCGCGCTCCGATCATCCGTGGCTACATAAAGACGATTCCCGCCCCTCGCAAGGGGATAAATCGCTGTCGCAGCACACAGACATTCAAGCGCGGCAACCATCCTATCGTTGCCGTTGCGTTCGTCAGTCGGGCCCCACCTGCGTGACGCGGATGGCAGGGGCAGCAGGGCTTGAACCCGCGACCTGCGGTTTTGGAGACCGCCGCTCTACCAACTGAGCTATACCCCTAGGCCTGCCGCGCGCTCTAATGCGAAGACGCGGCAGGTGCAAGCGGATTCCTGCTTCAACGCAATACGACAACCGAGACGGCAAAATAGTCGTTGTTGTCGAGCGCCTGGTTGTGAATGTTGCGCAAGCACAGGCCGGCATCATAAGTGCCACCTCCCAACACGCCCGAAACGCCAGTCGAATAAACGGCCACACGATCGCCCGTTGAGCGGACGGCGTAGTTCAGATCGCCGAGGACAAACAGGGTGCCCGAAGGTGACAGGCGGAAACATGCCGCCGCCTTGATCGAGCCGGAACTGGGCGGAGTCGAACCGGCTCCGACCGCGCCCCCTGCATTGATGAGGAGCCGCGCGCCGTCCGGGACGGTGATCGGGTCCACTGATCCCCTCATCACATAGAGGCCCTCGCTGGCAGCCAAAGTCGGCAGCACGCCTTCCTTCGACGATGCGGCGACAATGCCGGACGGTCCCTGCGCGCCCGTGGCTCCGGTCGCGCCTGTCGCGCCCGCGGTTCCGGCGGGCCCTTGAGGACCGGCGGGACCGGTTGGGCCAGCCGGACCTGCGGGGCCTGTTGCGCCAGCCGGACCTAGTGCACCGGTTGCGCCTGCTGCGCCGGCCACACCGGCAGGACCGGTCTCTCCTTGCGGGCCAGCCGGTCCTGCGGGGCCTGTCGCGCCAGCCGGTCCTGCGGGGCCTGTTGCTCCAGCCGGCCCGACGGCACCGCGCGCGGCGAGCAGTTTCCATTGCGCAGGGCTGCTAGCAGGGTTGCGGCCCCGCGAGGGAAGTGCGGCACGGTAGCTTGAGCCGCCTTGGAACACCACGTCACCGGCCTGGTAGCTTGCCGCAGAGGCCCATGCGCCGCGATAGCGCACCGCCGCTCCGCAATTGGCGACGACCGCCCGGCCGATCTGGCCGGGTTGCGCCGTGGTGGCGACGTCGACCACGCAATCATCCGGCATGTAAGTGAGCGAAAAGGAATAGGCGCCATTCGCCCCTGCCCGCACTGAGAATGCTCCGTCCAGCCGGACCGTAGAGTTTGGGGCGGCCGTTCCGCTGACCACGAGCCGTCCGCCGCTCACATTGGCCGTTGTGATGCTTGGCGGCGCCGCCAAGGCCGCTCCGGACGCAGACGCAGACAGAATGACGGCCAAGAACAAACGACGCATTGCAGGCTCCATTTTTTAGCTCAGTAAGCTATTTAAATCACTGAGCCACCAATGTGTCAATCCTGTTTGCGCGCTACGGCGAACCAATAAAACAATCCGCCGCGACAGGGCCGCGGCGGACAGGTCATGATTTCGATTGCAAATGAGCTGGCTTGTCAGGGGGCGGTCATCGTGCAGCATCGGGCTTGCGCGAACACTGTGACCTGCGACTGGGTATCGTTGACATAGCGACACATGAATAAGGGCTGGCCGTTCAATGAATTGGTGGTGCTCGTCACCAGTTTCGGATCGCCCGTGCTGGCAAAGCAATTGCCGCCAACCAGCAAGGTGTTGGGTGCGCAGGACGCCGAATTGAATGCGAGCGTTTGCCCGGCGTCGATCGTCTTGAAATCCGGCAGCGTCTCTTCGCAGGTCATGGAAACGACAGGCAATGGCCCGGCCGGGCCTTGCGGCCCAGGTTGACCCTGCGGCCCTTGCGGCCCGGCAGGGCCTTGCGGACCGGTCTGACCTTGCGCCCCCACGGCACCCTGCGCTCCGTTCTGGCCGTTCTGCCCGGCGGGACCGGTCGGGCCGGTGTCTCCCCTGTCGCCTTTTTCGCCTTTTTCACCGCGTTCGCCCTGCGCGCCCTGCATCCCGGATTGCCCTGACTGCCCTTGCGCTCCGGCCTCCCCTCGCGCGGCGAGCATGGCCCAGTCGGCACCCCAAGCCGGGAGCTTGTTGATGCTTGAGCGCAGTGCGCGCCATGTCTGCCCGTCGCGGATCACCACATCGCCCGTGGCATAGGCGGTTGCGGGCGTCCATGCGCCACGCCAGTTGAAATTGGCAGGCGCGCAATTGGCGATCACCGCGTTGCGCTTGGGCGGCTGCAAGGATGACGTGTTGATCAATTGCCGCACTTCGACAATGCAATCGTCGGGGAGATAGGACAGCCGATAGCGGAACACGCCCGACGCATCGGCGCGCGTGTTGTGGCGGCCATCCAATTGCAATGTGGCATTGGGCGTGAGCCGGCCCTCGACCACCAATTGCCCATATTCGATGGTGGCTTTCGTGATTGTGGCCGGGCGCAGGGTTGTCGATGCGACCGCCTGTGTCGCGGCCATAGTGACCGCAACCGCGATGAGGATATGCTTCATTGTAACCTGCCCGCAAATTGTCCGATGCGGCAGTCTCGCGAAACAGGCCTAACAGCTTGTGCGCCTTTTCCGGCGGATCCGGCGCTGGACGGGCAATCCTGCGCCGATGGTCAATGATCGGTTGACGCAAACGGCAGTTGAGAAGCCATTCCTTCGGCGTGCTATTTCACCGCCATGATGGTTATTGAGCCGAAGTCATTGTCATCGAAGCTGACATTCGTGAAATTTTCGATGCAGAACCCAAACCTGTACACCCCTCCGGCCAAGACGGGAGTCAGCCCGTTATGGGCAATCGCGACCTGGCCGCTGTTTCGCACTTTCAGTTCAATCGTGGATGCAGGGAATTGCTGCAGCGCCCCTGGTAGCCCGGTGGCGTAGCAAATGCCGTAATCAAGCGACTCGAGCGTTGGCTGTAATGTCGCGCCGACCACCGCCGACGCGGTGATGTGGACGCGCGCACCATTTGGAACTTCGACAAGGATGGAGTTGGCCATCAACTTGGCATTCGGCGCGAGAACTGGGATCTGACCATGGCTTTCCGATGTGAGGACAACGGCACCGACCTGTGGGCCGGCCGGCCCGATGGGACCTGTCGCGCCAACGGGGCCGACGGGCCCTGCCGCACCGCGCGCACCTGCCTGGCCCTGCGGACCTTGCGGGCCTGCGGGACCGACGTCGCCCTCCCTCGCGATCAGCGTCCAAGGTGACCCAGCCACCCCCGGCGAGGTGTTCGACGATCTGGCAAGGGTATAGACATAGGAAGAGCCGTTGAACTCAACGACATCGCCCATGTTGTAAACCCGCGTGGACACCCATCGGCCGGCGAAGCTGAAGCCGCTGGTGATCCTCGCCCACTGGGCGGAGTGGAACCGGATATCCGGCTTCTTGTTGGTGTTGGGCTGCGCGGCGCGGTAGCTGTGACCGGACAGGAACACGACATCGCCGATGAAATAGCTTGTCGTCGCGGACCAGGCGCCACGGAAACGCAGTTCGGCAAGGGCCGGAACGGTCGTGACCACCAGCAACAAAAGGCCGACGAGCGCATAAACACAATGAGCGACGGCACTCTTGCTGCCGTTGGCAAATGCCGCTGAACGCAAAGCCGCCATCTCCGCCAGTCCCCATGCCCGTTCGGCGCGATGCCCCGGACGGCGCAGGTAAAACCTTACGCAAGGGGAAGTCAAACCCGGACAATGCATTCAGACCGTGAAACGGGTCGAATCTTGCCCGGAAAGCCAGCGCTGCAATGACACGATGTCGCCGCCCTGCACCGCTTCCGCCACACGGCGGCCAACGGCCGCTCCGAACTTGTAGCCATGGCCGGAGCAAGCCGAAATCACCAGCACGTTGGCAAAGCGGCGCGCCATGAAGCGCTCATCGGCCGTGAAGGTATAGGCGCAGCTGATGGTCGATAGTGGCGTGTAATCGTCCACGTCGCGGATCACGTCCCTGAAATGGGCAAGGATCTCGGCTCCTTCAGCGTCGCGCGGTTCACGATTGCGGTCGGCATCCTGCGCTTCGGCAAGAACCTTGTGGCGGCCCGTGCCGAATTTGAGCCCGCCACCACCCGACGGTGGAATGATATACCCGTCGAGGTCGGCGCCGAGGTCGAGGATCACAGGCGCCTTCGCCCATGCCTGCGCCACTGCCGGCGGGGGGTCGAGATAGGTGACGGCCGTCCGATAGACGGTCAAATCCTGGGCGAGTTCAGGCAGCAGTTTCACCGCCCAACCGCCTGCCGCAACGACCATCCTGTCAGCCGCGAGCCGCGTGCCATCCGCCAACACCACGATTCCCGCCGGATCGACCGCGACAACCGGTGCATTCTCGCGCAGATCGGCACCGTGGTCGATCAGCCAGTCCCTGAGGCCAAGGGCGATCCGCTTGCAGTGCAGGGCACCGCCTTCCGGCGAAACGAGGCCCCAGCGCATCGCTTCGCGGTTGATGAAGGGAAAGTCGGCGGCCCATTCGACATCATCCAGCAAGCGATACGGAAAACCGCCGTCCTCAAGCCCGGCGCGATACACGTCTGCCTCATCACCTTCATGCTGCGAGAACATGGCGAAGCCGCGCGCATCGAGGTGAATTTCACCAAGATCGGCCCACATCTCATCCCACGCCGCATAGGCTTCCGTGATCATCGGGGCGTAGCCGGAAGCCGCCGGATAGGCGCGCCTGATGATCCGATGATGATCCCCGGAGGCGGCGAGCGGATTTGGGATCGCGCCCTGCTCCAGAAGCGTGACCCGGTGCCCGCGCTTTGTCAGCGCCCACGCCGTGGACAGCCCGGCGATACCGCCGCCGATGATTGCCGTGAACACGCCGCTTTGCCAACCTCTGGCACACTGAATTGGGGACCACCGGTGTTTGTATCACTCGAAGACTTCAGCATCAACACGTCACCGCGTGAAGCGGGAACATCACGCGGTAACGGTTGCGAAGTTACACTCAATTCATGACAAGTACTGTCGTGGCACCCCATTCATTATAATCCAGATCGACATCAAGACCATTCTGGATGCAGAGTCCAAAATTATACTGACCCGCCTGTATATTTTTAGCAATTCCTACATGCGAGACAACCGTTCTTCCATAACCTCTCCAATCGACAAACATCGAAGACGCAATGCTCGAGAAACTTCCGCCTGCGGTCGGCACATAGCAGACATAAACGTATACTGTTCCCGATTGTGCGAGAAATTGACTACCGATTGTCTGCACTGAGCTGACACTGATTTTTTGCCCGGCAGCAACGTTGATGGTTACAGGATTGGCTTGGACCAAAGTCTCGATAGAAACATAACCTATACCGCCAAAATTCTGCTCGGCGGCGATGACCGCCCCAGATTGGGGACCGGCCGGCCCTTGCGGTCCGGTGTCACCTTTCGGTCCCGCTGGCCCTGCCAAACCTTGCGGACCGGCATCACCTTTCGGCCCAGTTGCACCTGCGACACCCGGCAGACCTTGAATTCCTTGCGGTCCTTGCGGTCCTTGCGGACCGGGCGCACCCGCCGCGGCGAGCAATCGCCAAAAAAAGCCCAGATTGACAGCTACTGGAGGCCTGTTGAAATTGTCAGCGCCGCGTATCGCTACGTAGCTGCCGCCCTCATACTGCACGACATCACCAATGCTGTATTCGCTGGATTGTGCCCACGGACCACGATTGTTGAAGCCAGCGCTAATTCTGACCCATCGCGCGGCGTTGATTGGCAGATCAGGCTTTGCGCCGATATTGCGCTGGCTCGCCCGCTAGGAGTGGCCACCAAAAAAAACGACGTCGTTGACAGCATATACCGTATTGCCCCGCCATTGACCCTTGAACACGAGGTTGGCCAGCGCGGACGTGGACACCAGTGACAAAGCCGCCGCCAACGACACGCCAATGGCCGCCTTGACCCGACCTCGCAAAAGACGGGAAACAAGCCCGGACTGCGAAATAAGACTGCTCATCTTCAAACCCCTGTAGAAGCTGAATGTGCGCAGACGGGGCAGAGGTAACCACTTTGTGATCGAAATTGCAACCAAGGTGAGCTGTCATTAATGAATTTTTAACGGAGCAAAAGACCTGAACGGCACAGGAAAAGTCGCGGACATGTCAATTTTCAATCAAATGTCGGATAGTTCGAAAGATGAAGGCCGCCACCTTTCTCAAGACATCCACACCAATGGCTTCATCCAGAACCCCTATTCTGCCTATGCCTCGATGCATGAGGCGGGCGGGCGCGTGTTCTGGGAAGACTACGGCTTTTGGTGCTTTGCCAATTTCGATGAAGTGAACGCGCTTTTGCGCGACAGGCGGTTCGGCCGAGAGGTGCCCGAGGGCGTGCGCGGTGGCGACCGCAGCCATCTGCAATGGTTCGACCGCGTGGAGCGTCATTCGCTGCTGGAATTGGAGGCCCCCGCCCACACAAGGCTGCGCAAGGCGGTCAACCGGGCCTTTGTTTCCAGCAGCATCGAACGCCTGAAACCGGAAATCGAGCGGCTTTCCAACGCCTTGATCGACCGGTTTGAAAGCGATGAGTCCGTTGACCTCCTGCCTGCCTACGCCACTCCCATCCCGCTGCGGGTGATTGCGGCTCTGCTTGGCGTGCCGGAAGAACTTGAACGACCCATGCTCGATTGGTCCCATGCGATGGTGCGGATGTACACGCTGACCGCGACACGGGACGAGGAACTGGCGGCCGATGCGGCATGCCGGGATTTTCATGCGGCGCTGAGCGAACTCACTGCGCACAAAAGGCGGCACCCGGCAGCAGACTTGTTGAGCGACCTCGCCGGGAGCGAATTGACCGACGACGAACTGATTTCAACCGCCGTCCTTTTGATGAATGCTGGCCATGAGGCAACCGTGCATCAGACCGGCAACGCGGTGTTCACCCTGCTTTCCAAGGCAGACGATGCTCACACATTGCTGTCAACGCCCGAAGGCGCGGCGGCCGCCATTGAGGAGGCGCTGCGAATCGAGGCGCCGCTGCATCTTTTTACCCGCTACGCCAAGGAGCACGTTGATTTCGGCGATGGCGTGAGCGTGGCGAAGGGCGGCCAGATCGGCTTGCTGCTCGGCGCGGCCAACCGCGACCCGAAGGCTTTCACCGCCCCCGATGCGTTCCTCCCCGGTCGCAGCGACCAAAAGAATGTCACCTTCGGCGCGGGCATCCACTTTTGCATCGGGGCGCCATTGGCGCGCATGGAAATGGCGATCTCGGTCGCAACGCTGTTCAAACGCCTGCCGAAACTGGCGCTCAATGATCAGCCGCGCTTCGCCGACACCTTCCATTTTCACGGTTTGGAAACCCTCACCATCAATCCACAAGGGTGAATCCGGGCGCTTCACCGAATTGCAAGCCGGATCGTGTCTCCTCGACCCAATGATTTTTGGAGACACGCCCCATGTTTGCAAGTGACGCAGGCGAAAAGCGCATTCCGGTGACCATCACCTTGACGGACGGCACGATAGTCAGCGGCAGCCTTCCCGCAGGCCCGGCGGCGAGCCTAGCCATCGAACTGAACCGTGACGGACCGTTCCTCAACTTCAAGGATTCGACTGGCGCGGTGAAGTTCATCGCCAAGGCCAGCATCACGCAGGTGCAGGAAGGCGACGTTCTGAAAGAAGGCCGCCTGCCGACCACGTCCGACGGTCGCGACCCGTACAAGGTGCTGCGCCTGCCGAAAAACGCGACGAGCGATATGGTCCGGCAATCCTATCTGACGCTGGCGCGTCACTATCATCCCGATCACTTCGGCGGCGAGCACATGCCGCCGGAGATCCGGGAGTATGCAACCGCAATGTTCCAGCAGATCACGGCGGCCTATCAGGCGTTGAAAACCACGCTTTCCGACGCGGCCTGAGCCAGTCAAACGCGCACGACATATTCCTTGCGCGTCGTTTCCAGCACGCGCCAGATGCCCTTGAAGCCGGGGCGGATGATGAAACTGTCACCGGCCCGCAAATCATGGATGCCTCCGCCCTTTTCCTCCAGCACCGAATGGCCGGAAAGGATGTGGCAGAATTCCCACTCATCATAGGTGACGCGCCACGCGCCCGGTGTTGATTCCCAAACGCCGGCGAACACGCCGTCCTTTTCCTCGATGTTCCAGGTTGTGAACTTGGGATCGCCGTCGATGATTTTCTCGGGGTTCGGCCCGCCCTGCTCCGCCAATACGGCCATGATGTCGAAGCGATGGAAATTCAGGGACATGGCGGCTCCTCCTGCCGGACTGATTCAATTGCTCCCGCGCGCATCGTGGCAGAGATTTTTCCGCCGCGCCATATTGCGCGGGTGGTTCGTTGCGGCCAATGAGCCGGGCATGCGCTTCCTGCTCATTTCAGCACTCACCGGCGCCTTGTCCTGCATTCCCCGGTTTGCGGCGGCGCAGGATGATCTTGCCCGTCACCATCCGCGCCTGTGCGAATTGATCGAAACCGAGGCGGACAAGAACAGGCTGCCGCGCGATTTCTTCGCGCGCCTGATCTGGAAGGAAAGCCGGTTCGACCTGAAGGCCGTCTCGCCGGTCGGGGCGCAGGGTGTCGCCCAGTTCATGCCTGCAACGGCCAAGGCTGTCGGCCTTGCCGACCCGTTCGACATGGAGCAGGCGATCCCGGCGTCCGCCCGCCATTTGGCAGAATTGCGGGACGCTCACGGCAATCTCGGATTGGCCGCTGCAGCCTACAATGCCGGCGAAGGGCGGCTCGGCCAATGGCTGAATGGCGGCTTCCTGCCGCTGGAGACGGAGAATTACGTGCTCGACATCACCGGCGAACCGGCGGACGTGTTCATGCAGCGCGGACGCGAGGTGAAGCCAAGGCCGCTTGAAGGCGCAGCCGACTTCCGCGCCGCCTGCCTGAAGCTTCCGGTGATGATGACGCGCTCCCCGTCCATGGCCGAAACCATCCGCAAGCCGTGGTTCATCCAGGTGGCGGGCGGCTTCAACCGCGCGGCGATGGCGCGCAGATGGGAGCGCCTGCGCCCGCAAATGGCGTCGATCATCGGCGACAATCCGGCGGGGCTGAGCCGAACGCGCTCACCGATGGGCAGGAAGGCGCTCTACACGGTGCGCATCGGCGCCGACAGCCGCGCCGAGGCCAACCGGATCTGCGCCGCCCTCAAAGCCAAGGGCGACGCCTGCATTGTGTTGAAGACACGGTGAAGTGTCAGGCAAGCGCCTGTTCGAGATCGGCGATGATATCGGCGACATCCTCGATGCCGATGGACAGGCGCACGACATCCGGCCCGGCGCCGGCTTTCACCTTCGCCTCATCCGACAATTGCGAGTGCGTGGTGGAGGCCGGATGGATGGCGAGCGAGCGCACGTCACCGATGTTGGCGAGATGCGAGAAGAGTTTCAGCCTCTCGATCAGCTTGACGCCCGCCTCGTAGCCGCCTTTGACGCCGAAGGTGAACACCGCGCCCGCGCCCTTGGGCGAGTACTTCTTCTGCAGCGCGTTGTTCGGGTTGCCGGGCAGGCCGGCATAGTTCACCCACGCGACGCCCGGATGCTTTTCGAGCCATTGCGCCACCGCCATGGCATTGGCGCAATGCTTTTCCATGCGCAGTGACAGGGTTTCCGAGCCGGTCAGGATGAGGAAGGCATTCATCGGCGCGATGGCAGGTCCAAGGTCGCGCAGGCCGAGCACGCGGCAGGCGATGGCGAAGGCGAAATTGCCGAAAGTCTCGTGCAGCTTGACGCCGTTGTATTCAGGGCGCGGTTCGCTCATCAGCGGGAACTTGTTCGACGCCGACCAGTTGAACGTGCCGCCATCGACGATGATGCCGCCCATCGAGTTGCCATGGCCGCCGATGAATTTGGTGAGCGAGTTCACCACGATGTCCGCGCCATGCTCGATTGGGCGCACGAGGTAGGGCGACGCCATCGTGTTGTCGACGATGAGCGGCACGCCCGCATCATGCGCCACCTTGGCGATTGCCGCGATGTCGGTGAAGGTGCCGCCGGGATTGGCCAGGCTTTCGATGAAGATCGCCTTGGTGCGCGCGTCAACCAGCGCGGCGAAGCTTGCCGGATCGGCGGCGTCCGCAAGGCGCACCTCCCAGCCGAAGGATTTGAAAGACTGGGTGAACTGGTTCATCGAGCCGCCATAGAGCTTGTTGGCGGCGATGAAATTGTCGCCGGGGCTCATCAGCGTGTGGAAGATGAGTTGCTGCGCGGCGTGGCCGGAGGCGACCGCGAGCGCCGCGGTGCCGCCTTCGAGCGCGGCGATGCGCTCTTCGAGCACCGCCTGCGTCGGGTTCATGATGCGGGTGTAGATGTTGCCGAAGGCCTTGAGCGCAAACAGCGAGGCGGCATGTTCGGCGCTGTCAAACACATAGGCCGTCGTCTGGTAGATCGGCGTCACTCGTGCGCCGGTCGCAGGATCGGGCCGCGCTCCGGCATGCACCTGCAATGTGTCGAAGCCCGGTTTTTTCTGTGGCATGGAAGTCTCTCCCTGAATTGGTTTTGCGCGTGGTGTTCGGCACGCCAGCCTGAATTCCGTCCTTCGAGGCTTTTCTCCTTCATGGCGTGGGTCCGTCTTCAGGACGGGCGAGACCTGTGGCTCGCCCCAGCACAGCGAGCCTCGAACCACGAAGGAGAAAAGCACCTCTGGATGAAGGGATTTCAAGCCGGGGTGCCACATCGCCCCGCGATATGCGCGAGGCGGCGAACCTCGTCAAATGCGTTGATTGCGTTGTTGCGCCTTGATTGGAAGGATTTTGCGCAGACGGTGCTCAGTCGTCCGATTTCACCGGCAGGCCGAAACTTTGCATGCCTGAACGAAGAACCGGTTTGCGTGACGAAATCACTCCCGACACCACGCCTGTCCAGCCGATTTCGCCCGACAGCCGCGCGAATTCGATCTTGGGGCAGCGGTCCTGGATGACGGTGATGCCCGCCGCCTCGGCGCGGATTGCCTGTTCGTCATCACGGATGGTGAGTTGGGTCCACAGCACTCTCGGCCGGTCAGGCAAGGCGAGAACCTCATCGACGATGCCCGCCAGCGCGGAAGCCGGACGGAACACGTCGACCATGTCAATCGCGCCGGGGATGTCAGCCAGCCGGGCGAAAACCGGACGGCCAAGGATGGTGCCGCCCGCCTGACCCGGATTGACCGGGATCACGTCAAAGCCCTTCATCAGCAGATAGCGCATGACAAACCAGCTTGGGCGCGTTTCATTGGCCGAGGCACCGAGCATGGCGATCGTGCGCGTCTGGGTAAGCACATCCAGGATCAGCCGGTCATCATAGAAATCGTGGTTCGACAAGCTGGGTTCCGTTCAGCCATGGTTCAGGCGAAATGTGATGTGACAAGCTTGCATGCCGGATAGCGGCGGTAAAGTCGGGGGCGATGATGAAGACATTTCTGAAGGCAGCTTCCGTGGCGGCAAGTCTGCTCGCGTCATCCGTCACGGCTTTCGCGATTGAACGCGTGAACACGGAACGATTCCCCTGCGCTGTCATCCAGCGGATCCTGATCGAGGATGGCGCGGCCATTTTGCGCCATACCTCGCCGCGCGGTGTGCCGCTCCATGACCGCTATGTTTCCGACAGCCGAATATGCGAACACCGCAAGGTTGGCGAATGGGCCCGGGTGCCTACGCGGGACAGGCCGCGCTGCCTTGTGATTGCCTGCAAGCCCTACGAGCCTGACGATTTCTTCCCGCATTCGCCCTTCATCGGGCCATGGCTGCGGCTGAAAGTCGGCAGTTGAGGCGTGGGCGCGTCCTGCGTCATTCCCCGCTCCAAACGGGTTCCCGTTTGTCGATGAAAGCGCCGATCCCTTCCTCCGCGTCGCGGGCAAGCATGTTCTCCACCATCACCCGCACCGTGCGGTCATATGCGTCAGCGAGCGGCAGGTCGGCCTGTTCGTAAAAGGCGCGCTTGCCGGTTTTCAGTGTCAGAGGTGATTTGGAAACAAGGGTTTCGGCATATTTCCCGACAATCTGATTCAGATATTCGCGCGGCACGACCCGGTTGACGAGACCCCAGTCACGCGCCTGTGTGGCATCGATTTTCTCGCCTGTCAGAAGCATCTCCATCGCCTGCTTGCGGCCAACATTGCGCGACAACGCGACCATCGGCGTGGAGCAGAACAGCCCGATATTGACGCCAGGCGTCGCAAATGCCGCATGGTCGGAAGCAATCGCCAGATCGCAGGAGGCAACCAGCTGACAGCCGGCCGCCGTTGCCAATCCATCGACCTTGGCGATCACAGGCTTCGGGTTCATGACGATGGCAAGCATCACGTCGGCGCACAGCCGCATGGTCTTCTCAAAGAATGCCCTGCCCCGATCCGGCGCGGCGCGCGCGGCGGTGAGTTCCTTCAGATCATGGCCGGCGGAAAACAGCTTGCCTGCCGCTTCCAAAATGATCACACGGACGGCATCGTCGGCCGCGGCAGCGTCAAGCGCGGATTTCAGCGCATGAAGCACTTCCACAGACAGCGCGTTGGCAGGGGGGTTGTCGAGCGTCAGCGTCAGGATGCCGTGATCAAGCGTGCCGCGCAGCTTGCGTGACGGGTCGGCCAATGCGAATTCAGCGTCCGTCCCCCGCGTCTGGCTCGAGTCTGTCATCGTGCATCTCCCGCCTTATCTCAACGCAGCCATGCCGCCCCGGCGGCCGGAACACAAGGCGGCTTGCAATGACAGATGACAGAGTTTTGCCGGTGCTGGATGCGGCCGCACTCAACGCGTTTTTTGACACCCAATTCCCGCAGGTCCATGCCGACGGGCGCATCTACATCTTTGAGCGGGTTGAGCCCGGCCTTGCAATCATGCGTCTTGACCCGCGGGAGCGGCATTTGCGGCCGGGCGGCACTGTTTCGGGCCCGACCTTGTTCACGCTCTCCGACTACGCCGCCTATGGGGTGATCCTTGCCCATATCGGGCCGGTTGCCCTCACTGTCACCACGCATGCGTCGATGGATTTCCTGCGCAAGGCCGCGCCAGGGCCGGTGCGTGCCGCTGCGCGGCTGATCAAGCTTGGCAAGCGCTTGGCGGTCGTCACGACCGACGTGACCGACAGCGCGGGCGATCTGATCGCGCACGCCTCGATGACCTATTCCGTGCCGCCGGAGCAGGCTGGCGGCAATCCTGCTGCATAGACGCCACACTCTGTCCCCGCTTGCAGTGCATGGCCGATGCTTGCCTCAGGAACGAAAGCGAGGACACCATGAGCAAGCCCTCCACTGTCAGCCGGCCAGCCGCCACCCGTGCATCCGCGCGCGGCGCAGCCGAGATCATCGCCCATGAAGCCATTGTCCTGTCGCGATACAAGGATGTGGCAGGCGTCTGGACCATCGGCATCGGCCATACGGCTGCGGCCGGCGGACTGGATCCATCGGTGTTCAAGGGCACGCTGACGCTGGAGCAGGCGCTCGACTTGTTCCTTGACGATCTCGCCCAATACGAGCAGCGGGTCACCCAAGCCTTCACCCTACCGCTGGCGCAACACGAATTCGATGCAGCGGTCTCTTTCGATTTCAACACCGGCGGCATCGACCGGGCCACATGGGTCGAGACCTTCAATGCCGGTGACCGCCAGACGGCTATCACCCAGATCATGAACTGGAAAAAGCCGCCGCAGATCATTCCGCGGCGCCAGAAGGAACAGGCGCTGTTCGCCACAGGCCGCTACGCGTCTGACGGAACCGCCATGCTCTACCCGGCGACCAAGGGCGGAAAAGTGCTTTGGAAGCGCGGCAAGCGGGTGAACATTCTCGACGCGCTGGAGGCCCGGCGCGGCAAGGATGCACCGCTTGCGGGCACACCGGGCGGCGGCGACACGGATGGCAGTCTTTCCGCACGTCCGGGCCTGTTCGCGCGGATCATGCGATGGTTCGGGATGTCGGCATGAGCGATTTTTTTGCGGTATAATAATACCGCATTTTCAATCTGTTGTTTTATATGCTTTATTTGACGCATGTCGCGGTTCGTTGGGTTGACTTGCGGGAGCGCCTGCCATAGGTGCGGCGCGTCTGGGCGTGGCGCCCGGACAGCAAGCAACAAAAAGCGCCCGCGCTTGGCCATTCACCGGCGAAGCAGTGGGATATCAAGGACCAAAGCACCCATGAAAACCTTCGTCCAGAAACCGGCCGAAGTCGAGAAGAAGTGGATCGTCGTGGACGCCTCGGGCGTTGTCGTCGGCCGCCTCGCCTCCTTCATCGCCAACCGCCTGCGCGGCAAGCACAAGGCGACCTTCACCCCGCATGTCGATGACGGTGACAATGTCATCGTCGTGAATGCCGAGAAGGTCGTGTTCACCGGCAAGAAATATGAAGACAAGGTCTACTACCGCCATACCGGCTATGCCGGCGGCATCAAGGAGACCAATCCGCGCCGCATCCTCGAAGGCCGCTTCCCGGAGCGCGTGATCGAGAAGGCCGTCGAGCGCATGATCCCGCGCGGGCCGCTTGGCCGCCGCCAGATGCGCAATTTGAAAGTCTATGCCGGTGCGACGCACCCGCATGAGGCCCAGCAGCCCGTCGCCGTCGATTTCGGCGCCCGCAATTCCAAAAACGTGAAGGCTTGACCATGGCTGACTTCTCCGATCTCGCATCGCTGACGACCGCCGCTCCCGCGGCTGCCGCTCCGGCCGCACCGGTCCACGTCCAGAAACTCGACAAGCAGGGCCGCGCCTATGCCACCGGCAAGCGCAAGGATGCGGTCGCCCGCGTCTGGCTGAAGCCCGGCTCCGGCAAGATCATCATCAACGGCAAGGATTTCTCGGCCTATTTCGCCCGTCCGGTGCTGCAGATGGTGGTGCGCCAGCCCGTCGTCGCCGCCAACCGCGACGGCCAGTTCGATGTCCACGCAACTGTTGCCGGCGGCGGCCTGTCCGGCCAGGCCGGCGCCATCCGCCACGGAATCTCCAAGGCGCTCACCTACTATGAGCCGGGCCTGCGCGCCGTGCTCAAACCGGGCGGCTTCCTCACCCGTGACAGCCGCGTCGTCGAGCGCAAGAAATACGGCAAGGCAAAAGCCCGCCGCAGCTTCCAGTTCTCGAAACGCTAAGGCGTTTCCGGCCAGTTCTCGAAACGCTAAGGCGTTTCCGGCCAGTTCTCGAAACGCTCAGGCGTTTCCGGCCAGTTCTCGAAACGCTCAGGCGTTTCCGGCCAGTTCTCGAAACGCTAAGGCGTTATGCGAACAATCAAACCAAAAGCCCGGCCTGTGCCGGGCTTTTTTGTTGGCTTGCAGCGATTTCGGTCGCGCGGCCGCTTCACGCCGCCAAACGCCGCGCTATCGTGCCGCGCGGGAGGGACCATGGGCATGACTGGACCGGCATCGACATCCGCGACCGAAATCGGGCGCATCTTCACGCTGCGCCTTGCGCGCAGCCACGCCGACCTGATGGAGCCGCTGACACGGCTCTATGGCGCGCGGCCGGATTTCGCAGCGTTCACCGAACGTCTGTTGGCGATGCTCGAAGCGCGCTGGCTGGAACGCCCCGAGGATCTCAAGGCGCTCGACCTCGAGCGAGACCTCAATCCGGAATGGTTCCTCAGCCAGAACCAGATCGCCTATGTGTTCTACATCGACCGCTTTGCCGGGCGGTTGAAGGACGTGCCGCAGCACATTGCCTGGCTGAAAGCGCTCGGCGTCAC
>JALOTE010000071.1 GCA_025458045.1 Rhizobiaceae bacterium
GGGAAGATCGAACTCGATGGACATGATGGTTGGGTGTGGCGTTGATTGATATCTTCCAGGTAGTCAACGCCCTCAAACCTGAGAAGACCTTGGAACAGCAGTGCAGCTTGGGCATATTGTCTGAACGCTTCGGTGTCGTGCCAATGTAATCCCTGGCCCCTCAGTTTTGACTCCGTTTGCTTCACGTACCACGTTTTATACGCGACCGAGATGATGTCATCGACGTGAATACGGCTGTCTGCAGCGACTTCTTTGGTCGCGCCTGAATTGAAGGCGTCATCAAATGATGCCGCCATCGCTGGTGCGTTGTGCTCATTCGCGTCTTGAGGTTGAGTGACCTCCAGCATGGGTTTCGCACGATTTGGGGTCTCGGTCGGCACTTCAAGGCGTATGGGGATATCGCCATGGCATTGATCGAGCGGAGGGATGATTGTGTGCACGGGGACTGCAGCCTTATGCTGCAAGCTTGGAACGGCCGATTTGACGTCTGCGGTCACTTTTTCTGGGTCATCATCGAATTCGGCGAACAAGTCAGAAAAGCCAAATGGCGCATCGCGAATTGGTTCGGGCTCTGCCACCCACGGATCGCGGAAACTCACCTGCGGCACATGTGGATCGTCCTTGGCGGAGGAGCTATTCATGTACGACACATACGCTTCGCGCACAAATCTGTTGTGATTGGCAATGAGTTCCTTTTCGGTTGGCAAAGATGCAGGTGGATGCTTCCGACATATGGCGCGCCATTCCTCCACATCCGCCCCGGGATACCGGTCGTCCACGCCAGTCAAATAGGCTTCGGCTTCCGCTGCCATTCGGGTTTGAAGCACAGCCCTCCTGTTGACATAAGTGTCGTCGAGCCCGACCGACTTCATGTCTGTATCGAGCCGGATGGCCTCGGCGTGCAGAGGGTCCCAGCGCCTCAGCATGATCCGGATGAAATCGAAAATCCTGTCATGCAGTTCTGAGTCGACATGGTTTTTCCGCAGCCACCCAATAATGTACGGCCGCTGGCGTTCAGGCTGTACGTTGAAACCGAACTTCCGAATGGTCTCACACGCCCAGCCTTGGGCTTTGTCATCCATCATGTTTTCGGCGTTTTTCGCGCCTGGCTCTGAGATGATGATGCGGTGCGTCGCGATACGTCGTTTGGCGTCGTCCAAATACCTTTTGAAGAGGGCATTCAACTGTTCAGGCGTTGCGTCGCCGACGCCTGCAGCGGCCAATTCATCGCGTACCATGGTCATCGCCTGCGCCAGACGCACCGCAAGATCGCGGTCACGTGTGCCCAACGATAGGCAAATGTGGCTGGCTGATCGATCACCCGCGCACCCGGATCCACAGATTGCCGCGGGTAGCCGTGCCCGCCAGTAGTAGGTGTGACCGCGCAAGGTCATGTTCGCCGTGTGCATCGCCCAAGCGCTCCGCTTGAGGTGCCGCACCAGAGCTTCGACCGATGGCTGCGATCTGTGTAACAGCCTTGTGGTACAATCCTGTGCTACACCTCTGTGGTACAGATGAGCGCAGGAACCCTCGCGGATTCGAAGCCAGACCAAAAGCTCAATGAAATCAGTGCGTGCCCTTCGAAAACAAAGGGCTGGCTGGGGCGCTAGGATTCGAACCTAGGAATGGCGGTACCAAAAACCGCTGCCTTACCGCTTGGCGACGCCCCACCATGATCTGGAGGGCCGGTTAGCAAAGCCGCGTCCGCTTCACAAGGGTGTCTCTTGCCGAGAGTGTCGGACAAGAGCGCAGGACCGGGCGAATCTGCCGACCGCTGAGATGGATCTGCGACAACAGCCTGCCGATGTTGTCGTTTCCCGCAACGCCCATGCCCGGGAGCACTGGAAGACGCTGGATCAAAGCCCGCATGGTTGGGCAGGCCTTCAAGGCCATCGAAGCAAGGCATGCGGGAGACGGATCGCGGGGCAGCCGCTGCCATTGTTCCGCCTCGTTCCGTCGACGACAGGCAACATTATGATCAGCCACCGCCGCCGATTGCACGGACTTGGTGACGCCCACATTGACGTCCAAGCCGACGCATCGCTAATACCTGACAGGATCAGGCGCGGGCGAGCAGAGCCTGCGGGCCAACCTACGCAGGCTTTTGCGCAGGCTTTTGCGCAGGAACCCACACGTCCCCGCGTCGCGCAAGGAGAACATCAAATGACCGTATCTCATTCCATCGCGGCCAAGCGCCCCCGTCTTGGTGCCGGTCCGGATGTATCGAACCCAAAGCGGGCCATGGCCGCTTTTGCGGCGGCGGCGTTGTTTGCGTTGGCCGGGCTCGCGGCTATACCGATGCAGCAGGCCTTGGCGGGGGAGACCGCGACAGGTGGGAGCCACGCTGACGCGAAACTTGCCGGGGCGGGAAATGCGGTTGCGCGTGTGCTGGCCGGTCGGAGCGCCAGGGCGCGCGTCATCGTGATGTTTGGCGACGCCGTCCCGAAGGTGGATCAACGCCTTGGCGCGCGTGCCGCCGATGCCGCTGCGGCGTCCATCGTGGCTGCGCGGCAGGACGCGATCATCACGGATGTGTGGGGGCAGGCCGCGGCGCGCGGCGCGAAAACGGCGCCTGCCTCATTGAAACGTTTCACTTTCACACCGGGCTTCGCGGTTTCCGCATCGGCCCGTGAGCTTGCGGCGCTGGCGCGCCATCCGGCTGTCACGCGCATTGTCGAAGACACGCTCGACCGTCCGGCGCTTTCGGCCAGTCTCAACCGCATCCAGATGCCGCAGGCCTGGGCGGCGGGCGCGACCGGTGCCGCCGCGGGCGGCAACCGCTCGGTTGCCGTGATCGACACGGGCGTGCGCGAGACGCACGAGTTCATGCGCCAGTCGGGCCGCTTCATCGCAGCGCAGGCGGCCTGCTTCAACTCCACAGATGTCGGCTTTGCCGCGGTGAGCCGCTGCCGGACAAGGAGCGGCAACACCTTGACCACCGTGGAGGAAGTGGTGGGCGCGGGTGCGGCGAAGGATTGCGACCTCAGCAACGCGCAGTCGTCTCCCCCCGTCACCAACCCGCCAAAAGACAACATGTTCGGCTGCGGACATGGGACGCTGCTGGCCGGGATTGCAGCCGGCTTCAATGTCCAACCGGGTGCTGGCGAACCGACAAGCGGTGTCGCCCGCAATGGCCGCATCGTGGCGGTCAATGTGTTTTCGCGTGTCACCAGCACCGCGGTTTGCGGCGGGGCTGCTTTCTCGCGACCGGATGGCTGCCTGATGGCGTTCAGCTCCGATCAGGTTCAGGGGCTGGAGCATGTCTACAAGAACCGGAGCACCTTGAAGCTCGCCTCCGTGGTCATGGCCGTGGCGAGCGCCCGAACGCCTTTCACCGTCGCCTGTGACGACGATCCGCGCACTGCGGTGATCAATCGCCTGCGCGATGCGGGCATCGCCACGGTATTGCCGGCCGGCAACAATGGCTACCGCACGGGGGTTGCCCGGCCCGGCTGCATTTCCTCTGCCATTACTGTTGCAGCAACGAGCAAGACCGGGCCGTTGGCCGTGCAAGCCCGGTCGAACTGGGGATCGCTTGTCGATCTGTCGGCGCCGGGCGTCAACATCAAGGGCCCGCATTCGACGGGCGACAGCGATTACCAGACGGTCACGGGAACATCCGTCGCGGCAGCCCATGTCGCGGGCGCGATCGCAGCCCTGCGCTCGGTGCGTCCGAATGCGACCCTTGCCAATATCGTCAAAGGGTTGAACGACAAGGGCGCGCGGCTGACGGTCAATGGCGTCACGCGGTCCGACATCCGCGTCAATGCGGCCATTTCCGGCATTCCGGCCAATTGATGCTGACCGGGGCAGGCGAGGGGGATGCCCTGATCGGCGGCGTGGCGGCCTTCCGCATCGCCGCATTCAAGGCGCGGGAGGATGCGGTCTATGCGTCGCGCCGACCGCGCACGCGCGCCATGCTGGACGCCGCGCCATCCGCCTGGCTGTCCGGCGTGCCGATGCACTGGATGCTGGATTGGCCGATGCCGTTTCCGCTGCTGGTGGAGAAAGCGTGGAAGGCGCATCTGCGTGATTGCGACGGGCACGAATTGAACGATTTCTGCCTCGGCGACACCGGCTCCATGTTCGGCCATTCGCCCGCACCTGTCGCCAAAGCCATCCGCCGCCAGGCGCGGCGCGGGCTGACGGCCATGCTGCCGACGCCGGACGCGCTGGCTGTCGGGGCGCTTTTGACGGAGCGGTTCGGGCCGTTTCACTGGCAGATGGCTACCACCGCATCTGATGCCAACCGATTCGCGCTGCGCGTCGCCCGCGCGGTGACAGGCCGCACGAAAGTGCTGGTGTTCAATGGCTGCTACCATGGCGCCGTGGAAGAAACCTTCGTCAAGCTGAAGGATGGAAAGACATCCCCGAAGCCCGGCCTTGTCGGGCAGGCGAATGACCTCACACAGCATTCGGTTGTCGTGGAGTTCAACGACGCCGCCGGGCTGGAGCAGGCATTGGCGGCAGGAGACATCGCCTGCGTCATCACCGAGCCGGTGTTGACCAACACCTCGATGGTGCTGCCCGAACCGGGCTTCCTCGAAGATGTGCGGCGGTTGACGCGCGCCCACGGTACGCTGCTGCTGATCGACGAGACGCACACGGTGTCCACGGGTCTGGGCGGCTACACGCGGGTGCATGGGTTGGAGCCTGATATCTTCGTGCTCGGCAAGCCGGTCGCGGGCGGCATGCCCGCCGCCGTCTGGGGCCTGTCGGCGGAGGTCGCGCGGCGCTACGGCATGTTCAACGCCGCGCGCGAGCCCGGCTATTCCGGCATTGGCACCACGCTTTCGGGCAACCCGATGCAATTCGCCGCCATGCGCGCCTGCCTTTCTGAGGTGATGACGGAAAAGAATTACGCTCGGATGGACCGGCTGGCGGCCCGGCTCGCCGATGGCCTGTCGCGCGTCATCGCCGGGCGCGGCCTGCCTTGGCACGTGGTGCGGGTGGGCGCGCGCGTGGAATTCATTTGCGCGCCCGGGCCGTTGAAAACCGGGGCGGAAGCCTACGCGTCGCACCGCCCGCACCTGGAGGCTGCGATCCATCTCGGCTTGCTCAATCGCGGTTGCCTCATCGCGCCATTCCACAACATGATGCTGGTGTCGCCGGTGACGACGCGCAAACAGGTCGACGCGCTGGTGAAGGCGTTCAACCGGGTGACGGAGCACCTCACTGCGGGCGACCTGTCCGTTCCCAAAGCCACGGCCTGAAGCCATGTCACTCATCTCACCCAGCGGGTCCCGGCCCGAAGAAGCGCGCGCCTTTCTCGATGCCAATCCGGACATCGAGGCTGTCGACATCATCCTGACGGACGCCAACGGGATCGGCCGCGGCAAGATCATCCGCCGCCACGAGTTGATGGCCCTCTATGAGAACGGACGCCATCTGCCGGTGTCGATCATGGGGCTCGACATCACCGGCGAGGATGTGCACGAGACCGGACTGATCTGGGATGCGGGCGATGGCGACATGCGGGCCTGGCCCGTCCCCGGCACGCTGGCGCGCCTGCATGGCACGCTTCCGGCGCGCGGGCAGGTGCTGATGAGCCTGCACCATCTCGACGGCGCACCGATGACATCGGATCCGCGCCACGCATTGAGACGCCAGGTCGAGCGGTGTGCGGCGCGCGGGCTGCACCCGGCCGGCGCGTTTGAACTCGAATTCTTCCTGCTCGCCAATGAGCGCGATGCGGCAGGCCGAGTGCAACCGGCGCGCGCCGTGCTGGATGGCCGGGCCTCCGCCAAGACCGAAGTCTATTCGGTCGACCATTTGCTCGGCATGGAGCCGCTCTTCTCCGACATCTATGCGGCGGCGAAACTGGAAGGGCTGCCGGCGGAAACCGTGATCTCCGAATATGCGCCCGGCCAATATGAGCTGACGCTGAACTACCGCACCGACGTGTTGCAGGCGGCCGATGACCTGATCCGCCTCAAGCGCATCGTGCGGGCACAGGCCCGCCGCCATGGCCTGACCGCCTGTTTCATGGCCAAACCGATTGCAGACTATGCTGGCTCCGGCATGCATTTTCACGTCTCGATGCGGGATACGGAAGGGACGAACATCTTTGCCGAAGCCGATGAAGGGGCGTGGAAGCCGGAACTGTTGCACGCGCTTGGCGGGCTGATCTCGACCATGGGCGAAAGCATGCTGGTGTTTGCGCCGCATGCCAATTCCTGGCGGCGCTTCACGTCGCAATCCTACGCTCCCGTGTCACCCTCCTGGGGCGTCAACAACCGTTCTGTCGCGCTGCGCATTCCGGCAGGCGGCGTCAAGGCACGCCGCATCGAACACCGCCCGTCGGGCGTGGATGCCAACCCCTATCTGGTGGCGGCAACCGTGCTCGCTGGCATTCTTCACGGGATTGAATACCGCATCGACCCCGGCCCGGAGACAACCGGCAACGGTTATGCCGCCGACACGTCCGAAGCTGTGATCCCGCGCGATTGGGGTGCCGCGATCCGTGCCGCAACCGCTTCGGATTTCCTGAAGGATGCGCTGGGGGCGGACATGCACCGCACGTTCTGCGCCATCAAGGCGGCGGAGCATCTGCGCGTGGCGCGCACCATACCGGATGTGGACTACGCGCTTTACCTGCACGAGGTGTGAGTTCAGTTCAGGCGGAACTCGCCCGTGACGCTGCGCCACTCATTGGGTCGGATCAGCTTCTGATGCGTGTAGATGACCGAGTGGATCGGCCCGTCGAGATTGCCGCGCCAGAAATCGAGGAAGCGCGTCAGTTCCGGAAACTTCGGCGCTATGTCATAGAGTTGCCAGACGAAGCTTTGCAGCACGGATTTATGGTCGGGCATGCGGTAGAGGATCTCGGCGGTGGTCAGGCCATAGCCCTTCAGCATCAGTTCCATTTCAGGCGCATTCGGTTTTGGCATCGGTCCCTCCAGAGTGGATGAGACGTCAAATGAAGCGCGCAAAAACTTGACAGTCCATTAACCGTGCGGCGATAGATGCGCCGGATTTTTCAACGAATTCAGATGATTGGCAGCCGGTTGCCAAAGCTGCTGCCAAAGCCGGCTCAGCGTTCATATTCGCGGATGATTTCGCCCTTGCCGTTGCGGACCGTGCGTTTGGCCCCGTCGCGCGTGACATGCTCGTCTTTCAGCGGGTAGTGCCAGCGGTCATTGGTCGTGCGGGTGCCGACAACAAGATAGCTGCACGGCCGGCCGGAGCGGTTGACGAGGCTGTGACCGACCGGATCGCCCGCCTTGAAGGTTGCTGCATCGCCAGGATGCATCTTCGTCTCCGTCACGCCGGAGGCATCCCCCTCGACGAGCGTCACTTCGCCTGAAATCACCAGCACGAATTCATCCTCGGTTTCGTGCCAGTGCAATTCCGATGAACGCGCGCCCGGTGCGAGCGTTTCGACGAAGGCGCCAAACTGGGTCAGCCCGCCCGTGTCGGAGAACAAAAGCGCTTCATAGCGGCCAAGGGGGCCGTCGCCCTCTTCGCGTCTGGCCTGTGACGGGCGCATGACGGGCACTTGGCCGTTCCCCCTGTCAGATCATTTCGCCGGCGAGCAATTTCGGGCCGTCCTTGGACAGGCCCGAGGCTTGGCCGATGAAATAGTCTTTCAGACGCGGCATGCGGTCAACAAGACCCAAACCGAAGGTCCGCAAGGCGCGCAGCGGGCCGATGTCGTTGGAGAACAGCCGGGTCAACATGTCGGTGGTGATGCCCATGCGCACCGTGTCGAAGCGACGCCATTGCTGGTAGCGCTCCAGCACGGCGAGCGAACCGATGTCCTGGCCAAGCCGATGCGCATCGACCAGCACTTCGGCGAGCGCGGCTGCGTCCTTCAGGCCGAGATTGAGGCCTTGGCCTGCGATCGGGTGAATGCCATGGGCGGCGTCTCCGGCCAGTGCCAGGCCGTCAATGACGAAATCCCTGACCAGTGTCAGCCCCAGCGGATAGGCCTTGGGTGCGCCCTCGAAGCGGATCGGCCCGAGCCTGTGGCCGAACCGCATTTCCAGTTCGGCTTCAAAAACAAACGGGTCCTCTTTGCACAGGCGTTCGGCATCCTTGCGGGTCTCGACCCAAACGATGGAAGAGCGGTTGCCTTTTTCATCGGGCGCCAGCGGCAGGATGGCGAAAGGCCCGGCGGGCAGGAAATGTTCTTCGGCGCGCCCCTCATGCGGGCGCTCATGATAGACGGTGCCGACAATTCCCGCCTGATCATAATCGAACCGGTGAGATCGGATGCCTGCCTTGTCGCGCAGCGTGGATTTCACCCCGTCGCAGGCGATCGCGAGGCGGCATGTCAACGTTTCGCCCATGGCGGTTTCAAGCCGCGTCATGCCGCCGGCGCGTGAAAAGCCCGACACTGCGACGCCTTCACGGATCTCGATGCCGAGCGTTTCGCAAATCATCCGCAACGCCGTCGTCATGGCAAGGTTCGGCACCATGTGGGCGAAAGGCTCGCCCGGCTTCACATCGCCATCAAATGTCAGGAACACGGGCCGCACCGGGTCGGCGGCACGGCTGTCGGTGACGATCATCTCCGTCATCGGCTGCGCCAGCGGCGCGATCGCCTCCCATGCGCCGAGCGTCTGAAGCATGCGCACGCCGGCGGCCGCGATGGCCGAAGCCCGCGTGTCCCTGCGCCAGACGCCTTCCGGTGCCGCATCGACCATGAGGATCGACAGGCCCGGCGCCGCCTGCTTGATCGCGACCGCGACGGCGAGGCCGACATAGCCTGCACCCGAAATGATGATGTCGTGTGCGTCGCCCTTGGCGCTTCCGGTCTGTCGTTCGTCTTGGCGCGGCGTCGTCATGGCCGGTCTCTCCATTTGGTAACCCCTGCGCCTGTATCAGGATGCGCGGATTTCGGAAATTGCGCTCTTCGACGCGGCGGCGGTTCAAACGCGCTGGAGGCAGATTGACTTTTACGTCAAAGGAGCGTCGGTTGACTGAAACTGGAGCCAAGCCATGTCCGATCCGTCCGACACGCCTCTTACATCGACCGACAGCCGCCTGTCCGGCGGGCCGTCCGGCCCCGGCGGGGCGATGGCGGAATTGCTGGCGACGCTGGATCTCGAACGGCTTGAAGTGAACCTGTTTCGCGGCCTTTCTCCCCAGGTCGGCTGGCAGCGCGTATTCGGCGGCCAGGTGATTGCACAGGCGTTGATCGCAGCGCAACGCACGGTCGAAGCGCCGTTTTCGGTCCATTCGCTGCATGCCTATTTCATCCTTGCCGGTGATCCGTCCGTGCCGATCATCTATGGCGTCGAACGCATCCGAGACGGCAAGAGTTTCGCCACGCGCCGGGTTGTCGCGACCCAGCATGGCCGGGCGATTTTCGCCTTGTCCGCCTCGTTCCAGGTGCCGGAAGCGGGGCTCAGCCATCAGGTCGTCATGCCGGACGACATTCCCGCGCCGGAAACGCTGATGAGCGAAAAGGAACTGATCGACAGCTTCATCGACCATGTACCCGCTCCGGTGAAGCGCTACTGGAGCCGCGAGCGGGCGCTGGAAATGCGCCCTTTGTCGCTCACCCATTTCGTCTCCTCGGCCAAGCTGGATCCGGTGCAGCGCATCTGGATGCGCGCCAAGGGAGACGCGCCGAAGGAGCCCGGGCTGCAGGCGGCGCTGCTGGCCTATTTCTCCGACATGACGCTGCTTGACGCATCGCTCTATGCGCATGGACGTTCGATCTTCGATCCGTCTCTTCAGGTTGCAAGTCTTGACCATGCGATGTGGTTCCATGCGCCTGTCGATACGTCGCAATGGCTGCTCTATGATCAGGACAGCCCATGGACCGGGGCGTCGCGCGGCCTGTCGCGCGGCTGCATCTTTGATCGCACAGGCTGCCTGATCGCCTCTGTGGCGCAGGAAGGGTTGATCCGGATGCGCCGGGAAATTGCCTGAAATTGAGGCAGGTGGTCCGGAGAACATCATGAATGCCGAAAAATTCATCAGTTTGCCTGTTTTTGCGGCGCGTTCCTTCCCGTTAACAGCCCGTAAACGCCATTCTGCAAACTGGCACGCAACATGATTCATGTGTCCGAGCATGCCGCTCACCTGCGGCGTCTGAGGGGACGATCATGCCGGACAGACCCACCAATCGGACACGCCCGCTGTCGCTGACCGCCAAACATGCCTTGCATGCAGGACGGCGCATCATCTCGCGTGTCGCCGAACTTCTGGCTCCCGCGCCACGGATGCAGCCGTGTCCGCTCCGCAATGCGCCTCCGGCGCGCCATTTGCGTTGATGCGGCGCGGCCGATGCCAAGCGTCCTTCAACCGTTCATCGAACCCGTCGCGGATCACTTCGGGCCATCTCCCATGGTCCGATCCGCAACCTTGATCCGGATGCCGCGCCGGTCCTCCTCCCTGGCGCGCGCATCCGGATCCTTTTCTTTCCGTTCAACCATTGCCGCTTCCGGCGCATTCCGCACCGGCGCGGCACAACACAAGGGATGGTACCGCTCATGAAAACAGTCATGGCCATCATCAAGCCGTTCAAGCTCGATGACGTCCGCGAAGCGCTGACCGCGCTTGGCGTTCAAGGTCTCACGGTCACGGAGGTCAAGGGATATGGCCGCCAGAAAGGCCACACCGAGATCTACCGCGGCGCGGAGTATGCCGTCAGCTTCCTGCCGAAGCTGAAGATCGAAGTCGTGGTCAATGATGGCGATGTCGCCAAGACGGTCGACGCCATCGCGACCGCCGCCAAGACCGGCCAGATCGGTGACGGCAAGATTTTCGTGTCGCCGGTCGAATCGGCGCTGCGCATCCGCACCGGCGAAACCAACGCCGACGCGCTTTGATCCTCCCGAAACCCTCGTTCCTTTCCACCAACGGAGAAGACTCCATGACGCTCTCCCGCCTTTCGGCCGCCGCCGCAGCAACAGGGGCGCTCGCCCTTGCCGCCGCACCGGCGCATGCCGCCACTGTCAATTCCGGCGATGTCGCCTGGATGATGACCTCCTCGCTTCTCGTCTTGATGATGTCCTTGCCGGGCCTCGCGCTGTTTTACGGTGGCCTCGTGCGCACCAAGAACATGCTGTCGGTGATGACCCAGTGCTTCGCCATCGGTTCGGTGATGATGCTCGCCTGGATCGCCTATGGCTATTCGCTCGCCTTCACGGCCAATGGTTCGGAAGCGCTGAACCCCTATGTCGGCGGCCTGTCGAAAATGTTCCTGTCCGGCGTCGACTACTCGTCGATCGCGGCAACCTTCTCGAACGGCATTTATATTCCGGAATATGCCTTCATCGCGTTCCAGATGACGTTTGCCGTCATCACGCCGCTGCTCATCATCGGCGCGCTGGTCGAGCGCGTGAAATTCTCCGCCCTCCTCATCTTCTGCATCCTGTGGTCGATCCTCGCCTATTACCCGATGGCGCACATGGTCTGGTATTGGGGTGGCCCGGATGTGTTCGGCAATGCATCGGCCGCCGTCCAGGCTGCGACGGCAGCCGCCGCCGCAACCACCGACACCGCGCTTCTTGATGCGGCCAAGGCCGCGCTGGTCACGGCTGGCGTCGCGGAAGCGGATGTGGCCGGCCTTGCCGACGCTGCCGCCGTCCTGGCTGCCGCAGAAGCGAAGTTTGCCGCGGTCTCGGCCGATGTCGGCAAACTGTTCGGATGGGGCGCGCTTGATTTCGCCGGCGGCACCGTCGTCCACATCAACGCAGGCGTCGCCGGCCTTGTCGGCTGCCTCGTGCTCGGCAAGCGTATCGGCTACGGCAAGGAACTGATGGCACCGCACTCGCTGACGATGACGATGATCGGCGCGGCCCTTCTGTGGGTCGGCTGGTTCGGCTTCAACGCCGGTTCCAACCTCGAAGCCAACGGCGTTGCCGCCATGGCGATGCTGAACACCTTCGTCGCCACCGCCGCCGCCGCCGTCGCCTGGCTGTTCGCCGAATGGGTCATCAAGGGCAAGCCGTCGCTGCTCGGCACGGTTTCGGGCGTTGTCGCCGGTCTCGTCGCCGTCACCCCGGCTTGCGGCTGGGTCGGCCCGATGGGCGCGATCATCATCGGCCTCATCGCCGGTGTCGTCTGCTTTGTCGCCTCGACCATGATCAAGAACGCGCTCGGCTATGACGATTCGCTCGATGTCTTCGGCATCCACGGCGTCGGCGGCATCATCGGCGCGCTGCTCACCGGCATCTTCGTCAATCCGGCCCTCGGCGGCGCGGGCATCCCGGACTATGTCTCGCAGCCCGGCACGCTTCAGGTCGCGGAATATGTCTTCTCCACCGCCTTCATGGCGCAGGTGAAGGGCGTTCTGCTCTGCGTTGTCTGGACCGGTGTCGTCTCCTTCGTCCTGTTCAAAGCCATCGACATGACAATCGGCCTGCGGGTTTCGGCGGACGACGAGCGTCAAGGCCTTGACCTGACCTCGCATGGCGAGCGCGCCTACAATTACTGATCGGTCTGTTCCGCATGACCATGACGCCCGGGCAAAGGCCCGGGCGTTTCTTTTGTGCGAATTTTCTTGGTTAAAGAGGCCTTAACCCTTGCGACCCTATGGTCGAGGCCGAATGTCTGCCGGTGGCTCCCAATGCCATGGGCGGATCGCTGCAAGGGATTGCCGCATGCGTACCAACCCGTCTCCCGGCCTCATGCTCGACCATGCGCGCAGCGTGGCATCCGACTTTATCCGCCGCCAGATCCTGCGTGCGGGCGGGGCGGTCGCGCTTGCCGGGGCGCTCTGCGGAACGGCGGCGCTCGCCACCTGGAACATTGCCGACCCGAGCCTCAACCATGCGACCGGCAATCCGGTGACCAATGCGATGGGTGCACCGGGCGCGGTGTTTGCCGATGTGGCAACACAATTGTTTGGCCTTGGGGCATTGCCAGCCATGTTGCCGCTGGCGGCATTGGGTGTGACCTTGCTGCGCGGGCAACCGGCCGGTTCGGCACGGGTGCGGCTGCGCAATGCCGTTCTGGCCGTGTTCGTCCTGTGTGCGGCGCTGGCGTGCCTGTCGCGCCCGGCCACATGGCCACTGCCGTCCGGCCTTGGCGGCCTGATGGGCGACCTGATCCTGAAGCCGGTCGCGGCGATGGCCGGCGGCTATCCATCCGGCGCGCCGGGCATGCTCCTTGCCGCACTCATCGCCCTGCCGGGGTTGTGGATGCTGCTTGGCGCGATGACGCCGCGCTTGGCGAAGGCCGCCCCCAAATCCGTCGCCAAACCTTCCGCATCGGGCAAGGCCGGCGCACGCGGTCCGACGGCCGCCGCACGGACAGCCCCGATCCCGTTTGACGATGACACCGACACCGATGATGACGAGGACGGCGGCAGCCCATTCGCCGGAGCCGTGTTGCACCATTGGTTCAGCCTGAAGGCGCGCCTTGGCTTGAACCGGCCGCGCAGTGCGCGATCGGCCGAAACGCGCACACGGCGCTTTTTTGCCGGTGCTTCGGATGATGATGACGGCCAGCCTATTGCGGGCATTCCGACAAAGCCCGCCGCGCAGCGCATCGAGCCCGATCTGGACCGCTCACAGGCCGCACCGCCGCGTCCGCCCGTGCTGCGTGCGGCGCAGCCTGCTCCATCGATGGAAACGCCCGTTTTTGACGAGGATGAACTGCTCGACAGCCTGGCCGATGAGGGGTTGGCTGCACCGGTTGTGTCGCGCGGGCCGCGTGCCGCACCCCCGGCTGCGTCGGTCCCGCGCGGACCGGCGGTCGATGCCGTTGCCGCGCCGCCAAAGCCCGGCCAGCGTCAGGCCCGCGAGGCGCAAGGCTCGCTCCTGAAACCGGACGCCTATGAATTGCCGCAGCTTGCCTTGCTGGCGCAGCCCAGGACAGTCGTGCGCGACGCAAGAATGTCAAAGGAAGCTCTGGAAGAAAACGCCCGCATCCTCGAAGGCGTGCTCGATGATTTCGGCGTCAAGGGCGAGATCATCCATGTGCGGCCCGGCCCGGTCGTCACGCTCTATGAGCTTGAGCCTGCACCCGGCATCAAGTCGTCGCGCGTCATTGGCTTGGCCGACGACATCGCCCGCTCCATGAGCGCGATCGCCTGCCGTGTCGCGGTGGTGCCGGGCCGCAATGCCATCGGCATCGAACTGCCGAACGACCGCGCGCGACTATGAAACGTCCAAGCAGCGCCTTGCGCTGGCGCTCGGCAAGACGATCAACGGCGAGCCGGTGATCGCCGATCTGGCGAAAATGCCGCATCTGCTGGTTGCGGGCACCACCGGCTCCGGCAAGTCGGTCGCGATCAACACCATGATTCTGTCGCTGCTCTACCGGCTGACGCCCGAGCAGTGCCGCCTGATCATGATCGACCCGAAGATGCTGGAACTGTCGGTCTATGACGGCATCCCGCATCTGCTGACGCCGGTTGTGACCGATCCGAAAAAGGCCGTTGTCGCGCTCAAATGGACGGTCAAGGAAATGGAAGACCGCTATCGCAAGATGGCGAAGGTCGGTGTGCGCAACATTGACGGCTACAACGCCCGCGTTGACGAGGTGAAGGCCAAGGGCGAGCGTTTCAGCCGCACGTTGCA
>JALOTE010000160.1 GCA_025458045.1 Rhizobiaceae bacterium
GGTCGATGATGAGCAAGAATTGCGCGGGGGTTGCGCCGTCTTGACGTCACGAACCTGTCCACCCGTTAGTCATCCTCGGGTTTATCCCGAGGACCCAGCGGTGCTTTGATCACGTCAAAAGACTGGGTCCTCGGCAGAAGGCCGAGGATGACTAAGGTCAGAGGATGACTGAGGGAAGCGGATGGCAAAACTGGAACGGGTCTCAGCCAACCGCCTTGGCGTGCATCTCTTCGACGTAATCCCAATTGATCAGGCTGTCGACGAAGGCTTCGAGATATTTCGGCCGCGCGTTGCGGTAGTCGATGTAATAGCTGTGCTCCCACACATCGACGCCGAGGATCGGGTGCGCGCCATGCATCAGCGGGTTTTCGCCGTTGGGTGTTTTCATGATGGCGAGCTTGCCGTCCTTCACCGCCAGCCAGGCCCAGCCTGAGCCGAACTGCGTGGTGCCGGCGGCAATGAAATCGGCCTTGAACTTGTCATAACCGCCAAGATCGGCGTCGATGGCCGCCGCGATCTTGCCCGGCAATTTGGTGCCGCCGCCGCCCTTCTTCATCCAGTGCCAGAAATGGATGTGGTTGTAGTGCTGGCCGACATTGTTGATGAGCCCGGCGTTCTTCTCATTGAAGGCCGCAACGCAAATCTCCTCGATGGATTTGCCGGCATGGGGCGAATCCTTCAACAGGTTGTTCCCGTTCGTCACATAGGCCATGTGATGCTTGTCGTGGTGAAATTCCAAGGTCTCGCGCGACATGAAGGGCGCGAGCGCGTCATAATCATAGGGCAGTGCGGGAAGTTCGAGGGCCATCGCCTAAGCTCCTGTGGGGTGATTTGTCAGCGGTGGACATAGGCGCGCGCACCCGTCACGGCAAGTTTGCGCGGGCATCGAGATCAGGTTTTTCGTGAGGCGGATTCCTAACCTTTGTTTGCCATAGCTGGCCAGACAAGCCACACCTGAACTGCCGATGACCGATTTCGACACGATCTATGCCACCGACCTCGTCTTCAAGCCGGAGTGCTGGAAACTGTGCGGCGACGCCCATTGCTGCACGTTCTCACGCCACAAGGCGCGGTTCGCCGTCATCGGGCGCGGCACGCCGCAGGAGTTGCCGCTGCTGCCTGGCGAATATGATTGGCTGGCGGCAACGGGCCGCATCGCCAGTTTCGCAGCCCATGAGATCCGCCGCGTCGAGCACCTTGTCGATGGCCGTCGCCTGACAATCGAAACCATGGTCGTGAAGGATCAGGGTTGCGTGTGCGCCCATGGTGACCGCACGGCTGTCTGCCGGCTCTATCCCGTGTTTCCGGTCTTCTCGATTGAAGGGCGGCTGACCGGCATCGAGCGCCTCGGCATCTATGACCAACTCGAAGACATGGCCATCGCAACCCAAGGCGGAACCCGCATCTGCAAGATCGACACGGTTCCGATGGACGAAATGCCGAAGCTGCTCGCCATCACCGACGCGATCGCGCGTTCGCCGGAAGCGCTGTTTTCAGTGATCGCCTATGGCCTCGCGCACGCCCATGTGCGCGGCCGGATCGATGCGATGCGGGCGGCCAAACCCGAGGCCGATCCGTTCCGCCTGTTTGAAATGGCCTTCCTGCGCGGCGCGCTGATGGACATGGACGCGCTGAACGGCGAACTCGCCGCGCTGCATGACGCATTCCATCAACGCTACGGATTTTCGCTCCCCGCCGCCTGACCGGCTCAGCCATGCGCCCAATCCATGTAGAGTTTGCGCGCCTTTTGGCCGACGGGGCCGGGCTGGAAGTCGCGATCCTCAAGCCGGGTCACAGGCACGACCTTGGAATGGTTGCCGGTTGAAAACACTTCGTCGGCCGCCTTGAAGTCGGCCACGGTCAGCACTTTTTCGACGACCTCGACACCGGCCTGCCGCAACAGGCTAATGGCGCGCGACCGCGTTATGCCGGAGAGGAAGCAGCGGTTCGGGGCCGGCGTGAACGCGACGCCATCCTTGACCATGAAGACGTTTGATGTGCCGGTTTCGGCGACATTGCCCAGCATGTCGAGCACCAGCGCATTGTCGAAGCCGCGCGAGCGGGCCTCGAGCACGGCGCGCGCATTGTTCGGATAAAGGCAGCCGGCCTTGGCGTCTGTCGGCATGGTCTCGGGCGTCGGCCGGCGGAAGGGCGAGACGCCAAGCGAAAACCCCGAAGGCGAAATCATAGGCGATTCATAGAGGCACAGCGCAAAGCGCGTCGAGGCCGGATCGGCGGGCACGCCCATGTAGCCGCCATGTTCGGCCCAATACATCGGCCGGATGTAGACGGCCGTGCGGCCATCGAATTTCTTCAGGCCCTCATGCGCCAGATGTTCGATGGTTTCAGGGTGCATCAGCGCCGAAAGTCCCATCGCTTCCGCAGACCGGTTGACGCGGGCGCAGTGCAAGTCAAGGTCGGGCGCGACGCCCTCGAACCAGCGTGCCCCGTCAAACACATAGGAGCCGAGCCAGAATGCATGGCTGCGCGGACCCATCAACGGTGGATTGCCCTCCAGCCAGTGCCCGTCCACAAAAGTCCAGGTCAGGCTTGGCGCGCGCGTGTCAACCGGCGTCATCGTGGTCCCCCTCCAGATTGCTGGCGCAACAATGAACCGGCAATTGTCCTCCGGCAAGCCATCGCGCTGTTTGGCAATGCCTCAGTATCAAATCGCCTTCATCCTGCGGTGCTTTTTCCTCCTGCTTCCAGGCCCGCAAAAGCGGTCACCTCAGCATGGAGGGAAAAAGCCTCGAAGGACGGATTTCAAATTGAGGCACCGCCGATTGCACGGGTTGCATCCGCTTCGTATCGTCAACGCGCCGTTAACCATGTTCATTAATGGTTGCTTCACTGGTTTATCTTGGCCGCAAGGCGGCTTGCCGCCAAACGCCCGATGGTGAACAAAGGGTAAAGACGCGCAAGGCGCACGGGGAACTTCGGGGATCACTATGACGACACGCAGGCAGATTGTCAGCATGATTGCGCTTGGCGGCGCGGCCTTGGCCCTGCAGGGCTGCGTGGCCACACGCGAGCCGATCAATGAAGATCCGAAAGAAAAAGCCAAGCGCAAGAAGCGCGAAGCTGAGATGGGGCAATTGAAACTTTCCGCCACCGGGCGCGGCGAGGATCATGCCTCCATGTATGCGGGATTCGTCGACGGCGGATTCAGGCTGCCGACGGTTCCCTATCAGCAGATTCCCGAGCAGTTCCGCCGCCAGATCGTGCGCAATTCCACCGGCTATCCGGCCGGCACCATCGTCGTCGATACCGGCGCGCGCCACCTCTATCTCACCTATCCTGGCGGCCAGGCGATCCGCTACGGCGTCGGCGTCGGCCGCGAAGGGTTCGAGTGGTCGGGCGAAGCCGTCATGCAGTGGAAGCGCGAATGGCCGAAATGGACGCCGCCCGACGAAATGATCGCGCGCCGGCCGGACCTCGCCAAATACTCCGCCGAAAACGGCGGCCAGAGGCCCGGCCTCGACAATCCGCTCGGCGCGCGCGCCATGTATATTTTCAAGGATGGCAAGGACACAGAGTTTCGCCTGCATGGCACGCCGGAATGGAAATCCATCGGCACCAATGCATCGTCCGGCTGCATCCGCCTGATCAACCAGGACGTCATCGACCTCTACGCCCGCGTGCGCGGCGGCATGAAAATCGTGGTGAAGTAACGGCCGGGCAAGCGCCGCGCACCTCCTCCCCTCCCCTCCTCTCCCTCCCCTCCTCCCGCTAGTCATCCTCGGCCTTGTGCCGAGGACCCAGATCTTTTCTGGATGGCCGAAGAAGGTGCTGGGTCCTCGGGATAAACCCGAGGATGACTATCGCGTCACCCAAGCGCCGCGCGCCTCCTCCTCTGCTCCCCTCCTCCCCCCCCCCCGCTAGTCATCCTCGGCCTTGTGCCGAGGACCCAGATCTTTTCTGGATGGCCGAAGAAGGTGCTGGGTCCTCGGGATAAACCCGAGGATGACTATCG
>JALOTE010000072.1 GCA_025458045.1 Rhizobiaceae bacterium
GCGATCCGCGGTCTTGTCCAAACCCATGTGCCCTTGGCACGGCCGGGCGATTTCGCGCAGGCGATGATGGATCTCGGCGCGACGATTTGCACGCCGAAATCACCGGCCTGCGGCATTTGCCCGGTCAGCCGCCATTGCGCAGCACGCGGGCGTGACCCACAGCGCTTTCCGTTGAAGGCGGCAAGAGCGGCCAAGCCGCTGCGCAGGGGCGCCGCCTTTGTCGCGTTCGATGCGGACGGAGCGGTCTGGCTCGAAAAGCGCGCAGGAACGGGCCTGCTCGCAGGCATGACGCAGCCGCCGACAACGGAGTGGAATTCACGCAAGGATGGCGCGACCGGCGCCGATGCCGCGCCTTTCCCCGCCCGCTGGCGCTTCGCAGGCAGCGTCACCCATGTGTTCACGCATTTCACGCTGGAACTGGAAGTCTGGCGCGGCGAGGCGGCTTTGCCCCGCGGCCCCGGTTGGTGGTCACAAAAGCTTGACGCGGAAGCGCTACCTGCGCTGATGCGCAAGGCCATCATCCGCGCCCTGGAAGGCTGACATCCATGATCGACCATATCGTTTTCGACATCGGCAAAGTGCTGATCCATTATGACCCGCATCTGGCGTTCGCCGACATCATGCCGGACAAGACGCGCCGCGACTGGTTCTTCGCCCATGTCTGCACGCATGACTGGAACATGGAGCAGGATCGCGGGCGGAGCTGGGAGGACGCGGAGGCCGAGGCGATCGCGAAATTCCCGACGGAAGCCGACAACATACGCGCCTTCCGTCGCAATTGGGCGATGATGGTGCCGCATGCCTATGATGGCACGGTCGAAATCATGCGGGCGTTGATCGCCGACGACCGCGATGTGACGATGCTGACGAATTTCGCGTCTGACACGTTCCGCGAGGCGCAAGTGCTGTTCCCCTTCCTCACCGAGCCGCGCGGCGTGACGGTGTCGGGCGACATCAGGGTGCTGAAGCCGGACATCGCGATCTATGAGCACCATCATGCCGCGTTCGGCCTGACGCCGGGCCGCACGCTCTTCATCGACGATGTGCCAGCCAATGTGGAGGGCGCACGCAAGGCGGGGTGGAAGGCCGTGCGCTTCATCGACGCCGAAACGCTGAAGCGCGATCTGGCAGGGTTTGGCGTGGCAGTGGGTGGTGTCTCAGTTTGAAATCCCCTTCATCCTGAGGTGCTTTTTCTCTCGTGCTTCGAGGCCCGCAAGAGCATAGGGCGAGCCACGGGTCTCGCCCGTCCTGAAGAGGGACCCTCAGCATGAAGGGAAAAAGCCTCGAACGACGGATTTCCAACTGAGGCACTGCCTGGCCCTGTGATCAATCAGGCATGCGGCTTGCCATCAGCTTCTTGACCGGCAGCAGCATCCGGCCTTGCCCGCCTTGCATGGGCTCGAAGCCGTATCGCTCATAAAACGCCGCAGCTTTTTCATCGAGCGGATCAACGACGATAGCGCGAAAGCCGATCAATCCCGCAGCATGCACCGAAACGCCGATCATGTGCTTAAGCAAGGCTGCGCCAAGACCTCTGCCCTGATGTCGCACGTCCACAGCGAGGCGGCCGAGAACGGCAACCGGAATGCTTTTCGGGGCCTGACCGGTCTTGAAGCGTCGTGGAACACCATTTCGATCGATGAGACCGGCCGAAAGGGATGCGAATGCGACAACCACATAGTCCGCATCTGCAACCACAAAGGACTGTGAACAGCCTTCTGCCTGATTGTAGCGCGCGCGCGTCTTCAACCATTCGTCGAGGCTCGGTTCGCTGCAGTCGAACCCGTCAAGCAAGTGGACCCCGGAAAGGACGGCAGGCCGTTGAAAAGGCTCAGCCATCCATCCACTCAAATTGTGTCGCCATCAACCGGGCAAGGCCGGGATGCGGCTGTTGCTCACGTTCAATTTGCGCCTCGACCGCATCGAAATCCGGCTCGTTCAGAGCAATATAGCGCTCATCCAGAATATCGGTTCGGGCTTTGGCAACCGCAGTCGTTGTCAGATAGGCTGACACTGACATGCCGGCATTGGCAGCAGCACGTTCGATAAGACCCAATGTCGGCGGATCAAACCGCACATTGACGACCGCCGTTTTGGTCGGGGCAGATGCACGTCCCGTTTTTTTCGCCAGCGTACCCATCACGCATCTCCGATTTCTGTGTATTATTTGTATGTACTCTTCCATCACGCGAAATGCAAACACGCATTGACGAAAACGCCCGGAGCGTTGGCCCCGGGCGCTTCGTTGGCATGGCCGGCTGGAGAACGGCCCTGCGATTTTTCTCGCCGCGTCAGCCCGCTTCCGCGAGGCGTTCGCGCATGGCGGCGCGCAGCGTGTCGATGCATTGGCGGTCGCGTCCAGTGTGCCAGAAGGTCCAGCCATTGCACGCCTCAAGGCCCTGCACATGCGCGCCGATGCGGTGGATCGAACCGGCAAGGCCGTTGGCGAAGATGGTGCCGTCGGCGCGGATGATGGCGCTGTGACGGCCCTTGGCGTCGGTCAAGACATCGCCGGCCTTCACAAGACCAGCTTCAAGGAGCGCGCCGAAGGCGATGCGCGGTTCAGCGCGCTTGCCGGTCATCACATCCAGAAGCGGGCGGCCCATGGGCTCGACCGCCGCGATGCGGGCGTTCGCCGCGTCGATGTAAGCCTGCTCGCGCTCGATGCCGATGAAATGGCGGCCGGTGCGCTTGGCGACGGCACCGGTGGTGCCGGTGCCGAAAAACGGATCAAGCACCACGTCGCCGGGCTTGGTTGACGACAGGATCACGCGGGCAAGCAGCGCCTCGGGCTTCTGCGTCGGGTGAACCTTGCCGCCATCGGCGTCCTTCAGGCGCTCGGCCCCGTTGCAGATCGCAAACAGCCAGTCCGAGCGCATCTGCACATCGTCATTGGCGGCTTTCATCGCGTCGTAGTTGAAGGTGTAGCTTTTTGCATCCTGCGACCGCGAAGCCCAGATCAGCGTTTCATGCGCGTTCTGGAACCGGCGGCCGCGAAAATTCGGCATCGGATTCGCCTTGCGCCAGATGATGTCGTTCAGCATCCAGAAGCCGAGATCCTGCATGATCGCGCCGACGCGGAAGATGTTGTGGTAGGAGCCGATCACCCAGATCGAACCTGACGGTTTCAACACGCGGCGCGCGGCCAGCAGCCAGGCGCGCGTGAAGGCGTCGTAGGCGGCAAAGCTATCGAATTGGTCCCAATGGTCGTCGCAGGCATCGACTTTGGATTGGTCGGGCCGATGCAGCGCGCCTTCCAGTTGCAGATTGTAGGGCGGGTCGGCGAAAATCGCGTCCACCGAACGGTCGGGCAGCGCGTCCATGGCGGCCACGCAGTCCCCCTTCAGGATCGTGTCGAGCGGCAAGCCGCGGCCTGGGACGGATGCAACTTTGATCGGGCTTTCGGCGGCACGGCGGACGGCGCTGGCAGGCATGGATTCGAACTCACTGACACGCGGGACTGAACTGCCGCCATGGTTACCGGACAGGGTTAAGGCCGCGTTACGGAAATGTCGGCGCCATCGCTTTTGCTTGCCATTGCCGGGCCATGGCCCTACCTGCGCCGCCAGACGAGAGCGGAACCCGAACATGCCCGATATTGATTTGATGATTTTCGATTGCGACGGCGTGCTCGTCGATAGCGAGGTTCTGGCATCCCGCATCGACGCTGAACTGATCACCAAGGCCGGATATCCGATTTCCGCCGAAGACCTGTCGGAGCGCTATGCCGGGCTCACCTTCAAGCAAATCCTGCTGGAGATTGAACGCATCGCCGACGTGCCGATGAGTGCGGCCATGATCGACAAGGCCGACGCGCTGATCGACAAGGCGCTGGCCCGTGTGAAAATGCTCGACGGCGCGCGCGATGCCGCACTGGCCTTCGGCGACCGCAAGTGCATCTGCTCGAATTCCACCTCGGCCCGGCTGAAAATCTCTCTTGGCGCGACGGGTCTTGATTCGGTTTTTGGCGCAAACGTCTTTTCCGCACTCGAGGTCGGCTCGAAAATGGGCAAGCCTGCGCCCGACGTGTTCCTGCACGCGGCAAAGGCTTTCGATGCCGATCCGGCGCGCTGCTTCGTGATCGAGGATTCCACCCATGGCGTCCATGGCGCGCGGGCGGCAGGCATGCGGGTGATCGGCTACACGGGTGCAAGCCACTCGACGCCCGGCCATGCCGAACGGTTGACGGATGCCGGCGCGGAGACAGTGATCAACCGGCTGAAGGACCTGCCGGCAACGGTCCAAGCGCTCAGCCTGTGGAGCGAAAACGCCTGACCGGCCTCAGGCGCGATCCCGTCAGGGCGTGTCGTAGGGGCCTTCATCATAACCGATGAAGACCTGGATGTTGGTCTGGTTCGGCTGCGGGATGCTGATTGCCGGATCGGTGAAGATGAACTGCGTCGCGCCCGTGGTCGCGACTGTCACCGGATGCTGGTGCAACTGGCTGTAAAGCACGGTGTCGCCCTGCACCACCGCGACGCGGATCGGCATGGTGATCTGGCCTTCGCGGCTCTTCGGACCGGGCACGACGCGGCCGGCGACCGCCACCGTCATGTTCAGCATGCCGTTGCCATAGGTGCAATTGCGCGAGGTCTCGCCAAGTGACGCCTGATAGATGACAGCTTGCGGGTCCTCCTCAGCGCCGCCTTCGTAGGTGCGGTAGTAATTCGTGCCCGCGCGCAGCGACACACGCGGGCAATAGGCACGCAACTCCACATCGGTGATGCGCCCGGGCTCCACCGCGGCGACATCCGTCTGGCTCTGGGCGGCATTGTCGGCGGGCGTGCCAATGCCGAGGTCGACCGGCTTGTTGGCGGTGGATTGGCAGGCGGCCAGAAACAGGCCCGCGCAAAAAACCATGCCCAATTGAAGGCTTCGTGTCACATTCACCGTCAACTCTCCGCAATCAACCCTACACGTCCGCGCCAAGCTGGATTATAGCGCCTGCAAAACGTGAAATCGACCTCATCTGCAACGTCATGTTTGCGGCGCTTCAAGGGCGGACGCCGCAACTCCAGCCAGGCCAAACGCGATGCACTATATCTCGACGCGCGGCAATGCTCCGCGCCTCTCCTTCCCGGACGTCCTGGTGACAGGGCTTGCCGCCGATGGCGGGCTCTATGTGCCGGAGGCATGGCCGGTGCTTTCCCCGGCCGCGATCCGCGGCCTGCGTGGCAAACCTTACGCCGACATCGCGCTCGCCGTGATGTGGCCCTATGTCGAGGGCGCGATCGAGCGCGCCGCGTTCAAGCGGCTGATTGACGAAGCCTATGCCACGTTCCGCCACCCGGCCGTCTGCCCGCTGGTGCAGACCGGAGCAAACGAATTTGTGCTGGAACTGTTCCACGGTCCGACCTTGGCCTTCAAGGATGTGGCCATGCAACTGATCGCGAGGCTGATGGACCATGTGCTGGCGGAGCGGGATGAGCGCGCCACGATCGTTGGCGCGACCTCCGGTGACACAGGCGGCGCGGCCATCGAGGCCTTCGCGGGCCGCGACCGCACCGACATGTTCATCCTGTTTCCGTTCGGCCGCGTGTCGCCGGTGCAGCAGCGCCAGATGACGGGTTCGAGCGCGGCCAATGTGCGGGCGATCGCGATCGATGGAACCTTTGACGATTGTCAGGACATGGTGAAAGCCATGTTCAACCATCAGGCTTTCCGGCAGAAGGTCCGCCTGTCCGGCATCAACTCGATCAACTGGGGCCGGATCATGGCCCAGATCGTCTATTACTTCTCCGCGGCGCTGTCGCTTGGCGCGCCGGACCGACCCGTCAGCTTCACCGTGCCGACAGGCAATTTCGGCGACATCTTCGCAGGTTACGCCGCCAAGATGATGGGCATGCCGATCCGGCAATTGATCGTCGCGACCAATGACAACGACATTCTCGCCCGCGCGCTCTCGACCGGCACCTACGAAATGCACGAGGTCATCCAGACGACATCGCCGTCGATGGACATCCAGATCTCGTCGAATTTCGAGCGGCTGATCTTCGATGCGGCAGGCCGCGACCCCCAGCCGGTTGTGGCCGCGATGGCCTCTTTGAAGCAGTCGCGCCGCTTCACGCTTTCAGCTGCGGTTCTGGGAAAAATGCGGGCGGCCGGCTTCGATGCGGGCCGCGCCGGCATGGACGAGGTGGCACAGACGCTGTCCGGCGTGCTGGCCGAAAGCGGCTACTTGCTTGATCCGCACACGGCGACGGCTGTCCACGTCCAGCGGCGGCTGAAGGCCGGTGATGTGCCGGGCGTCGTGCTTGCCACCGCCCATCCGGCCAAGTTCCCGGACGCTGTGAAGGCGGCAACCGGCGTGCATCCGGCGCTGCCCGTCTGGCTGTCCGATCTGATGGCGCGCGCGGAACGCTTCGACCGGCTTCCCAATGATCAAAAAATGGTGGAAGATTTCATCGGCGGCAAAACGCGCGCGGCATGAACCGCGCGCTGGCCGCCCGAACGGGAGGTAGTTTGGTGAAGTCAGTACGCGTTGACCGTCTCGCCAACGGGATCACAGTGGCCTCGGAGAACATTCCGCATCTCGAAAGCGTATCGGTCGGTTTCTGGCTCAAGGCGGGCGCCCGCAACGAACGCAATGGCGAGCATGGCATCGCCCACCTCCTCGAACACATGGCCTTCAAGGGCACGTCACGCCGCTCCGCCGAACAGATTGCCGTCGAGATCGAAAATGTCGGCGGCGAAATCAATGCGGCGACCTCCACCGAGAACACCTCCTATTTCGCCCGCGTCTTGAAGGATGACGTGCCGCTGGCGGTCGACATCCTCTGTGACATCCTGACGGATTCCCTGTTTGACGAAGACGAGTTGGAGCGGGAAAAGCACGTCATCCTGCAGGAAATCGGTGCGGCGCATGACACGCCCGACGACATCGTGTTTGACCGCTTCACCGAAATGGCGTGGGCGGGGCAGACGGTCGGCCGCTCGATCTTGGGCACGCCGGAGAGCGTGCAGGCGATTTCCGCCCGCGAACTCAAAGCCTTTGTCGCGCGCGAGTATTTCGGCGAGCGCATGGTGATCGCGGCGGCCGGCAATGTCGATCATGACGCGTTCCTGCGCCTGATCGAGGACCGGCTGGGTGGAATGGTCGGCACCAGCGCCGCGCCGACACTGATCGCGCCCGCGCATTACACGGGCGGCGCATTCCGCGAAACGCGTGATCTGATGGATGCACAGATTGTGCTTGGCTTTGAAGGCAAGGCCAATCTCGCGCGCGACTTTTATGCCTCGCAGGTGCTGGCGATGCTGCTCGGCGGCGGAATGTCATCGCGCCTGTTCCAGCAGATCCGCGAAAAACGCGGGCTTTGCTATTCGATTTACGCGTTCCACTGGAGCTTTTCCGACACCGGCCTTTTTGGCGTCCATGCCGCCACCCAGAAGGAAGACGTTGCGGAATTGATGGATGTGCTGCGCGATGAACTGCTAAAAACCGCCGAGTATGTGGATGTGGCCGAAGTGGATCGCGCCCGCGCGCAATTCAGGGCCGGCCTGCTGATGAGCCAGGAAAGCGCCGTCAGCCGCTCCGGCCAGATCGGGCGGCAGCTTTTGCTGCATGGGCGGCCGCTGGCGATGGAGGAAACGATGGAGCGGCTTGCTGCCATCACGCCTGCCCGCCTGACCGATCTTGCAGGCCGCATGTTCGGCCAAAGCCCCGTGACGCTCGCCGCGCTCGGCCCGGTTGGTGGCATTCCGGACATCGCAGAGCTTGGCGTGGGCCTAGCCGCAACGGAACCGGCGCCCGCGCGCCGTGCCGCCGCGGGCTGAACCATGCTGGGCCTGCCATGGCCGCGCGGGCCGGTGCTCAGCGGTCAAGGCGTGATGTTGCGCCTGCCTGAAAAACGCGACCATGCCGCTTGGGCGGCGCTCAGGGCCGAAAGCGAGGCGGAATTGCGCCCGTATGAGCCGCGCTGGAGCGACACCGAGTTGACCAAGGCCGCCTTTGGCGCACGCGTGAAGGCCGCGCAACGGCTCGCGCAGGACGGCGTCTCCTTCCAGTTCCTTGTGTTTGACCGGCGCGGCGAGCCTTTGTTCGGCGGTGTCACCCTGGGGCAAATCCGCCGCGGTGCCGCACAATCGGCGCAAATCGGCTATTGGCTAGGGACGCGGCATCACGGCGCCGGTCACATGAGCGATGCGGTTGTCACGGTGCTGCGCTTTGCTTTCCACACCCTGTGTTTGCATCGCGTGGAAGCTGCCTGTATTGCGGGCAACACCAAATCGATCGCGTTGCTGGAGCGATGCGGCTTCACCCATGAAGGCACGGCGCGCGCCTATCTGGAAATTGACGGGCACCGACGTGACCATGAACTCTATGCCTGCCTTGCCTCGGATGTCGGCCTCGGTCGCTCAGGCGGCCCGCCAGCCGCGCGGGGTTGACAGCCGATGATGGTCCGCCTGCTGGCCATTCTGGTCGTGCTTTCCGGCTTGTTTGCGGGTCTCGCCCACATGGGTGTCGCGCAGGCGATTGAGCCTGTCCGGGTCACGCAGGAGGCACAGGCAATTGACCTGACCGACGCCGTGGAGATCACGCGCGGCGAGGGCGAGGCGTTCCAGATTTCGGCGGCACCGGGAGCCGACGGCGTGGTGCGCCGCATCGAGATCCGCGCAATCGACGCAAACCCCACAGGCAATTGGGCCGTTTTCGCCTTGTCGAACCCGACGGACGAACAGTTGGACCGGTTGCTGGTCGCCCCGCATTTCAAGCTCGCCGGGTCAGGCGTTGTCTGGCCCGACCTTGGACAACCCCGCATCGCCAACATCACGCCAAGCGAGGGCTTCGCGCTGGAGCGCGAAAACGACACGTCGGCCGATGTGTTCAGCCTGACACTCAACCCGGGCAGCGTCGTCACATTCGTGGTCGAGATGTCGAGCGACCGGCTGCCGGAATTGCAATTGTGGGACCCGGCCGCGTTCAAGGAAAGCCAGAACGCTTTCACGCTGTTTCGCGGCATCGTCATCGGCATCGCCGGGCTTCTGGCGCTGTTCCTCACCATCGTGTTCATTGTCCGGGGCACATCGCTCTTTCCCGCGACGGCGGCGCTGGCATGGGGCGTGCTTGCCTATGTGGCGCTGGATTTCGGCTTCCTTGCCCCGCTGCTCGGGGCGTCGCCACTGACGCAATCTGTCTGGCGGGCAGGGACAGAGGTGGCGCTTGCCGCCATTTTGCTTCTGTTCCTGTTTTCCTATTTGCGGCTCAGCCGCTGGAACCGGCATCTGGGCTGGCTGGTCGCGCTGTGGCTGGCGGCCCTTGCCGTGCTCGCCTTTTTTGCGGTGGTCGACCCGGAAAAAGCCTCCGGGCTGGCGCGCGCCTCGTTTGCCGGGACAATCATTGCGGGCGTGCCATTGATCGTGGTGCTTGGGCTCAAGGGCTTCGACCGGGCCGTGATGCTTGTCCCGACCTGGGCGTTGATGATCGCATGGCTCACGGCCTCCTGGATGACGGTGACAGGCCAGATCGACAATCCCGTCATCCAGCCCGCACTGGGCGGCGCCATGGTCTTGATCATCGTGCTGTTGGGCTTCACTGTGATGCAGCACGCATTCGCGGGCGGCACGCTGGAAAAAGGCCTGTTCAGCGAACTCGAACGCAAGGCCCTGGCGCTGACCGGGGCCGAGGACATCGTCTGGGATTGGGATGTGGTGCGTGACCGCATCTCGCTGCTGCCGGATTTCTCTGAGAGCCTCGGCCTCGAACGCAACGCGCTGTCGGCGCCGCCGCGCCAATGGCTGGACCACATCCACCGTGACGACCGCGACCGGTTCCGTGCCACGCTCGATGCCGTGCTCGAACACAAGCGCGGCCGTATCGCCGACCAGTTCCGCCTGCAGTCGCCAGGCGGCCGCATGCGCTGGTTCGCGCTCAAGGCAAGGCCGGTGATCGGCCATGATGGCGAGGTCATCCGCTGCATCGGCACGATGTCCGACGTGACCGACCAGCGTGTCGCGACGGAGCGGCTCATGCACAACGCCGTCACCGACCATCTGACCGGCCTGCCGAACCGAGAAATGTTCATCGGCCTTGTCGCCAATTCCCTGAAGCTCATCGCGCCGGACAGCGGGCGCAAGGTCGCCGTCCTGTCGATCGACATCGACAATTACCGGGCGGTCAATCAGGGCCAGGGCATCGCCGCCGGCGATGCGATGCTGCTCACCTTGTCGCGCCGCATCCAGCAATTGCTCAAACCGCAGGATTCGCTGTGCCGGGTGGTGGGCGATGAATTTGCCGTGCTGCTCCTGTCGGAACCGGATGCATCAGGCGTTGCCGCTTTGGCCGAGCGGCAAGGCAGCGCCACGCAGGAATTGTCGGCCTCCATCGGGCTTGCCCTGTCGGGCGAGCCGGGCCAAAGCGCCGACGACCTGCTGAAAGACGCTGAACTGGCGATGCACCATGCCAAGCGCAGCGGCGGCAACCGCATCGAGCCGTTCCGCCCGGCCTTTCGTGTCGTCGGCTCGAATGTGGTTCAGCTTGAAGCCGATTTGCGCCGGGCGCTGGAACGCGGCGAGATGCACCTCGTCTATCAGCCGATCATCCGGCTTTCGGATTCATCCATTGCCGGTTTTGAGGCGCTGATGCGCTGGCGCAGTCCGCGCCGCGGCCTCATTCCACCCACAGAATTCATTCCGGTTGCCGAAAAGTCAGGCCTCATTACCAAGCTTGGCCAATTCGCGCTGACAGAGGCCGCCTCGCAATTGCGTCAATGGCAATTCGCCATCGGCGATGTGCCGGTGTTTGTCGCGGTCAATCTGTCGAGCGTGCAGGTGCTGCGCCAGGATCTCGCCGGTGATGTCGCTGCCGTGCTGGAAAGCACCGGGCTCAACCCGCGATCCCTGCGCCTTGAACTGACCGAATCCATGGTGATGGAAGACCCGGAACGTGCCGCCGGTGTGCTCCAGGCCCTGCGCGGCCTGGGGGTCAGTCTGTCGCTCGATGATTTCGGCACCGGCCATTCGTCGCTTTCATACCTGACGCGCTTCCCATTCGATTGCATCAAGATCGACCGGTCTTTCCTTGCAGGCGAAGGTGCGCGGCGCGACACGCTGCTGAAAGCGCTTGTCACGCTCGGCGTCGATCTGGGGATGTCGGTTGTGGCGGAAGGCGTCGAGACGGACGAGGATGCGGCAGCGCTTGCCGCCATGGGCTGCGCCTATGTGCAAAGCCACGCCTTTGGCGAGCCGCGCGATGCCGAGCAAACCCTCAAACTCTTGCGTTCGCGGACGATGCCAGTGGCGGCGGCGTGAGCCGCGCGGGAAAAATGGCGGCGGCGTGAGCCGCGCAGGAAAAATAGCGGCGGCACAAGCGGCGCGAGAAAAATAGCGGCGGCGTGAGCCGCACCGTCATGGTCACGCGTGGCCGGATGCGCCGCTCAATTGTTCCGGCCTGACGCCGATTTTCAAAAGCGCGCGGTCATAGATTTCATCGACCGGCGTGTTGAAGACAAGTTCGGCGTCGGCCGGGCCGTTCAGCCAGGCATTCTCGCTGATCTCGCCTTCAAGCTGTCCGGCGCTCCAACCGGCGTAGCCGAGGACGAGCACGGATTTCTCCGGGCCTTCGCCGCGCGCGATGGCGTGAAGCGTTTCCATCGAGCTTGAAACGCTGACCGGGCCGCCATGGGCGTCACCCCGTGCATGATATTCAGGTGAGTGCAGCACGAAACCGCGCTCCTCCTCCACCGGGCCGCCGTAACGGACGCGGGCGCGGCCCTTGCGCCCAACCGTCAGCGCCGATTGCGCCTGCGCCTCGGTCTTGACGCCGAGCCGCACCATCAGTTCCTCGAACTTCATCCCCATTTCGCGGTTGATGATGAAGCCCATCGCCCCGTTGCGCGAATGGGTGTGCAGGTAGATCACGCTGCGGACAAAGCGTCCGTCACCCATGCCGGGCAGGGCAATGAGCAACTGCCCCGTCAATTCGGCATCGCCGCCGCGACCGCCATTGCCAAACCGGAAACCATCGATGCGCTTGTCCATGGCGCGACTATGTCGATTGCGCGGTGCAGCACCAAGTCCCGCCGGTGACACAATCGTGTCCGGTTCGCTCTCGATTGTTAAGGGTGGATGCAGGAAGCAGCCCTTATGTTGAGTGCGACGAATGCGAGGTGCGGCCTGTGAAAGCCCGTTTGACCCTGACTGTGATCTGCGGGCTTCTCGGCCCCGCGCAAGCGGCGCTGGCGGGTGGCGCTTCGGCCACACACGCCGAAACCGAAGGCGCGGCCATGCGCATCCTGCTTGCACCCGCCGGGCCGGATGGAACCTTGCGCGGCGCGCTCGACATAACGCTTGAACCCGGCTGGAAAACCTACTGGCGCGATCCGGGTGACGGCGGCATCCCGCCCGCGGTGACGGTGATGCCCGCCGGGACGGACATTCCACTCGGCTATCCCGCCCCGCGCCGCATCAGTGCCGGCGGCGTGACATTCGCCGGCTATGAGGCGGGAGTCACCCTCCCCTTCACCTTGCCTGCCGGGACCGCGTTGCCCGCGCGCCTTTCCGCCTTTGTCGGTGTGTGCAGCACGATCTGCGTGCCGTTCCAGGCCGATTTCATGGTGGACGTTGACCCCGCGGCGGCAAGCCGGGTTGCGCGCGCCTTTGCTGCGCTTCCGGCAGCCGCGACGGAGGAGACGGGCCTTGCGTCTGCGGCCATAGAAAATGGCGTGCTGGTGATGCGTGCGCAAACGAGCCCGGGCGCTGACGTGTTCCTTGCGGCACCACGCGGGCTGGTGCCGGGTGTCCCGGAAGCAAAACCGGAGGGCTTTTCGGCACCTGTATTGAAGGATGACGGCACTGCGACGTCGATCCGTTACACGCTGGTGCGCCCCGGAGGTGCCGTCGAGGGCGAAATCGCCATCGCGCGCTGACACGCGGAACGGTTGCCTGCGGCGTGTTGCGCACTATGTCGCTCACGTTCCCTCAACAGCCTGATTCCGGAGTTCAATCATGGCGATTTCCGTCGGCGATGCCGCACCCGCCGGTTCCCTCACACTCATCACGGCCGATGGTCCGGCCGCCAAGGATGCGTCAGAACTGTTCGGTTCCGGCACGGTGGCGCTGGTCGGCGTTCCCGGCGCCTTCACGCCGACCTGCAATGACAATCACGTGCCCGGCTATCTTGAAAACGCCGAAGCGTTGAAGGCGCGTGGCGTCGATGCGATCTACATCCTGTCGGCCAATGACCATCATGTCATGCGCGCCTGGGAGAAAAACCTCGGATCCGCAGGCAAGGTGCACATGCTCGCCGATTGGGACGCGTCTTACGCCAAGGCGCTCGGCCTTGAGATCGACATCTCGGCTTATGGGCTCGGCATGCGCGCCAAGCGCTTTTCGATCCTGTTCAAGGATGGCAAGGCAGCGGCCGTCAATGTCGAAGACAATCCGGGCCAGGTGTCAAACACCTCTGCCGCCGCGCTGATGGACGCGCTCTGAGGTTTTGAAGCCACTCAGTCCAGCGCGTCGCCGGGCGCGCCAGACGGCGTTGTCTTTCCCGCTTTCACCGGCATGAACGGGGCCATTCCGTTGCGGGCCAACGCGTCGGCGCGCTCGTTTTCCGCGTGCCCGGCATGGCCCTTGATCCAGCGCCATTCGACGGTATGGCGCGCGCGGGCTTCGTCCAGCGCCTGCCACAGTTCGAGGTTCTTGACCGGCTTCTTGTCGGCGGTGCGCCAGCCATTGCGTTTCCAGCCCTGCATCCATTGGGTGATGCCGTCGCGGACATAGACCGAATCCGTTGTGAGAATGACGGCGCAAGGCGCCTTCAAGGCGTTCAGCGCTTCAATCGCGGCGGTCAATTCCATCCGGTTGTTGGTGGTTTCGGCCGCGCCGCCAAACAATTCCTTTTCATGTGCGCCAGACCGCAAGACGGCGCCCCAGCCGCCGGGGCCGGGATTGCCGGAACAGGCGCCATCCGTCCAGATTTCAACCGTTTTCATCCGCCGAGCCCGTAGGCTGCCGCGTCTGTCACGCCGGCGTGGAAGCGCATCTTGCGGCTGTATTCCCTCGGATCCTTCTTGACGACGAGGGACCCGGCAGGCGTGTTGATCCAGTCATAGAGCCGCGTCAGCATGAAGCGCAGTGCCGAACCGCGCGCGAGGAGCGGCAAGGCGGCGACCTCCGCTTCAGACATGGGCCGCACGGCCCGATAGGCGTTGAGCAAGGCCGCGCCCTTGTCGCGCCGGTAGGTGCCGTCCTTGTCAAAGCACCAGGCGTTGAGACAGGTTGCAACATCATAAGCGAGGATGTCGGTGCAGGCGAAATAGAAGTCGATCAGGCCCGAAAGCCGGTGATCGAGAAAAAACACATTGTCCGGAAAGAGATCCGCATGGATGACGCCGCGCGGCAAATCGCGCGGCCAGTCCGCCTCAAGCGCGGCAAGCTCGCATTGCACCAGTGCCGCCAGCCCTGGCTCGACCTCGTCGGCGAAGGCCGCGCATTTGTCCCAGAGCGGCCGCCAGTTTTCGAGTGTCAGCCCGTTTTGCCGCGTCAGCGCGAAATCGGCGCCCGCCTTGTGCATCCGTGCCAACGCCGCGCCCACTTGAGCGCAATGGTCGGCATCTGGCTCTCGCGGCCAGGTGCCTTCAAGAAAGGTGATGATCGCCGCCGGGCGGCCCGACAAACGGCCGATCATCGAACCATTCCGCCGATGCACCGGAAGCGGGCAATTCAGCCCGCGCTGCTGCAAATGCTGCATCAGCCCCAGAAAAAACGGCAGGTCAGCCTCGTTCACCCGCTTTTCGTAAAGGGTGAGAATGAATTGACCGCCTGTCGTGTGCAGCATGAAATTGGAATTCTCCACGCCCTCCGCGATGCCCCGGTATGACGTCAGCGTCCCGATGGCATAGTCGCCAAGGAAGGTGGCCAGTTCCGCCTCCGAAATGTCGGTATAGACGGCCAAGATCAGGCGTCCCCGTGCAGGAAAGCCATGTCAGCGCGTGTCAAGGCCACGTCCCGCAGCGAACGCATGACAAGGAACTCCTCGGTTTCCTCGGCGGTGACCGCCGGTTCAACCAGCACGTCGAAGCGCGCGGCGAAGGCGTCGAGGATGTCATTGACGAGGATTTCCGGCGCGGACGCACCGGCGGACAGCCCCAGCGTCTGGATGCCTTCGGCCTTCGACCAATCAATTTCGGCGGCAGTCTGGACCAGCATGGCGGCGCGCGCCCCTGCGCGTTCGGCCACCTCAACGAGGCGCTTGGAATTGGATGAATTTGGCGCGCCGACGATCAGGAACAGGTCGCAGCCCTCTGCAGCCGCCTTCACCGCCTCCTGCCGGTTGGTGGTTGCATAACAGATCGATTCGGCTGCGGGCGCGACGAGCGCCGGAAACTTCGCCTGCAAGGCGGCGATGATCGCGGACGTGTCATCGACGGACAGCGTGGTCTGGGTGACAAAGCCCAGCGCGTCCGGATCGTTGGGCGTGAAGGCTGCGACATCCTCCACCGTCTCGATCAGCGTGATCGCGCCCTCGGGCAATTGCCCCATCGTGCCGATCACTTCGGGGTGGCCTTTGTGGCCGACGAGCAGCACATGGCGGCCGCGCCTCTCATGCAGCATCGCCTGCTTGTGCACCTTGGAAACGAGCGGGCATGTGGCATCGAGATAGAGCAGTTTGCGTGCCTCGGCGTCGGCTGGCACCGATTTCGGCACGCCATGGGCCGAAAACACGACCGGCTTGTCCTCGTGGCCAGCCGGAATGTCCGACAGTTCCTTGATGAACACCGCGCCGCGCTGGCGCAGACCATCCACCACATATTTGTTGTGCACGATCTCGTGGCGCACATAGACCGGCGCGCCATGCTTCTTCAACGCCAGCACAACGATCTGGATGGCACGGTCCACCCCGGCGCAGAAGCCGCGCGGACCGCATAGGCGGATGGTGAGTTTGGGCTTGGCGATCATGCGGCCGTTCCGGTTTCCCCGCTTTGGTTCATGCTGGCGGGCGTGATGTCAAGGTTGATCGGCCGCCAGCCGCGCCTTCACCACATAGGCGATCACGACGCCGAGCAAGGCAAGCGCCAGGCCATACCAGGTGATCAGATATTGCAGATGATTGTTCGGCAGATCGACCTGCGTGACATTGGCAATCGGCAGCAGGCCGCGCGGCAGCATCGATGTCTTGTCGACGAAGAGCGGCAGCACCTTGGCCGGATCGAGCCCGGCGGCCAGCGTCATCGCGCTCAGGTCTTTCCAGTAATAGGTCTGCGTCGCCGGGTCATTGTCCGGCACCATGAAGGACGGTTTTTCGGTCAGCGGCTCGCGTGCCAAACCGGCAATGTTGACGAACCGGTCGATCTCGCCATCGATCCGCGTCGATGGATCGCGCTTGTCATAGGGCACGAAGCCGCGATTGACGAACAGGACCATGCCGTCCGGTGTTTCAAGCGGCGTGTAGACATGCCAGCCCGACGCACCGTTCAGGGTCGCCAGCACATATTGCTCGCCTGAATTGAGGAGCCGTCCCGACACGGTGACCGGACGGTATTCGACAGGCTCGCCGGATGCCCGTGCGGCGAGAACCTCCGTCAGCGGAACGGGCGGGGCACTGAGGCGCTGCTCGATCGTGTCGAGAAGGCCCTCCTTCCAGATCATGCGCTGCCATTGCCATGTGCCGAGCCCGCACAGCACCGCAAATGCGATTGCTGAAAGGATCAGCAGCAGAGGGCTGACACGGCCCGGCTTGGCCGCCGCGCTCATGGCACGATCCGCCCCGGTTGCGCCTGCTTCTGGTATTGGTGCGCCAAAAGCACGCCCTTGATCAGCCGCGTCAGCCAGACACACAGCCCGATGGCCAACGGCGGCCAGATCAGCACATGCAGCCAGACCGTTGGCGAGAACGCGTTCTCCAAGGCCAGCGCGCCGCCGAGGATGACGATGTTGGCGATCATGATCACGAAGACGACCGCCCCATCACCCACTTCGAGCGCGGAATAGTCGAGGCCGCAATTGCCGCACGTCGCCTTGAACTTCAACGCGCCGACAAACAGCCGCCCCTGTCCGCAGCGCGGGCAAACGCCCTTCACTCCGGCCTGTGTCGGGTCAATCGGCGCGTGGATCGCCTGATCTGGTGAACTGTCCGTCATGAGGTTTTCTAACCGGCTCAACCGCAAAAGAAAACGGCGGGGCAAGCCCGCCGTCCGATGTTTGGCACTTGCCGCACTCAGTGGTGGTAGATCGGCGCGCCCCACGACGCCCACACATAGATGCAGAAAAACAGGAACAGCCAGACCACGTCGACAAAGTGCCAGTACCAGGCGGCGGCCTCGAACCCGAAATGCTGCTTCGGGGTGAAGTGCCCCGCGAGCGCCCGGAACAGGCAGACAAGCAGGAACACTGTCCCGACGAACACATGGAACCCGTGGAAGCCCGTCGCCATGAAGAAGGTTGCGCCGTAGAGCGAGCCTGAGAAATTGAACGGGGCCACGGCATATTCATAAACCTGCACGCAGGAGAAAATGAAGCCGAGGACGACGGTCAGCGTCAGGCCCCATACAAGGCCCTTGCGGTCACCGTGAATGAGGGCGTGATGCGCCCACGTCACGGTGGTGCCGGACAGGAGCAGGATGACGGTGTTGTAGAGCGGCAGGTGCAGCGGATCGAGCACTTCGAGGCCCTTGGGAGGCCACTGACCGCCGGTATATTCATTGCGGAGCACCTGCTGCGCCTCACCCGGAAACAGGCTGGCATCGAAGAACGCCCAGAACCACGCGACGAAGAACATCACCTCGGAGGCGATGAACATGATCATCCCGTAGCGCAGATGCAGGCCGACAACCTTGGTGTGGTGGCCGGCATGGGCTTCCTTCACCGTGTCGGCCCACCAGCCATACATGGTGTAGAGCACGATCACGAGGCCGAGGATGAACATCCATGGCCCGGCGAGGTTGACGCCGAACAGGGTGAAGGCGTTGCCCTTCAAATCCTGCATCCAGGCGACGCCGCCGATGGCGAGGATGAGCGCACCGATAGACGCGGTGAGCGGCCACGGGCTCGGATCGACAATGTGGTAATCATGGTTCTTGGTTGAGGTGTCGGCCATGGTTCATAGTCCCCGCAAGTCCGTCGGGCGTGGCGCTCAGGAGCGCCCGTCCTGTGTGGTGTGTGTTTGTGTGGCGGCGCTCGGTTCAACAGGCGTGGTCAATGCGGCCTGCGGTCCGGCAGCGTTTTCTGCATCCGTCGGGAAGAAGGTGTAGGAGAGCGTGATCGTCTTGATGCGCGACGCTTCCGGATCATCGAGGATCGCCGGATCGACGAAGAACACCACCGGCATGTCTATTGTTTCGCCCGGTTTCAGCGCCGTGTCGGTGAAGCAGAAGCACTGCATCTTGTTGAAATAGGCCCCTGCCGTGGCCGGCGTCACATTGAAGGTGGCCGTGCCCGCGGCGACACGCTGCGCGATGTTCCGGGCGAAATAGTCGATCTGCATCGTTTCGCCGAGCTTGACCTCGACCTCGCGCACCTTGGGCGCAAACTCCCAAGGCACGCCGTTCACATTGGCGTCGAACCGCACCTTGATCGTTTGCTCCAGCACATTGGCCGGCGCTTGGCTGGCAAGCATCGGCGTGCCGCCGAAACCCGTCACCTGGCAGAAGAGCTGGTAGAGCGGCACGGCGGCATAGGCCATGCCGACCATCGAGCCGAAAAACGCCACGCATCCGGCCGCAACACGCAAGTTTGCGTTGCGTTTCTGGCGCTCCGTGCGGTCGGTCGGGGAAGAGGCTGGCAGCTCTGTCATGATGTCACAGCGGGCGGTTGAGCACGGCGGAACCGAGCTTCAGCACGGTGATGGCGTAGAACGCCCCCACCAGAACAGCGAGCGCCACCGCAATGGCGACAGACCGGCTTTTGCGGGCTTTCTTTTCGGCTTCGGTGATCTCGACGGTCTCGATCATGACGGCCTCAACCCAACACGCGCAGCAGGATTGTTTCCGCCAGAAGCGCGGCAAACAGGGCAAACAGATACCAAAGCGAAAACAGGAAGAGCTTCACGGCGGGGCCTTGCAGGGCGCGACCCTCGCCCGGAGTCAGCTTCAATTGCCAGGCACGGAACGCAAACAAGCCGCCCAACGCGGATGCCACGGCGAGATAAGCCCAGCCGGCGAAGCCCGCGAAGAAAGGCGCGACGCAAGCCAGCGCAAGCGCGACTGAATACCAGAAGATCTGCGTCTTGGTTTTTTCCGCTCCGACGACATTGGGCATCATCGGGATTTTGGCCGCGCCATATTCCTCGGTCTTCATCAGTGCAAGCGCCCAGAAATGCGGGGGCGTCCACAGGAAGATGATGAGGAAGAGGATGAAGCCCTCAAGGCTGATCCATTCTCCGGTGACCACCGCCCAGCCGATGATCGGCGGGAATGCGCCGGCGGCGCCGCCGATGACGATGTTTTGCGGGGTCGAGCGCTTCAGCCAAGCCGAATACACCACGGCGTAAAAGAAGATCGTGAAGGCCAGCCACGCACCCGCCACCCAGTTGGACGCAAGGCCGAGCGTGACGACCGACAGCACAGACAGCACGATGCCGAAGGCCAGCACATCGCCTTCCGCCACGCGCCCGGACGGGATGGGCCGGGACTTGGTGCGGCCCATGATGCGGTCGATGTCGGCATCATACCACATGTTGAGAGCGCCAGAAGCGCCCGCGCCGATGGCGATCGCGATGATGGAGATGGCGCCAATCAGCGGATTGACCGTGCCCGGCGCGATCACAAGCCCGACCAGCGCCGTGAACACGACAAGCTGCATGACGCGCGGCTTCAGCAGCTCATAGAAATCCCGCGGCGTCGCCGAGGACACGCGGGCGTAGCCGTTGCCCGTTTCCGCCTGCTGTGTGTCGATGAACGCCATGGTGCCTCGGTCGTCTTGGATCGGATTCCTGTGGCCGTCCGCGGCATCAACGCCGGTTGGGCCTTGAAGCGGGCCAATCCTTGTGGCCCGCCCCGATGATTGTCTTGCGCCTCAGCGGATGCGCGGCAGCTGTTCCCACTGGTGGTAGGGCGGCGGCGACGACAACTGCCATTCCAGCGTGTCGGCGCCCTCGCCCCACGGATTGTCACCGGCGACGCGTTTCTTCACGAACGCTTCGACAACACCGACGAGAAACACCAGCACGCCGACGGCCGCCAGATAGGAACCATAGGACGAAACAAGGTTCCAGCCCGCATAGGCATCCGGGTAATCGATGTAGCGGCGCGGCATGCCTGCAAGGCCGAGGAAGTGCTGCGGGAAGAAGATCAGGTTCACGCCGATGAAGGTGATCCAGAAGTGCAGATGCGCGATCGGCTCATTGTACATGTAGCCGGTGATCTTCGGGAACCAGTAATACCAGGCCGCGAAGATCGCGAACACGGCGCCCATCGACAGCACATAGTGGAAGTGTGCGACGACATAGTATGTGTCGTGCATCGCACGGTCGAGACCGGCATTGGCAAGCTGGACGCCTGTCACGCCGCCGAGCGTGAACAGGAAGATGAATGCGATTGCCCAAACCATCGGTGCCTTGAAGGTCAGCGAACCGCCCCACATGGTGGCGATCCATGAGAAGATTTTCACGCCCGTCGGCACCGCGATAACCATCGTGGCGAAGACGAAATAGCGCTGCGAGGCAAGCGACATGCCGGTGGTGTACATGTGGTGCGCCCAAACGACGAAGCCGACAGCGCCGATGGCGACCATGGCGACAGCCATGCCCATATAGCCGAACACCGGTTTCTTCGAGAATGTCGAGACGATATGGCTGATGATGCCGAAGGCGGGCAGGATCAGGATATACACTTCCGGGTGGCCGAAGAACCAGAACAGATGCTGGAACAGGATCGGGTCGCCGCCGCCCTGCGGGTCAAAAAAGGCGGTGCCGAAATTGCGGTCCGTCAGCAGCATGGTGATCGCGCCGGCCAGAACCGGCAACGACAACAGGAGCAGGAATGCGGTCACCAGCACCGACCACGCAAAGAGTGGCATCTTGAACAGCGTCATGCCGGGCGCGCGCATGTTGAAGATGGTGGTGATGAAGTTGATTGCACCAAGGATCGACGACGCGCCCGCAATGTGCAGCGACAGGATTGCGAGGTCCATCGCCGGGCCGGGCTGGCCCGACGTGGAAAGCGGCGGATAGATCGTCCAGCCGCCACCGACGCCCATGGCGCCGGGCGGGCCTTCCACGAACATCGACAGAAGCAGAAGGATGAAGGCGGGCGGCAGCAGCCAGAACGAGATGTTGTTCATGCGCGGGAACGCCATGTCGGGCGCGCCGATCATGATCGGAACCATCCAGTTGGCAAAGCCACCGATCAGCGCCGGCATGACCATGAAGAAGATCATGATCAGGCCGTGGCCGGTGGTGAACACATTGTACATGTGCTTGCCGGCGTCGATGGCCGCATCGCCCTCCACGCCGTAGACCATCGAGGCGAGGCCGTGGAAAATCTGGATGCCCGGCTCCGCCAGTTCCCAGCGCATCATCACGGACAGGAAGCCGCCGATGATCCCCGCGATGATCGCGAAGATCAGGTAGAGCGTGCCGATGTCCTTGTGGTTGGTGGAAAACAGCCAGCGTTTCACAAAGCCGGGTTTGTGATCGTGGTGGCCGTGGTCGGCGTGGGCGGCTGCACCTGCCATGTCATGTGCTCCCGAAGGGTCAGTCATTCAAGAAGCCGGCGTCCCCCGCCGGCAGGTTCTGTTTGGGATTCAGTCCGCCGAAGCGACGGACTTGTCGGCGGCGATTGCCGCCTTCAGCGCCTTGTTTGCGCCTGTGATGTCGCTCGCTGCCTGCGCCGCCCATGCCGCATACTGCTCCTTGGAGACAACGCGGATCGCGATCGGCATGAAGGCGTGGTCCTTGCCGCAGATCTCGGAGCACTGGCCGTAGAACAGACCCTCTTCCTTGGCCTCAAACCATGTCTCATTCAGGCGGCCGGGCACTGCGTCTTTCTTCAGGCCGAAAGCTGGCATCGCGAAGGCATGCAGCACGTCGGCAGCGGTGACAAGCACGCGGACGACGGTGTCAACTGGAACCACCATCTCATTGTCGACGGCGAGCAGGCGCGGATATTGCGCGATATCCTCCTTGCCATATTCGGCGCGGTTCGCATCCGTCAGCATCACCGCTTCAAACGAGAAGGGCGAATCGCCGACCTGATACTCATAGCCCCAGTACCACTGGTAGCCGGTTGCCTTGACCGTCAGTTCGGCTTCACGCGGCGGTGAATATTGCGCATTGAGAAGCTGGAACGATGGGAAGGCGATGGCGACGAGGATCAGCACCGGCACCACGGTCCACACCACCTCGATTGTCGTGTTGTGCGTGGTGCGAGACGGCACCGGATTGGCCGAAGCGCGGAACTTGACGACGACATAGACGAGAAGCGCCAGCACGAACAGCGTGATCGGCACGATGAACCAGAGCGTGTATTGCTCGAACCAGATCAGGCCCGCCATCATTTCAGTCCCGGCTGGCTGCAAACCCATCTGCCAAGGCTCGGGCTGGGCGGCGAATGCCCCGCCGCCTAGGGTGGACGCTGCCGCGCCAAGCATTGCTGCGATGCGTTTTGTCACTCGATCTTCCCCTGCACTGCGCCGGCGCGCATGGCATTCCGCGTCAATCCGCCGCCGGTCTTTTGACCTGTGTCAATGCGGGGCGCGTCCGGCCTTGTTCCAGTCCATCTAAAATCACACCGCGTCTGCCCGCGCAAGGAATGCCACAGCGGCAACATGCGGCATTTTTGCCGCATTGGCGGGGATCGGTGGCGAAAGCCGTTGAAATTCATCGCTCAGCACAAGACCTCCGTGGTGTCCGCCATCTGTCGGCCGCAATCGCTTCGACCAAAGAACAAGCGCGGTTGTGTTTGGCCATCGCGGTCTTCAGGATGCCGACCCATGATTCGATTTCATTTGAACCGTCCCGCCGCATGTGTGGCTGCCGTCCTTGCCAGTGGCGCGGTCGCGCTCGCGGCACTGCCCGCTTCGGCGCAGCAGGCTGTCGCGCCCGCAACCGCGGAACCCTCAACCGCCGCGCCTTTGACCACGCCGCCGGAAAAGCCGCCGGTTTCTGGCGGCGTCCGCGGCACGTTCGGGCCATGGTCGGTCGTGTGCGACACGCCGCCTGGCGCGAAGTTCGAGCAATGCGCGATGATGCAGAATGTCATCTCGCAGGACCGGCCCGACATCGGTTTGTCGGTCGTCGTGCTCAAGGCGGCCGACGGCAAAAGCCGCATCCTTCGCGTGCTCGCCCCCCTCGGCGTTTTGCTGCCGAATGGGCTCGGTCTCTATGTGGACAATTCCGACAAGGGCCGCGCTTATTTCGTGCGCTGCTTCTCGGATGGCTGCTACGCGGAAGTGGTGCTGGAAGACACGCTCATTGCCGAGCTTGGCAAGGCGAAAACCGCGATCTTCACCCTGTTCCAGACGCCTGAAGAGGGCATCGGCATCCCCGTCGATCTGACGGACTTCGCCAACGCCTATGCCGCGCTTCCCTGAGCGCATCGTTCTGACGACAGCCAGTCCTGTGTCGTCGGGTTCATCCCTCCCCCTTAGTCATCCTCGGGCGAAGTCCCGAGGACCCAGCACCTTCCCCAGCCGCGCAAAAGGAGTTGGGTCCTCGGCACAAGGCCGAGGATGACTAATCGGCACAAGGCCGAGGATGACTGATCGGCACAAGGCCGAGGATGACGAGAGGAGTGAACATGACTGGGAGCGAGGATCGCGAACATCACGTCCGCACTGGCAAGCGCGCGGCTTGCGCCATACATCGGCTGCAACCCCATTGAAGGACACGCGCCATGGTTGCCGATTTGCACACCCTTTTCGACATCGACGCGCCGCAGGTGAAGGCGATCATTTCCAATGCGCTGGCCAGGGCGGACGATGGCGAATTGTTCATCGAACGCTCGGAATCCGAATCGCTCGCCTTCACCGACGGGAAGCTGAAACAGGCCAATTACTCGACAGA
>JALOTE010000161.1 GCA_025458045.1 Rhizobiaceae bacterium
ATGGCCCTTCTGACGGCCGAAACCCTTGGCTTCGGTGACAGTGATGCCGGACACGCCGATTTCATGCAGCGCCTCCTTCACCTCATCGAGTTTGAAGGGTTTGATGATCGCTTCGATCTTTTTCACGTCGTCCCCATCCGCGCCTGGCTGTTTGCTGACCGATTCTTAACAAGAACCGTGCCAAGCTATAAGGTGGTGGCTGCGAACAATCCTTGCCGCTTGAAGACTCAAGGGTAGGGATGTCTTTCGCCGATGCCCTGCGGTTAGCAAGATTATGGTGCAGTGCGCAATGGCGCACAGCATTTGATCGGGGCTTGCCTAAATTTTAAGCAGACGTGGCGCGGGTCAGAGGCGAAGGCCGGTGGTTTCGGGTAGGCCGCACATGATGTTGAGGTTCTGGATCGCGGCCCCGCTAGCGCCTTTGCCGAGGTTGTCGAGATGGGCGATCAGGCGCACCTGCGTGTTGTCCGCATTGGCGTAGCAATAGAGCGCCATGGTGTCCTCGATCGCGGCATCCTTGCGCAACAGTTCCTCGTCGAACCCGCCATTGGCAAAGGTGATCATCGCGCCGTTTGCGGCGGCCAGCGGCAGCGGCACATCGACGATCATCCCACGAAACGCCGGAACCACGGCCGGCGAGAACACCGGGGGATAGGCGAGCCCGGCATAGACCTGCATTTCGGCCAGATGCTTGTGGCCCATCCGCAACCCATAGGCGCGGAAAGCGATGTCGGTGTCGCGCTCGAAACGATCAATCAGGGCATTGCCGCCGCCGGAATATCCGCTCACCGCGTTGACGGTGCAGGGCCAGTCGGCGGGCAGCAGCCCGGCGCGCACCAGCGGGGCGACCAGCGCGAGGAAGCCGGTGGGATAGCACCCCGGATTGCTCACAAATTGGGCATTGGCGATCTTGTCCTGCCCAATCAGCTCGGGAAAACCATAGGTCCACCCGTCGGCCACGCGGTGCGCGGATGAGGCATCGATGATGCGGGTGCCTGAGCCTTCCGCCAGCTTCACCGCATCCTTGGCGGCATCATCTGGCAGGCACAGGATCGCGATATCGGCGGCGTGGAGCGCGTCGCGGCGGGCGGCTTCGTCCTTGCGCTGGGCATCGTCCAGCACCAGCAATTCGAATTCATCGCGCCCCTGCAACCGCTCGCGGATTTCCAGCCCGGTGGTGCCTGCCGCACCGTCGATGAACAGGCGGATCGGCATCGCTTGTCAGGCTTCTGCAGGAGCGAGTTCGCTCGCCCGGCACCATCCGCTCGGCCCCTGCGGGCCCGGACAGCCCCACACCCATTCGCCCGCCACGTCGAGCAGTTCGAACCGGCTTCCGGGGGCAAGCTGGCTCACCACGTCGGCGTCGTCGCGCGGGTTGAGGCGAAGGCCTGCGCCAGTCGCGCCAACCTCATGCACATGCGGGATCACATAATGCGCAGCGAGGTGAATCCCCGCCAGCGCCATGTGCGCCAAGTCACCGCGCAGCGGCAGCGTGCCGGGCGCAGGCTTTTCCACCGGGCCTTTCAGACCCAGCACGCCCGCCGGCACTGCATATTCCGTGTTGTCGCGCGCGGCGCCGCTCATGGGTGTTCCGATTGCCTTCTCATGTGGCGCCGCACTCTCGCCCCAGAGCGCAACGTGGCAGGCCCGTTAGCGACAAGTCGCCTCTGGAGCAAGGTCAGGCGCTCCATTCTTGTCAGGCGTAGCGCGCGCGGATGGCGTGCCATGAAGCGCGCAGGCCCAGCCCGCGCCCTCCGCGCGAACGGCCCGGCTTGGGGGCGGGGCTCCAGGCGAAGGTGTCGAAATGCACCCAGTCAATCCCTTCGCCGACAAAGCGATCGAGGAACAGTCCGGCCACACTCGCCCCGGCAAAGGGGTTGCTGGCAGAGTTCGCCATGTCCGCCACGTCCGACGACAGATATTCGCGGTAAGCCTCATGCAGCGGCAGGCGCCATGCGGCGTCATCGTTCGCCTTGCCGGCCGCGAGGAAAGCGTCTGCCGTCTCGTCCTTGCGCGCCATCAGGGCGGGCAGATCAGGGCCAAGCGCCACGCGCGCCGCGCCGGTCAGCGTGGCAAAATCGACGATCAGATCGGGGTTTTCCTCCGAAGCGCGGGTCAGCGCATCGCCGAGGATCAGCCGGCCCTCGGCATCGGTATTGTCGATCTCGACCGTCAGACCTTTCCGGCTTTTCAGCACATCGCCGGGACGGAACGCACCGCCAGAAATGGCGTTTTCGACCGCCGGGATCAGCAGATGCAACCGCACCTTCAGCCGCGCCGCCATGATCAGCCCGGCCAGCGCCAGCGCATGGCCTGCGCCGCCCATGTCCTTCTTCATCAGCCGCATCCCGGCGCCCGGCTTGATGTTGAGCCCGCCGCTATCGAAGCACACACCCTTGCCGACCACCGCCAGAACGGGGTGGGCCGGATCGCCCCATGTCAGGTGCATCAGCCGCGGCGCATGATGCCGCGCCGCCGCGCGGCCGACCGCGTGAACCATCGGATAGCCCTGTTCCAGCGCATCGCCGCGCACCACGGTCAGGTCCCCCTTGTGCGCCTTGGCGAGGCGTTCGCACTCGGCCTCCAGCGCGGCTGGGCCCATGTCTTCGGGCGGGGCATTGACCAGATCGCGCACGAGACATTCCGCCTCTGCCTCGGCGGTCACGGCGTCAATCTGCCCGACCTGCGCGGTCAGCAGAATGCGCGGGCCCTGACTCTTGTCCTCGCTCTTGTAGCGGGTGAAGCGGTATTGTCCGGTGATCCAGCCGAACATCGCCGGGCCGGGTTCGGCATTGGCGACCCGGTATGACCCCTCGGGCAGTTCTTCGGCAAGCTTGGCAAGGCACCAGCTGGACAGGCTTTCGGGGTTCGCCACCCCGCTGACGACGAACCACGTGTCCCCATCGGGAATGATCGCGTATTGATAGCCGCTGCCGTCGAATTTCTGCGCCGCAAGGCTGGCGCGCTGGCCTGCGGTCAGCCCCTTGGCAAAGGCTTCGAAGCCGTCCTTGTTGACGAGATGGATGGCAATTGCATCTTGCCCGCGGTCGGGCCGGATCAGGGCTTTGGGTTCGCTCATTCCCGTTCCATAATCCGCCGCCGCCGAATGTCACCAGCAGATTCGCGGCCAGAGAGGGAGAGGGTTGATGAATGTTCCTGAAATGTTTCACGTGAAACATTTGGCCGGCGTTGCGGCGATTTTGGGAATGTTGCTGGCGGGGTGCTCCTCGCCCGAGGCGACCGCGAGCGATGCGGGGACTGTCCAATCCGCCGCCCCTGCTGCGCCCGCACCGCCTCCTGCCCCCGCCCCCGGCGAGGTCGCCTTCACCGACAAGGCAAGCAAGGGCGAGGCCGGGCGCGAGTTCAGCTACACCTGGCCTGCCAAGGTATCGGCCGTGCCGCAACTGGTCGAACGTTTCACGGCGGAACGCGACAAGCTGCTCGCCGAACAGAAGGCCGAATGGGAGCAATCGCTCGTCGAATTCGCGGCGGATGACTGCGGCGGCTGCGTCAATCGCGACTTCCAGAAAACATGGGAGGTTGTCGCCGATTTGCCGCGCTTCCTGTCGCTTTCGGCCAGTTTCTACGCCTACACCGGCGGTGCGCACGGCAACGGCGCCTATGACGCGCTGGTGTGGGACCGCGAGGCGAAAGCCGCGTTCGAGCCCAAGACGATGTTCCGTTCCGCAGACGCACTGCAAGCCGCGCTGGGCGATCCGTGGTGCAAGGCGCTGAAGGCCGAGCGGATGAAGCGCATGGGAGAGGATTACTCCGAGGACGGCATCTTCACCTGCCCGCCGATTTCCGACCTGACCTTGCTGCCGGGTTCCGCCGGCAAAACCGCCTTCGACCGCATCGGCCTGCTGGCAGCGCCCTATGTCGCAGGCTCCTATGCGGAAGGCACTTACGAGGTGACCTTGCCCGTTACCCCTGCGGTGCTGGCGGCGGTCAGGCCCGAATACAAGGCGGCTTTCGCGCTCGCGAAGTAGCTTTTTGCGCTAGCCCTCGCTATGTAGGTGCCATGCACGAATATCAACTCGTTGACGGCGACCAGACCGTCTACCGCGATGGCACCATCAAGCTGCACACGGCTGACGGCTTTGTCGGGATGAGGAAGGCTGGCCGTCTGGCCGCCGAGATCCTCGACGCCTGCGCCGAACTGGTGCGCCCCGGCGTCACCACCGGCAGCATTGACGATGCGGTGCGCGGGATGATGCTGGATGCCGGCGCGATCCCG
>JALOTE010000162.1 GCA_025458045.1 Rhizobiaceae bacterium
GACGAGGACGAGGACGAGGACGAGCCAGATGCGGCGGCAGGCCGGTCCCATCAAACCGTGATTTGCGCATCAGCCGATTTTCGTTATCCGTTCGGCGATGGATGAGTTGGGGCATATCGAAACATTGATCGCGCGCGTCGCCTTGAAGGACCGCGCGGCGTTCAGCATGCTTTATCAGGCGACGGCCCCGAAACTTTTTGCCGCCTGCCGGCGTATCCTTCCTGTCGGAGCCGATGCCGAGGATGCGATGCAGGAGGCCTATGTGAAGATCTGGAACAAGGCCGACCGCTTTGCGCCCGAGGGCCGCAGCGCGATCGGCTGGCTGATGTCGATTGCCCGCCATCAGGCGATCGACATGGCGCGGCGCAAGCGCAATCAGCATGTGGAATTGGACGAGGCGGAGGAACTCGCCGATGACGCGCCGACCGCCGAACATCTTCTGATGGCGAAGGCGGAGGGCGAAGCGCTGTCCGGCGCACTCGCCCGCTGCCTCGCCGAACTGGACACGCGTCGTGCCGATGCCGTGCGTTTCGCCTATGTCGAAGGCTGGTCCTACCAGCAGATCGCCGACCATTCCGGCCTGCCGCTGAATACAGTGCGCACATGGCTTCGGCGCGGCCTGCTGGCCTTGAGGGAGTGCATGCAGCGATGAGCGACGCAAAGCGCCCCCGCTGGGACGAAGCTTCGGTCGGCGAATATGCGCTGGGCGTGATGCCGCACGCCGAGCGCGAGCGCTTTTCCGCGGACCTTGAGCGCGACCGGGATTTGCGGCTGCGACTTTCGGCGTGGGAGGAACGCTTCGCGCCGCTTGGGCGTGACATCGCGCCGGTCGCGCCGCCGGCCGATCTGTTCGGCCGCATCGAGGCACGGCTGGATGGCGTGCCGCGCGCCGGGGCACGGGGCGGCTGGATGAGCCTGTTTGCAGGCTGGCGCGGGTTGGCCCTTGCGGGTGCGGCAACCTTCGCCGTGCTCGCCGTCCTCATCATCTCGCCACGCCTTGTCACGGAACCGCCGCAACTGATCGCAACTCTGAGCACACCGGATGCCGCGTTGGCGCTTGAAGTTCGGCTGGACGATGCTGCGCAAACCTTGATCGTCATCCGCGTCGCCGGCGCGCCTGAGCCATCGCGCGATCATGAATTGTGGCTGATTGCCGGAGGCAACCCGCCCGTCTCGCTCGGCGTGCTGCCGGATGCCGGAACCATCACGCTTGCGGTCGCCGATGCGCTCATTGGCCGGCTTGCAGGCGGCACGCTCGCCATATCCGATGAGCCGGATGGCGGCTCGCTCACTGCGCGCCGACAGGCGCAGTGCTGGCGACAGCGCCCGTCACCGGCGTCTGATCGGGGACGTCTGACCCGCGCCGGTTTCGATCACATCGCCGCTCACGCAGCCGTGACCGGGAACCGTCATCGCGCCCGAAACTTTTCCCCTTTTCGACCCGTTTCCCCTGTGACCACGGCAGAACCGCCGGTCGTTCAAACAGGAGAGACCACCATGAAACGTTTCCTCGCCACCGCCGCCTTCGCGCTCGCCTCCGTCATCGCCGTCCATGCGGCCGACAACCCGATGGTCGGCGGCGCGCCGATGTTTGCCGAAAAGAACATCATCGAAAACGCCGTCAACTCGAAGGATCACACGACGCTTGTCGCCGCTGTGCAGGCCGCTGGCCTCGTCGAGACATTGCAGGGCGCAGGCCCGTTCACGGTGTTTGCGCCTGTCAACGCCGCCTTTGACGCGCTGCCCGCAGGCACGGTCGAGACGCTTCTGAAACCCGAGAACAAGGACCAGTTGACGAAGATCCTGACCTGCCATGTGGTTGCCGCCGACGCGATGTCGGACGCGATCACCAAGATGGTGATGGATGATGGCGGCAAGCACACCATCAAGACGGTCGGCGGCTGTGAATTCACGGCCATGACCAAGGATGGCACAATCATGATTGAAGATGGCCAAGGCGGCGTCGCCACCGTCACCATCGCCGACGTGAAGCAGTCGAACGGCGTCATCCACGTGATCGACAAGGTCCTGCTGCCGGCGATGTGATTTTCGCCGGAATGCGGGAGGCTGCCGGGCCGGTGATGGTCCCGGCCCGGCGGCCGCCTTCCCCCACTCTTTGATCGGAGCAGTCGCCATGGAACGCGTTGTGAGTTTGTCCCGCCGTCGCCTGCTCTGGCTTGGCGGCAGTGTCATCGCCGCAGGTGCGGCCGGCATCGCGCTGGCGACACGCGGCGGAAAACCTGCCGAAGCCACCGCCACCGCTTCCGCCGAACCGGTCTGGAACGGCCTGACCGAGGCGGACTGGAAAGCGCGGCTGACACCCGACCAGTTCGCCGTGCTGCGCGAGGAGGCAACCGAAGCGCAGGGGTCGAGCCCGCTGCTGACGGAAAAGCGGAGCGGCACCTATCATTGCGCGGGTTGCGATCTGCCCGCCTTTGCATCCGAAACCAAATATGACAGCGGTACCGGCTGGCCGAGCTTCTTCGACCATCTGCCGAATGCCATCGGCACCAAGGAAGACAATTCCTATTTCGCCACCCGCACGGAAGTGCATTGCGCGCGATGCGGCGGTCATTTCGGCCATGTCTTCGATGACGGCCCTGCGCCCACGGGCCTGCGCTATTGCCTCAACGGCCTTGCGCTGACCTTCCGGCAAACCACCTGAACCGCATCACGTCCGCGCTTTTTCAAAGGCCGCCCAAGCGGCTTCAAAGGCGGCAAAGTCGAAGCCGTCCGCACGGGCCGGATCGAGGATCAGGCGTTCGGTCGCCTGCAATTTGTGGATCGCCGCTTCAAGACGATCAATCACACCCGCGGGGATCACGACCGCGCCATGCCTGTCGGCATGGATGAGATCGCCATTGGCAACCTCCAGCCCGAACACGGTCACTGTATCGCCGATCGTGCGGACATGCACGAAGCCATGGCTGGGGCCGATGCTGCCCGCGATCACCGGAAAGCCCTCCGGCATGTCACCAAGGTCGCGCATCACGCCATTGGTGAGCGCGCCTGACAGCCCGAACGCCTTGTGGATGGTGGTGTTGACCTCGCCCCAATAGGCGCCGACGCAATGGGGGAAATCCATGTCCTCGATCACGGCGACAGCCGGTTTCGGCGCATCATGCATCGCCTTGTAGTAGGCCATGCGGCGGGCGCGGATGATATCTGGCGCTTCCGTTGAGGGTTGAAGCGCGGCGATCTGCGCCGTGACGGCAAACCCGACGATGGCCGGTGCATGCGGCGCACTGGCAAGCATCGTGCCGCGCGTGAAGCCGTTGAAGCCGCGCTTGCCCTGCACCACCTCGATGGCGTTGCAGACGGTTGGCGTGTCCACGCTGCGCAGGAGCGCGAGGAGCCTTTCTGGCAAGTGTTCGGACATTATTCCTCCAGCCAGCGGCGCAGCGCGGCCGCTGTTTCAACGGGTTTTTCAAGCGGCGGCAGATGCCCCGCGCCTTCGATCACAACGAAGCGCGATTGCGGCATCAGGCCATGCATCAATTCATGCCGGTCGCGCGGGCAGAGCCGGTCTTGCGCGCCCATCAGCACCAGCGCCGGGCCGTGAAAGGCGGCAAGCGCCGCCTGCCTGTCAGCGCGGTCGCGCAGCGCGCGGGACTGGCGGGCAAACACATCAGGGCCAAGGCTGAGCGCCATGTCCATGCAGAGGTCAAGGATCGCGGCCTTGTCGGGCCCATCCGCCAGATAGTTGGGCTTCATTTCATCGCGCATCACGCCTGCCAGATCACCGGCAAGCGCACGCGCGATCTGTCGCGCGCGGCCTTCGGCGATTTCGGGC
>JALOTE010000073.1 GCA_025458045.1 Rhizobiaceae bacterium
CGAGCGGGGTCGCAGTATCGACACGGGTCCACGCTTCTTTCAACCGCTCGGCTTGACGATGTGAGATCAGCGGATCTGCGTCCCCATGGCGGATCATCAGCGGCGGGAGCGGCGTGCCTGGTGCCTTGGCGGCCAGACGGCCAATGGGGCCCATTGCGGTCGCCTCCGCGCGGTTTTCGCCGACCGGCTTGCCCATCAGGATGGATTCTGGGCTGTCGGCGGCATCGGTCGCGCCCATGGCAGCCGTGCGGCCGAGCGCCTGCATGTCAGCATCCATCGCGCCGAAATCCATCGGCCCATAGAAATTGACGACCGCTGCCGGAGGCGTGCCTGCCTCGGTCAGGGACAGTGCTGCCGAGACCGCAAGGAACCCGCCCGCTGATTGGCCCATCAGCACGAAACGGCCGGGAACAAGGCGGTAGTCCGCGCCTTTTGCTTTCAGAAAGGCGATCGCCGCGAGCACATCCTCGCTCTGTGCAGGCCAGATCGCCTCGCCGGTGAGCCGGTAATTGATGAAAACGATGGCGATGCCCTTCGCGAGCACCTCGGCCGATGGCCACTCCTGCGCCTTGTCACCGAGCCTGAAAGCGCCGCCATGGAGGGAAACAAGATAAGGAAACGGCCCCTCGCCCTCAGGCAGATGGATGTCCAGCGCCTGCGCCGCAGAAGCGGAGCCATATGCGACATCGGCGAAGGCGGGTGCGGGCGGCGACATGATGCGGCTCCAAACGAAATACCCCGCAACTGTAAGGATGAGGGCTGTCATGAAGAGGGCGATAAGAGTTCGGCGATGTCGGGTCATTGCGTGATCGTCGAGAAGGCTGATACGGGTCGAGTCTCGATGGACAGCATCGGGCCTGACGGGTCAAGTCCGTGTGGAAATCAATAGGATAGCATTCGACCCCGAAGTTCCGAGCTCCTAAGCGCCTTTGAACCAAAGCCGTTCGGCGTTGCCGGCGAGTATCAACTGCCGATCCTCAGCACTCTGGTCGCGCAGCAAGGCATGCGTGACGGCCACCCATTCCGCGAAAGAGGATTGCAGTGTGCAGACCGGGCTGTCCGAACCCCAGACGACCCGTTCCGGGCCAAACGCCGTGATGATATGGCTGACATAGGGCTGGAGCGTTTCCAAGGTCCAGTTCGGCGGGCCATAGGCGCTGACGCCGGAAATCTTGGCATTCATGTTCGGCCGCTCGGCAAGGCGGTTGATGGAGGCGGCCCAATCCTTGAACGAACCTGAGGCGATGTCGGGCACGCCGCAATGGTCCAGAATGAAAACGGTATCCGGGCAGGCATCCGCCAAAGATTCAGCCAAAGGCAATTGCCGCTGAAGCATGCAGATGTCGAACGGCATTCCGGCCTGTCCAAGCTTGCGGATGTTGTGACGAAAACGCCCGTCTTCCGAAACACCGTCCGGGACGACGTGCAGCACCCGCCTGACACCACGCACCACGCGCCGGTCGACCCGCTCTAGCCAGGCTTCGAACCCGTCGCTTTCGGGCCGGGCCGCGCTGATCGCCCCCCGAAGAAGGCTGCCCGGCTGCGCCATCAATTCGGCGATCCAATCGGTTTCCGCGTCAATATCGTTGTCCGCGACATCCACTTCCATATGCAGGACGCCGGTGATGCCCACCCGCGCCGCCACTGCGGCATATGACCCATAATCCCAATCGCGATCGAGGGGCGGCAGTCCGGCAAGCCATGGGTAGCTGAGCCGCGACCGGTCGATGAGATGAAGGTGCGTGTCAAAGATCATTCAACCCTCCGGGCGTTCGCTTGTGATACGCGCTTTCACCTATAAACGCCGCTTGACGTCGACTTTCAACTAGATTTATAAATGAAACATCGTTCCGGATATGAAATTTATCGCGGCGCGGAGTGCGGTCACGGACGGCACGCAACAGCCAGGGAGGAATGGACATGAAGACATTCGCGGCCAGCAGCGCGCTGGCATTATTGGCAGGGCTTGGTCACGCCCCGGCCGCGCTCGCCGACGGCGAGTTCGCGGGGATCACGATCGACGCCAAGCTCATCGGCGGACAGCAGTATGAAGCCCTTTACGCGCGCATTCCCGAATGGGAGGCGAAAACCGGCGCGAAGGTCAACATCGTCAGCCAGAAGAACCATTTTGAGCTCGACAAGGAGTTCAAGGCCGACATCGCCGCCGGTGCGATCACGTGGTGCGTCGGCTCGAACCATTCGTCCTTCGCCCCGCAATATCCGGCCCTTTACACGGATCTGACGTCACTCGTGCCCGCCGATACAGTGGCGGGCTTCGTCGGCGCCAACATTGCCGCGGCAACACTGGACGGCAAACTGGTGATGCTGCCGCGTGCGCAATTCGACGTTTCGGCACTGTACTATCAGAAGTCGCTCTACTCGGACGCCGCCAAGGCCGAGGCATTCAAGGCGAAATACGGCTATGACCTCGCGGTGCCGGAAACTTGGGACCAGTTCCGCGATCAGGCCATGTTCTTCGCCGCTCCGCCCAACTTCTACGGCACCCAATATGCCGGCAAGGAAGAAGGGATCGCCGGGCGGTTTTATGAACTGGTGGTCGCCAATGGCGGCAAGATGTTCAATGACAACTTCTCGCCCGCCTTCAATTCACCGGAAGGCAAGATGGCGTTGCAGTGGTTCGTGGACCTGTACAAGGCCGGCGCCGTGCCTCCCGGAACAACGAATTACCTGTGGGACGATCTCGGCAACGGATTCGCGTCGGGCACCATCGCCTTGAACCTCGACTGGCCGGGCTGGTCGGGCTTCTTCAATGATCCGGCCGCGTCCAAAGCGGCGGGCAATGTGGGCGTCGCGCCTGCTCCGAAAGGTGCCGCCGGCGTTCGCACGGGCTGGTCGGGCTTCCATGGCTTCTCGGTCACCGAAGCCTGCGCGAACAAGGCCGCAGCCGCCTCGCTCGTCGACTACCTCACCAACGAAGACAGCCAGAAGCTCGAGTCGTCGGCCGGCCCGCTGCCCACGCGTACCGCCGTCTGGGACCATGTGGTCTCACAGGCGGCCTCGGATCCCTACAAGGCCGAAGTTCTGGCGGCTTTCCAGGAAACCGCCAAGACCGCCTTCCCGGTACCGAAGACGCCTTACTGGATCGAAGCGACGAACCTGATCTATCCCGAGCTTCAGGCGGCGATCCTGGGTGACAAGACCGTCGACGAGGCGCTTCAGACCGCGTCTGATGCGGTTGACGGGTTGATGCGCGAGAACGGCGTCTATTGAGCCCTCGCCGACACCCGATGGAAGCGGCGCCCGCTCCCGGCGCCGCTTCTTCCTCTTTCCGGAAAACCCCGATGTACCGCATGCGCTTGCCACCCTGGCTGGTCCTCCTGATGCCGGCCTTTGTGATCCTGTTTGCGGTGGTCGCGATCCCGCTGGTCCTCAGCCTGTACTCCAGTTTCACCGCCTTCCAGTTGACCCGTCCGGAGTCGATCACCCGGTGGGTCGGCACGTTCAACTATGAGAAAGCGCTCGGCGACGCGAATTTCTGGGCGGCTTTCGGGCGCACGGTCCTGTTGCTGACGGTGGCCTTGAACCTCGAAATGCTGCTCGGTCTCGGTTTGGCGCTGATGGTTGCCAAAGTCACGCATGGCCAGCGCCTGCTGCGCACCATGATGATGTTCCCGATGATGTTTTCGCCCATCCTCGTCGGCTTTCAATTCAAGTTCATCTTCAATGACAATGTCGGCCTTCTGAACAACGCCCTGCAGTCGCTCGGCCTGACGGACGTGGCGATCCCGTGGCTTGTCGACGGCAATCTCGCCTTCATCGCCATCGTGACGGCCGAAGTCTGGACGTCGACTTCAGTTTTCGCGATCCTGATCCTCGCGGGCCTGTTCGCCATTCCGCAGGACCCTGTCGAAGCCGCGCGCGTGGATGGCTGCACGCCGTTCCAGACGTTCCGATATGTGACGCTGCCCTTCCTGATGCCGTTCATCTACATCGCCATGGCGATCCGTTCGCTGGACGTGGCGCGCGCCTATGACATCGTGCAGGTGATGACGGCGGGCGGCCCCGCACGGCGCACCGAGCTTCTTTGGACGCTGATCGGCCGGACCGGCTATGTCGACGCCCGTATGGGCTACGCCAATGCCATGGGTTACATCGCAATCCTGCTTTCCATCGTCTTCACCGTCTATTTCTTCCGCAAGCTGTCGGCGGCGCGCACCAGCCTCGGCATGGGAGACTGACGGCATGGATAGCGCCCTCTTTCACCGCATCCGGCGACGCGTCCTGAAAGCGGCGCACTTCTTCGGGCTGTTTGTCGCGATGAGCCTGATCTGCCTGCCCGGCTTGTGGGTCGTGCTGAACAGTTTCCGGCCGACGGTCGAGATCATGGCCAAGCCGCCTGTCTGGATCCCGAACGAATTGAACCTTGACCACTACCGCGCCATGTTCGGCGGCATCGGCGAGGGCGGCGTCCCGGTGCTGACCTATTTCGTCAACTCGCTTGTCATCTCGCTCACGTCGACCATCATCGCCCTTCTGGTCGGCATGGCCGGGGGCTATGCCTTTGCCCGCTACCGCATTCCCGGCAAGGGTGCGATCTTTGTCAGCCTGATGGTCACCCGCGCCGTGCCGGGCGTGGCATTGTCACTGCCGCTGTTCATTCTCTACGGCCGCCTCGGCATCATCGACACTCATTTCGGCATGATCCTCGTCTACGTCGCGCTGAACGTGCCGTTTACGATCTGGCTGATCGACGGGTTCTTCCGTCAGGTTCCCAAGGAATTGGCCGAAGCGGCCGAAATCGATGGCTGCACCCGTTGGCAGGCGTTCTGGAAGGTCGAGTTTCCCGTGGCGCGCGCCGGCATCGCCAGCGCCGGCATCTTCGCATTCCTCACTTCGTGGAACGAATATGCGCTGGCGAGCCAACTGACACGGTCCCTCAATTCCAAGACCATGCCTGTCGGGCTGATGGATTTCACCTCGCAGTTCACCCTCAACTGGGGCGGCATGTGCGCGCTGGCGGTCTTGATGATCATTCCCGCGCTGCTGCTGACCTTCCTCGTGCAGAAACACCTCATTGCCGGCCTCACCTTCGGCGGCGTGAAAGGATGAACCATGGCTGATGTTGTCCTGAAGGGTGTCCAGAAGAATTTCGGCGCGCTCGCCGTCGTGCATGCGATCGACCTGTCCATCGTCCATGGCGAGTTCGTCGTTCTTGTCGGGCCGTCCGGCTGCGGCAAGTCGACCACGCTCAGGATGATCGCGGGACTGGAGGACATTTCGGGCGGCACGGTTCAAATCGGGGACCGGGTGGTCAATGACCTTCCGCCGCGCGACCGCAACATCTCCATGGTGTTCCAGAACTATGCGCTCTATCCGCACATGACCGTGCGCGAGAACCTCGGCTTCTCGCTTCACATTGCAAAGCGCCCGAAGGACGAGATTGACAAGGCCGTGGCAGCGGCAGCGGAAATCCTCTCGTTGACCCCGCTTCTCGACCGCAGGCCGGGGCAATTGTCCGGCGGCCAGCGCCAGCGCGTCGCCATGGGCCGGGCCATCGTCCGGCACCCGGACGTCTTCCTGTTCGACGAACCGCTGTCCAACCTCGACGCCAAACTGCGCACCCAGATGCGGGTTGAGATCAAGCGGCTGCATCAGAAGGTCGGCACCACGATCATCTATGTCACCCACGACCAGGTCGAGGCCATGACCTTGGCCGACCGCATCGTCATCATGCGCGACGGGCACATCGTGCAGATCGGCACGCCTTTGGATGTGTTCGAGCGCCCGATGAATGCATTCGTCGCGACCTTCATCGGCAGCCCGCCGATGAACCTGCTGCCCGCCACGGTCCATGACGGCCAACTGCGCCTTGCGGACGAAACGACCATGCCCGTGCCGCCCGGCATTTCGGTCCGCAATGGCCGGCACGTCCAGTTCGGCGTGCGCGCCGACAACATCATGCCCGACGGGCATGCGATGCCGCCGACCGCCCACATGGCACACGTCGACATGCCGGTGACGCTGACCGAACCCTTGGGCACCGAAACCCTGCTTTTCGGCACGCTGGCCGGAACCGAAGTGCAGGCGAAGATGCTGAACCCGCGACCGGTGAAGCCGGGCGAGGTGCTGCGCTTCGGAATCGCCTTGGACAAATGCCACCTCTTCGACGCCGAAACCGGCGCAAGCCTGAGGGCCTGACATGCCGCGCATCGAACGGGCCGAAGCTTTCCTTGTCGATCTTCAGCCGAAGGTGAAGCGCACGGATGCGATCCAAAGCTTCAAGAGCCAAGAGACGATCTTTGTCACCCTGACCGATGCCGAGGGCGCAACGGGGCGGGGCTATTCCTACACCATCGGCGATGGCGGACCTTCCGTGATGGCATTGCTGCGCCACACGCTCCTGCCCGCGCTGATGGGGCGTGAAGCGGAGATGATCGAATCCATCTGGCGCGATCTTCTTTTTGTCAGCCACGCGACCGCCGTCGGGCCGATCATGGCGCTGGCGCTTGCCGCAATTGACACCGCCCTCTGGGATTTGCGCGGCAAACGCGCCCGCCTTCCGCTGCATGTGCTGGCCGGGGGCGCAAAGTCGCGCGTCCCCATGTATTCGACCGAAGGCGGTTGGCTGCATCTTGAACCGGCGGCGCTGGTCGACGACGCCCTCGCCATGCGGGCAAACGGGTTTCTCGGGTCAAAGATCAAGATCGGCAAGCCCACGGTCGCCGGCGATGCAGCGCGGCTGGAAGCGGTGCGGGCGGCGCTTGGCGCGGACTACGAGATCATGACCGACGCCAACCAATCGATGACACAACCCGAAGCGGCACGTCGCCTGCCCTTGTTGGAGCGGCTCAACATCGGCTGGTTCGAGGAGCCGCTGCCCGCCGACGACATTGCCGGCCATGCGCGGCTGGCACGGCAATCACGCGTGCCGATCGCGGTCGGCGAAAGCCTCTACTCACCCGGCCAATTCGCCGACTACATCGCTGCGGAAGCCTGCGGGATTGTCCAGGTCGACGTGGCAAGGGTGGGAGGCATCACCCCCTGGCTCAAGGTCGCCCATATGGCCGAGGCGCACAATCTGGCGGTCTGTCCGCATTTCCTGATGGAAATCCATGTCAGCCTTGTCTGCGCCGTGCCCAACGCGCCCTGGCTCGAATACATCCCGCAACTTGATGAGATCGCCGCGCCGATGGTGCGCGAAGGCGGCTTGGCGTTGGCACCCACCGCGCCGGGCCTCGGCATCATGTGGGACGACGATGCATTAGAGGCGCGCCGCGCGCCAGGCAGCGTGTTCGAGGTGACAGCGTGAAGAGATATGGTTCTGTGATCGGCCTGTCGGAAGAGGGCAAGGCCGAGTATCGCACGCTGCACGCCGCCGTCTGGCCCGGCGTGCTGGCCAAGATCGCTGAATGCAACATCCGCAATTACTCGATCTTCCTGAAGGAACCCGAGAACCTGATGTTCTCCTACTTTGAGTATCACGGGACGGATTTTGCCGCCGACATGGCGCGCATGGCCGCCGACCCGGAAACGCAGCGATGGTGGGCGGTCAACATGCCGCTGCAACGCCCGCTCGACACCCGCAACGAGGGCGAATGGTGGGCCGACATGACGGAAATCTTCCATGCCGATTGAGCTCCGCCAGACAGTTCCACTGCCGAAGACCAGCCTGCCGGTGGTGATCTTCGGTGCGGGCTCGATCGTCACCGACGCCCATCTTCCGGCCTATGCGCGGCTCGGTTTCACGGTGGCAGGCCTCTACGATCCGGACATTGCCAAGGCGCGGGCCGTTGCGCAGAAGGCCGGCACACGCGCTTTTTCCAATATGACCGAGGCGACGTCGCTTGGGCATGGCGCCGTCTACGACCTTGCGACGCCTCCTGCAGCCCATGCCGGTCTCTTGCAGTCCTTGCCGGATGGGGCCGTCTGCATCATGCAGAAACCCATGGGCCCGGATTTGGCCGGGGCGGATGACATCATCCGCATCTGCCGCCGGAAGGGCCTCCAGGCCGCCGTCAACTTTCAGCTTCGCTTCGCGCCCGCCCTTCTGGCGCTGAAGGACGCCGTCGCGCAGGGGCAACTGGGGGAGGTCGTGGATGTCGACGGGCTGCTGGCCGTGGACACCCCGTGGCATCTCTGGGCCTTCCTCGCCGACCTGCCGCGCGTCGAGATCCTGCTGCATTCCATCCACTATCTGGATGCGATCCGCGATCTTCTCGGCAACCCGCACGGCATCCATGCGAGGACGATGGGTCACCCATCGTCGACCGTGTCGAATACGCGCACCGCGATGATCCTCGATTATGGGCAGACGGTGCGCTGTGCGGTGTCGATCAACCACAATCACAGTTTCGGCCGAAAGTTTCAGGCCTGCGAGTTCCGCATCTGCGGCACCAAGGGCGCAGCTTATGTGAAGCTGGGCGTGAACCTTGATTACCCGAAGGGCGAGCCGGACGAATTGTGGCTGAACACCGGCACCGGTTGGACGCCGGTGCCGCTGGCCGGCAACTGGTTCATCGAGGCGTTCCTCGGCCGGTTCACGCAATTGATGCGATTTGCGGTCGGCGAAGACCCGTCAATTCAGGGCAGCGCCGAAGATGCCTGGCACACCATGGCCCTGGTCGAAGCGGCCTATGAGAGCGCGGCCTTGCCGGCGCACCCCATCAGGAAAGCGCCCGATGCTTGAACAGGTGAAATATTTTGAGGACCACGTGATCGGCGAAGGTCGCCAGACGACAGGCCGCACCATCACTGAAACGGATTTCGTCGTTCATGCCGGGCATTCCGGCGATTTCTTTCCGCATCATCTGGACGCAGAGTTCTGCAAGACGCTGCCCTTCGGCCAGCGCATCGCGCATGGCACGATGGTGTTCACCATCGGCGTCGGGCTGACGGCCTCCGTCATCAACCCCGTCTCATTCTCCTATGGCTACGACCGGCTGCGCTTCGTGAAGCCGGTCTTCATCGGCGATACGATCCGCTCTAAGGTCGAAATCATCGCCGTCGAACCGATGGACAAGCGCCCCGGCTTCGGCCGGGTCACTGAACGGCTGACGGTCACCAACCAGAGGGGCGAGACGGTGCTGGTCGCCGACCACATCTACATCGTGGAGCGCCGCCCGTGAGCGACCATGCGACAGACGGTGTGACCGGCCCTTTCCTGCTGTTGCACCCCGGTGACAATGTGCTCGTCGCCCGCGCCAACGCGCCTGAAGGCACCGAGGTTGTACTGCCGGGCGGCTCGGTGCGGTTGGCCCAGTCGATCCCGATGGCCCACAAGATTGCGAGAACGGCCATCTCTGAAGGCGGGACGATCCGCAAATACGGCATGCCCATCGGCATTGCGACCATAGGCATCACGCCCGGAGCGCATGTTCATGTCCACAACATCCGTTCGGGCTACACGCCCACCATCGCCCTGCAGGATGCCGACGGGAGGGCCGGGTGATGCAGGGCTGGCTGCGCGCCGACGGGCGCAAGGGAATCCGCAACACGGTTGTCGTCGCTTATCTGGTCGAATGCGCGCATTTCGTCGCGTCCGAGATCGTGGCGGGGTTCCGGGGTCGCGACGTGCAATTGATCGGCTTTCCCGGCTGTTTTCCGAATGAATACGCCGCGCGGATGATGGAGCGGCTCTGCACGCACCCGAATGTGGGCGCGGTGCTTTTCGTCTCGCTCGGCTGCGAAAGCTTTGACAAGGTGCGGGTGTCAGCGGCGGTTCAGGCCTCCGGCCGACCGGTGCGGACGCTGGTCATCCAGAAGGCCGGCGGTACACGGGCGACGGTCAGGGCCGGGCAGGATTGGGTGGAAGAGGCCCTGGACGAGATCGCTGCCGTCCCAATGGTGCCGATGGCCGTGGCCGATCTTGTGATCGGCACGGTCTGCGGCGGGTCGGATGGCACCTCGGGCATTTCCGGGAACCCGGCGGCAGGACGGGCCTTCGATCTTCTCATCGCCGAAGGCGCGGCCTGCATCTTCGAGGAGACCGGAGAGCTCATCGGTTGCGAAGATATCATGGCCGCGCGTGCGGTCACGCCGGAACTCGGACGGCTTCTGCGTGAAAGCGTGCAGAAGGCAGAGCGCTATTACGCCACGCTGGGTTACGGCAGCTTTGCCGCGGGAAACGCGGCCGGGGGCCTGTCGACCATCGAGGAAAAGTCGCTCGGCGCTTATGTGAAATCCGGCGACAGCCCGATTTCCGGGCTGATCAAGCCGGGCGACATCCCACCCAAGGGCGGGCTTTACCTGATGGACGTGGTGCCTGATGGCGACGTGCGCTTCGGCTTTCCGAACATCAGTGACAATGCCGAAATCGTGGAGATGATCGCGTCCGGCGCGCATCTCACATTGTTTGTCACGGGACGCGGATCGGTCGTCGGCAGTGCGATTTCGCCGGTCATCAAGATTTGCGCCAACCCGGAGACCTATCGTGCGCTGGCCGAGGACATGGATGTGAATGCGGGCGACATCATCGAAGGCCGCCGCGGCATCGACGAAGTGGGTCAGGAAATCCGTGACTTGGTGCTGGCGGTGGCGGGCGGGCGGCAGACCGCCTCGGAGGCGCTTGGGCACCGCGAGTTCATCCTGACCTACAAGAGCTTTGAACCGATCGGCCCGGCCTGTCTGCCGGGTCTGGCATGAGGACATGATGGAACGTCTCAAGGGCAAGACCGCATTGATCACCGCGGCCGGGCAAGGGATTGGCCGGGCCAGCGCGCAGCGCATGGCGCGCGAAGGGGCGACCGTCGTCGCCACGGATGTGAATGAAGCTGCGCTGGCCGAGCTTGCGGATATGCCGGGCATCCATGCGCGCAGGTTGAACGTCCTTGATCCCGCCGCGATCAGTTCTTGCGCGCAAGAAGTCGGACCGGTCGACATCCTCTTCAATTGCGCGGGCGTCGTGCATGCAGGCACCGTGCTGGAGGCGACCGAAGCCGAGTGGGACTTCGCCTTCGATCTGAACGCCAAAGCGCAATTCCGGATGATCCGCGCCTTCCTGCCCGGCATGCTGGCCAAAGGCGGCGGATCGATCATCAACATGTCGTCCGTTGCCGGGCCGAAAAAAGGGCCGGTCAACCGCGCGGTTTACTCCGCCTCGAAATCCGCCGTGGTCGGGCTGACACGGGCCGTTGCGGCCGACTACGTCACACGCGGCATCCGCTGCAACGCGATCTGCCCCGGCACAGTCGACAGCCCTTCCCTGCATGAACGGCTGCGCGCCACCGGCGATTATGAGGGCGCGCTGCAAGCCTTCATCGCGCGGCAGGCCATGGGTCGTCTGGGTAAGGCCGAAGAAATCGCGGCGCTTGTCACGTATCTCGCTTCTGACGAGGCGGCTTTTACAACCGGAACAGAGCACGTCATCGACGGCGGCTGGACAACATGAGGAGACGTCGATGAAACTTGTGCGCTATGGCCCTCGGGGCGCTGAAAAGCCAGGCATCCTCGATGCCGATGGGCAGCTGCGGGATTTGTCCGCACATGTGCCAGACATCGCGGGCGAGGTGTTGGCCGACCTTTCCCGCCTTCACGCGATCGACCCGGAGACATTGCCGCTGGTCGCTGGCACCCCACGGATCGGCGCCTGCGTGGGCGGCATCGGGAAGTTCATATGCATCGGTCTGAATTACTCCGACCACGCCGCCGAAAGCGGCATGGTGGTGCCGCCCGAGCCGGTGATCTTCGCCAAATACACCAGCGCGGTCTGCGGGCCGGATGACCCGATCATCATCCCGCGCGGCTCGGTCAAGACCGATTGGGAGGTGGAACTCGCCTTCGTCATCGGCAAGCGCGGCAAATACATCGCGGAGGCTGACGCGATGGATCATGTCGCGGGCTTCTTCGTCTGCAATGATGTCAGCGAGCGCAGCTTCCAGGCCGAACGGTCCGGCCAGTGGTCCAAGGGCAAGTCGTCCGACAATTTCGGCCCCATCGGCCCATGGCTTGTCACGCGGGACGAGGTGGCTGACCCGGACGATCTGCACATGTGGCTGGATGTGAACGGCAAGCGGATGCAGGACGGCGGCACCGCCACAATGGTCTACAAGGTGCCGTTCCTCGTCTCCTACCTGTCGCAGTTCTTCACCTTGCATCCGGGCGATGTGGTCTCGACGGGCACTCCGCCCGGCGTGGGCCTCGGAATGAAGCCGCCGCAATATCTGAAGCCCGGCGATGTCGTCGAACTGGGGATCGAAGGGCTTGGCCGCCAGCGGCAAACTTGCATTGCGGACAACTGAACGACCCCGCGCCTCCGAGGCGCGGGATGTCGCTTAGCCGCTCAGACGCGGGAATTGGCCTTCGCGGCCACTTTCGCTTCGGCTTCCGCCGCAAACGGCAAAGGATCGCGGTAAAGCGCGGTCAGGAGATGCTCGGCGTAGAGCACCAGTTCGCCCTCGTCCTTGTAGACGGAATAGCTGACCTTGAGCTTGCCCATCGTCAGATTGTGGACCTCTTTCGACAGGTTCTCACGGATCGTATAGATCGTGTCGCCGATGAAGACCGGCTTTATGAAGCGCAGCCGGTCATAGCCGTAGCTGAACGAATTCAAGCAATTCGTCGCCGCCAGCCCCAGCCCCAGCGAAAAGACGAAGGCCCCGGCCACGATGCGCCGGCCGAAGACGCCTTCCTCACGCGCGAAAATTTCGTCGCTGACGTAAGGGTGGTGATCCATGACAAGGCTGTTGAACATCATGGACTCGCCCTCCGCGATGGTGCGGCGGATCGACCGGATCTTGTCGCCGATCACGAAATCCTCAAAGTACCAATCTTCCGAATTCCAAACCGGTATCGCCGCATGGTCTGCCGGCAGGCCCGCGACCGCACGCGCATGAACACCAATCTCAGCCATCCCTCGGCCTCCATCCTTTTGACAACAGATCGTTCGCATCCCCAAGCGCCGGGGCGGCATGGCGGGCGGCGGGGCGCTGTCCGTCGAACTTGATCGGCAGCCGCGTCGTCCGCAGCTTGATCTCGCCCCGCTCGACTTCCTGCAGCATGTCCAGCGTCTCCATGACGCCGGTTCCCATCAGGTCCCGCCAGTCCATCACCGGGGCCGCCCAGATGTCGGCCGCGATGAAGGCGTCCATCCAGACCGATGTCGGCTTCGTCGCCAGAGCCGCGGCAAGGCCCGCCTTGATCCGGTCGCGCGCGGCGAACGGGTCAAGCCCCGCCGTGTCAGCGTCGAGGCCCGTGATCTTCGCCAAGATGTCGAGCTTGCCCATCGCGATCGCCACATGGCCGTCCGCCGTGGCATAGATCCCGTAGGGCGCCGCCAGATAGGCGTGAGCGGGATTTTGCGCCGATCGCTTCGGCATCCGACCCCCATCGTTGAGCCAGGTGGTCAGAAGCTCGAATTGCAAGTCAGCCAGCACCTCCATCAGCGAGGTCTCGACCAGCCCGCCGATCCCGTGCCGTTCCCGCCGGAAAAGCAGCGCGAGCACCCCGTGCGCCAAGGCGGCGCCGGCTAGCACGTCTCCGATGGGCAGGCCCACGGCAACCGGCCCGTCTTCCGCGCCACCGGTCAGCCACATCATGCCGGACCGCGCCTGGGCGAGCAGATCCTGCCCCGGCAGATCCACCCAAGGCCCCTCGGTGCCATAGCCCGTGACCGAGCCGTAGACGACCTTCGGGTTGATCGCGCGCACCGCCTCAAAGCCGAACCCGAGCCGTTCCATCACACCCGGACGGAAATTCTGCAGCACGACGTCGGCCGACTTCATGTCCACCGCAACCGACCGCTTGTTGCGGTTGATCGCATGGAAGATCGTGCTTTCGCCGCCGATCCGCGTGTCGGTCAGGTAGAGATGACGCGACAGATCGCCTGTGCCCACCCGCTCGACCTTGAGGACGTCTGCGCCCATGTCGGCGAGCTTGAGGGCGGCATAGGGCCCGGCAAGGAACTGGCTGAAGTCGAGGACGCGCAATCCTTCAAGCGGCAGGATGGGAGGGGTCATTCCGGAAAGCTCTCGATGAAACTCTGGTCCAAGGCATCCAGCGCGGCTGCGTGCGGGGTGCTGCCGGCAATCGCGTCAAGGACGATGTGGCTGCCCGCCTCCTGGAAGGCCATGTAG
>JALOTE010000074.1 GCA_025458045.1 Rhizobiaceae bacterium
CGAGGAAGACGCACGGCAGCGCCGGAGCATCGTCACAGCCAATCCACCATAGTCATCCTCGCCCTTGTGGCGAGGACCCAGACCTTGAATCCCGTCAAAAGCGGGAGGCTGGGTCCTCGGGACTTCGCCCGAGGATGACTACGGGCGGTGCGCGAGGATGACTAGGGACTACGCCCGAGGATGACTGGGTTGTTCGCCCGAGGATGACGAAGCGCGAGATGCCAAAGGCGTCACACCAACCTGCTCTGCTCCACTGCCGCCGCAATGAAACCGGCAAACAGCGGGTGGGGCTCCATGGGTTTGGATTTCAGTTCGGGGTGATATTGCACACCGATGAACCAGGGGTGGTCCGGATACTCGATTGTTTCCGGCAGCACGCCATCCGGGCTCATGCCGGAAAACACGAGGCCGCAGGCTTCAAGCCGCCCCTTGAAATCGATGTTCACTTCATACCGGTGGCGGTGGCGTTCGGAGATGTGAGTTGCGCCATACATCGCCGCGATGCGTGAATTGCCGGAGAGCACGGCGTCATAGGCGCCAAGCCGCATCGTGCCACCAAGATCGCCGCTCTTCTTGCGGGTCTCCAGCATGTTGCCTTTGAGCCATTCCGTCATCAGGCCGACAACGGGCGTGCCCTTGTCGCCGAATTCCGACGATGTCGCATCCGCCACCCCGGCAAGCGAGCGCGCCGCCTCGATGACCGCCATCTGCATGCCGAGACAGATGCCGAAATAGGGCACGTTCTTTTCACGCGCGAATTGCGCGGCGCGGATCTTGCCCTCGGTGCCGCGCTCGCCGAAGCCGCCCGGCACGAGGATGCCGTGGACTTTCTCAAGCCACGGCGTTGGGTCCGCGCCTTCAAACAGCTCGCTCTCGATCCATTCAAGATTGACCTTCACGCGGTTCGCCATGCCGCCATGGACGAGCGCTTCCATCAGCGATTTGTAGGCATCCTTCAGGCCGGTATATTTGCCGACAATGGCAATCGTCACCTCGCCTTCCGGATTGTGGACGCGGCGTGACACGTCCTGCCAGCGCTCCATTCGCGGCTTCGGCGCAGGGTCGATGCCAAAGGCGGCCAGCACTTCGCCGTCGAGCCCTTCCTGATGATAGGCCATCGGCACATCATAGATGTGCTTGACGTCGAGCGCCTGAATGACCGCTGACTCGCGCACATTGCAAAAGAGCGACAGTTTGCGCCGCTCCTCCTTGGGGATTTCACGGTCGGCGCGCACCAGCAAAATGTCTGGCGCGATGCCGATGGAGCGCAGTTCCTTGACCGAATGCTGCGTCGGCTTGGTTTTCAGTTCGCCTGCCGCAGGGATCCAGGGCATCAAGGTCAGGTGGATGTAAACGCAGGAATTGCGCGGCAGATCATTGCCGATCTGGCGGATCGATTCGAGGAACGGCATCGCCTCAATGTCGCCGACAGTGCCGCCGATCTCGCAGATGACGAAATCAAACTCGTCATTGCCATCCAGCACGAAGGCTTTGATTTCATTGGTCACGTGCGGGATGACCTGCACGGTCGCGCCGAGATAGTCGCCGCGACGCTCCTTGTCGATGATGTTCTTGTAAATGCGGCCCGTGGTGATGTTGTCACCCTTGGAGCAGTGCCGCCCGGTGAAGCGCTCATAGTGGCCGAGGTCGAGATCGGTTTCGGCGCCATCGTCGGTGACAAAGACTTCGCCGTGCTGATACGGGCTCATCGTGCCCGGATCGACGTTCAGATAGGGATCGAGTTTCTTGATGCGCACGCGATAGCCGCGCGCCTGCAACAGAGCCCCGAGAGCGGCCGCCGCGATACCCTTGCCAAGTGAAGAGACCACGCCGCCGGTGATGAAAACATATCGCGCCATGGGAATTGCTCCTTAATCCGCCAGAACCGATTCCGCCAGACGGAAAACCGGCTGAATTCGCATTGCCAACAGGTCAAAACGAAAACGGCCCCCGAAGGAGCCGCTGACGGTGAGTGATGCGCGATCAGTTGTTGGGGACGGCCGGTTGTGCCGGAACACCCGGCTGCGCCGCCGGAGCCGCGTCAGTCGCTGGCGCTGCGCCAGTTGCGGGCGCAGGCAACGTCGAGCCTTCCGTGGTCGGCACGGCGGGCGCTGCGGGTTGAACCGGAGCGCCATCGCCGCCGCCGACCGCGCCGCCAACGGCATCGAGCACGCCCTGGCCCTGCCCGCTCGTCACCGGCACGCGGTCGAGAATGTCGGTCGGCTGCGCGCCGTAGCGTGCCATCACCGACAGGATCAGCGATGTCGTGAAAAACAAGGCGGCCAGTATGGCGGTCGAACGGGTCAACGCGTTGGCCGCGCCGCGCGCCGTCATGAAGCCGGAACCGCCGCCAATGCCGAGGCCGCCACCTTCAGATCGTTGCAACAGCACGACCCCGACAAGCGCCACAACGATCATGAGGTGGATGACGATGATGATGGTTTCCATGGGTCTTCCGGCGCGGCTTGTCAGCGCGAAGCTGAATGTCTCTGAGGTGGGTCGGGCGACGCTCTACACCGCGCCCCGCTCAAGTTCAATGCAGGTGAGATGGTGGTGTCCGCTGCGCGGTACAACCGGTCAGACGCCGATGATGGCCAGAAAATCGGCCGCCTTGAGGCTTGCGCCGCCGACAAGCGCGCCATCCACATTCGAGACGGCGAGCAATTCCGCCGAATTGGACGGCTTGACCGATCCGCCATAGAGAATGCGGAACCGGTAGCCTTCCGCGCCGAAACGCAGCACCAGTTCTTGGCGGATGAAGGCATGAACCTCGTTCACATCGTCCGGCGTCGCGGTCAGCCCGGTGCCGATCGCCCAGACAGGCTCATAGGCGATCACCACGGTTTCGGCGTTGGCGCTGTCTGGAACCGAACCGGCCAGCTCGCCGCCGACGACCGTCAGGGCCTTTCCCGCCTGCCGTTGGGCGGCGGTTTCGCCGACGCAGACAATCGCAGGAACCCCTGCCCGGATCGCTGCTTCGGCCTTGGCGCGCACGGCCGCATCGGTTTCGCCATGGTCGGCGCGGCGTTCCGAATGGCCGACAATGATCATCTGCGCGCCGGCATCGACCAGCATTTCAGCAGAAATGTCGCCGGTGTGGGCGCCGGAAACGGCGGCATGGCAATCTTGCGCGCCAATCATCAGGGGAGAACCGTAAGAGGCGGATGATGCCTGCGCGATCAAGGTTGCGGGCACGCAGAGCAGCACATCGGCGCGGGCGGCAATGGCTGGCGTGACCGCATCCGAGACGATGCGCAGTTCACTCAGCGCGGCCGTCAGGCCGTTCATTTTCCAATTGCCCGCGATCAGCGGCTTGATATCCGGTGTCATTGTGCGGCATCCCCTTTTTCGCCGCATTAGCGACAAATGCGGCGTGCAGCAATCATTCCAGGCAAGACATTCAAAGTCGCGGAACGGCATCGCTTGCCTGCCACGCCGCCGCTGCATAAAGACAAAATCCAAGAGCCGCGCCGCGGCCAAGCGCGTTTGAAGGATACGGAACACCCATGCTTGATTCCCTTCGCAAGGCTTCCTCCGGCTGGGTGGCCAAACTTCTCTTGGGTTTGCTGGTGATTTCGTTTGCAGTGTGGGGCGTGTCGAGTTCGATGCTGACCGGCCCGCAATCGGCCTCCGTCATCGAGGCGGGCAATGCGCGGGTGACGCCAATTGAATTCCGCCTCGCCTATGACCGGCAGATCAGGGCCATTTCACAGCAGTTCGGCCAGCGGCTGACTCGCGAGCAAGCGCAAACCTTTGGCGTGGACCAGCAGGTGATCCAGCAATTATCGGCCGGCGCGCTGCTGGATCATCTCGCCTCCGACATGAGCCTTGGCATAACGGACGACAAACTGGCCCTGCTGACATCGCAAGACCCGTCATTTGCCAATTCCGGCGGGCAGTTCGACCGCGCCCTGTTCGACCGCGTCCTGCGCGAGGTCGGCATGCGTCCGGAAGACTATCTGAGCAACCGGGCGCAGGTCGCCCGCCGCCAGCAGATCGTCGATTCCGCGGGCGAGGACATCGCCGTTCCCGCCGCCTTCCTTGACGCGCTGTCGATCCATCAGGGCGAAACGCGCGACGTGTCGTTTCTCGTGCTGCCGCAATCGCTCGTCGAACCCGTCGCGCTAGCCGATGAAGCGGCACTGAAAGCCTGGTTTGAGGAAAACAAGGCCCGCTATGCCCTGCCGGAGTTTCGCGGCGTGCGCTATGTCAAGCTGGAGCCGGAGGATCTGGCGGCGCAGGTGACGGTGACGGACGAAGAATTGCGCGCCGACTATGACACCAACATCGCGCGCCATACGGTCGCCGAAACACGCACGATCCAGCAATTGCTGTTTTCCGACCGTGCCGCCGCCGATGCCGCGCGCGCCAGCCTCGATGCGGGAAAAACTTTTGACGATCTCATCATCGAACAGGGCAAGACCGCGGCCGACGCCACGCTCGGCACCCTCGCCAAAGATGCGATGACGGATGCGGCGCTGGCCGAAGCAGCCTTTGCCGTTGCGGCCGTCAATGGCGTCACGCCGGTCGTCGACGGCGCTTTCGGTCCGGCGATCCTGCGTGTCACGCAGATCACGCCGGCCGCCGTCACACCGTTCGAGCAGGTCAAGGAGCAGATCCGCGGCGAACTGCAATTGCAGCGCGCTGCCGACAATGTGCTGGAAGCCCATGACGCCTATGAGGATGCCCGCGCCGGTGGCGAGAGCATGATGGAGGCAGCAGCCAAAACGGGCCTCAAAGTGGTGGAGATCGCCGCGATCAGCCGCACGGCCGCACTGCCCGACGGCACATCGAAGACAGATCTGCCGGCGGCGCAGGATCTGCTGCGCACGGTGTTCGAAGCGCGTCCGGCTTCCTGTGGGCGGAGGCGACATCCGTGCAGCCTGCGCGGGATGCCACGTTTGAGGAAGTGCGCGCCAAGGTGGAGGCCGATTGGCTGGCTGAGGAAACGGCGCGCCTGCTCGGCGAGCGTGCCAACGGCCTGCTGACGGAGTTGAAGGGCGGCAAGCCGCTGGCCGACATCGCTGCGGCCTTGGCACTGTCCGTTGAAACCGCGCCCGGCCTGTCGCGCACGACAGACGCGGTCGGCCTTGGTGCGGCAGGCGTCGAGGCGGCGTTTGCCGGGCTCGACGGGCACGAAGCGGTTGTCCCGTCTGCCAATGGCGATGCGCAGGTGCTCCTCGTGGTTGACAAGGCCAGCCGACCGACACCTGATGCGCAACGTGTCGCCGCCGAGCGTGACCGGCTGTCGCAATCCATCGCCGATGACATGTTGGACCAGTTGATCAGCCGACTGCAATCGGAGACGCCGGTCACCGTCAACCAGACGGCCATCGACCGCGCCCTGAGCTTCTGAGGCCGCCGGCATGGACGCGTTCAAGCCCTTCATCGCCAAGGCCGCGTCCGGCGCGCCGCTTGCGCGCGAAGAAGCCGAGGCCGCCTTCGGCCTGATGATGGATGGAGAGGCGACTGCGGCGCAGATCGGCGGCTTCCTGATGGCGTTGCGCGTGCGCGGCGAGACGGTCGGCGAGATCGCCGCCGCCGTGTCGGTGATGCGTGCGCGGATGACGCCGGTCCGCGCGCCCGGCAACGCCATCGACATTGTCGGCACCGGCGGCGATGCTTCCGGCTCCTACAATGTGTCGACGGCGAGCGCGTTTGTTGTCGCCGGTTGTGGCGTGCCTGTCGCCAAGCATGGCAACCGCGCCTTGTCGTCGCTCACGGGGGCTGCGGATGTGCTGGCGCAGCTTGGGGTGAACATCGACGCCGTGCCGGATGTCATCGCGCGCTGCATTGCTGAAGCCGGGATCGGCTTCATGTTCGCGCCGAAGCATCATTCCGCCATGCGCCATGTCGGCCCTGCACGGGTGGAACTTGGCACGCGCACCATCTTCAATCTGCTCGGCCCGATGTCCAACCCGGCTGGCGTGAAGCGCCAATTGCTCGGCGTGTTCTCGCCCGCATGGCTGGAGCCGATGGCGGAAACGCTGGCGGAGCTTGGCTCGCAGGCTGTCTGGGTTGTCCACGGCGACGGCATGGATGAGATGACCACCAGCGGCGAGACCGACATCGTTGCGCTTGAAAACGGCGCGATCAGCCGGTTCCGCATCACGCCGGAAGAAGTTGGGTTGGCGCGCGTGTCGAAGGCGGCGCTGAAGGGTGGCGATGGCGCACACAATGCCGCCGCGTTGCGGTCCGTGCTGCAAGGCGAGGCAGGCCCCTACCGCGACATCGTGCTGCTCAATTCCGGCGCGGCGCTCATGGTGGCCGGCAAGGCCGCCGACCTCCATGACGGGATCGAGCAGGCGCGGCGGTCAATCGCATCGGGCGCGGCATTGGCAACGCTCGAAAAGCTTGTGACGGTCTCCAATGGCTGACATCCTCGCCCGCATCGAAGCCTACAAGCGTGATGAGATCGCAGCCGCCAAGGCCGCCGTTTCTGTCGCGGAACTGAAGTCGCGCATCGGCGATGCCGCACCCACGCGCGGCTTTCACGCCTCCTTGCGCAGGACACACGATGAAGGCCGCTTCGCGCTGATTGCCGAAATCAAGAAAGCGTCGCCCTCCAAGGGTCTGATCCGCGCCGATTTCGATCCGCCCGCGCTCGCCGTGGCCTATGAGCAGGGCGGCGCGGCCTGCCTGTCCGTGCTGACGGACACGCCGTCGTTCCAGGGCGCACCGTCTTTTCTGGCGGCGGCGCGGGCCGCCTGCGCCCTGCCCGCCTTGCGCAAGGATTTCATGTTCGAGCCCTATCAGGTGCTCGAAGCGCGCGCCTGGGGCGCGGATGCGATCCTCGTCATCATGGCATCGGTCAATGATGCGGATGCGCAAGCGTTGATCGATGAGGCGGCGGCCCTCGGAATGGATGCGCTGGTCGAGGTGCATGACGAAGCCGAGATGGAGCGCGCGCTGCGATTGTCCTCAACGCTCATCGGCGTCAACAACCGGAACTTGCGCACATTCGAGGTTGATCTCGCCGTCAGCGAGCGGTTGGCGGCGATGGCGGATCCCGGCGTCACGCTTGTCGGGGAAAGCGGCATCTTCGCCCATGCCGATTGCGCGCGACTGGCCCGCTCGGGCATCAAAACGTTCCTTGTCGGCGAAAGCCTGATGCGGCAGGCCGATGTCGCCGCCGCCACCAAGGCCCTGCTCCATGGCTGACATGCCACACGCCTCCGGCCTCACCCACATCGCCGCATCCGGCGAGGCGCATATGGTGGATGTGTCGGGCAAGGCTGTCACCGCGCGCTCCGCAACAGCGGAAGGTGTGGTGCGGATGCGGCAAGCGACACTGGACGCGATCCTCTCCGGCAATGCCGCCAAGGGGGACGTGATCGCCACTGCGCGGATCGCCGGCATCATGGCCGCCAAGAAGACGAGCGACCTCATTCCGCTGTGCCACCCTCTTGCCATTTCGAAAGTCACCGTCGAGATCGAGCCCGACACCGCCCTGCCCGGTTTGCGTGTCGCGGCAACCGTGAAGGTGGAAGGCAAGACCGGGGTGGAAATGGAAGCGCTGACGGCCGCCAGCATCACCTGCCTGACGATCTATGACATGGCCAAGGCCATCGAAAAGGGCATGGTCATAGGCGACATCCGCTTGCTGGAGAAAACGGGCGGCAAATCCGGCGATTGGCGGGAGGGAGCACAAGGCTGATGGCGATGCTGACGGTCGGCGAGGCGCGTGCGCGGGTTCTGGCCGATGTGATGCCGCTTGGCATTGAAACGCTCAAGCTTGGAACCGCTAATGGCCGCACGCTGGCCGCGCCCGTCATGGCATTGCGCACGCAGCCTCCGCAGGCTGTGTCGGCCATGGATGGCTACGCCTTGCGCAGCGCAGACGCGTTCGAGGGCGCGCGGCTGGCGGTGATCGGCGCGGCACCGGCCGGGCTGCCTTTTGACGGCAGCGTCGGCGCAGGCGAGGCCGTGCGCATTTTCACCGGCGGCGTGGTGCCGGAAGGTGCCGATGCCGTGATCATCCAGGAAAATGTCGAGGCGACAAACCTGACGATCAGCCTGTCGTCGGGCGCGGCGGTGGGCGCGAACATCCGCCCGGCCGGCATTGATTTCCGTGAGGGCGACATGCTGCTGGCGGCGGGCACGCGGCTGACACCGCGCGCGCTCGGCCTCGTCGCCGCTGCCAATCATCCGCATGTGATGGTGCATCGCCGCCCGCGCTTCGCGCTGATCGCCACCGGGGATGAATTGCGGCAGGCCGGATCGCATCTGCTGCCCGGCCAGATCATCGCGTCCAGCGGCGTGATGGTTGCCGCGATGGCGGAAGCGGAAGGCGCTGAGGTCATCGATTTCGGCATCATCGCGGACGACCGCAACGCCATCGGCGCGGCCATCGCCATGGCGACGCGTGACGGGGCTGACATCATCGTCACGCTGGGCGGCGCATCTGTCGGCGAACATGATCTGGTGAAGGATGCGCTGGCCGATCAGGGCGTGGCGCTGGATTTCTGGAAAATCGCCATGCGCCCGGGCAAGCCGCTGATGCTGGGCCGCAAGGGCGAAACCCGCCTGCTCGGCCTGCCCGGCAATCCGGTCTCATCCTTCGTCTGCGCCGAATTGTTCCTGAAGCCGCTGATCGCGGCGCTGCAAGGCCGTGTGCACCGGGACGCCGGGCGACGGGCCGTGCTCGCCGCCCCCCTGCCCGCCAATGGCCCGCGTGGGCATTATCTGCGCGCCCGCATCACCGGCACGGCGGAAAACGGCCTGCCGCTGGTGGAGGCCTTCCCCGATCAGGATTCATCGCTGCTGGCGGTGCTTGCCGCCGCCGATTGCCTGATCGTGCAGGAGGCTGGGAGTGGCGGTGCAAAGACGGGAGAAGCCTGCACCATCATCATGATTTGAGCATCATGGTCTGAGGATACGAACCCGATCCTCGCAGGACGCCCGCGAAAGCAAACGGGGCGCTGACGCGCCCCGTTCCAATTCGATCCGGATGACACAGCAGTGTCGGGTCACGTTTCGGATCGAAACGATACCGGCCGCCGCGTGATTTTCCCTTCGTGCTTCGAGGCCCGCAAAGCGGGCACCTCAGCATGAAGGGAAAATCCGTGAAAGCCCCAATTCCGATCTGAAACGCCACGCCTTACTGCGGCAGCTTGTCCTCGATGCCCTTCACGTAAAAGTTGAGACCGGCGAGTGTCGCGTCATCGGCGACAACGCCTTGCGCCAGCCACTCCGTGCCGTCCTGTTTCATGATCGGGCCGGTGAACGGGTGGAACTCGCCGGATGTGATTTTCGCCTGGGTCGCTTCCGCCATGGCTTTCACATCGTCGGGCATGTTGGTGTAGGGGGCCATCACCACATGGCCTTCCGCCATGCCCGCCCATGTCGCGGTCTGCGTCCAGGTGCCGTCGAGCACGGCCTTGATGCGCTCGACGTAGTAAGGGCCCCAATCATCGATGATCGAGGTCAACTGCGTGTTCGGGCCGAAGGCGATCATGTCGGAAGCCTGACCGAAGGCCATCGCGCCACGCTCGGCCGCCACCTGCATCGGTGCGGTCGAATCCGTGTGCTGGGTCAGGATGTCGACACCCTGATCGAGCAGCGCTTTGGCTGCATCCGATTCCTTGCCCGGATCAAACCAGGTGTTCACCCACACGACCTTGACCTTGAAATCCGGATTGATCGACTGCGCGCCCAACATGAAGGAGTTGATGCCCTGCACCACTTCCGGGATCGGGAAGGACGCGATGTAACCGGCCGACCCGGTCTTCGACAATTTGGCCGCGATCTGGCCGATCACGTAGCGGCCCTGGAAAAACTTCGAATCATAGGTCGCGACGTTCGGATGTTCGCGCTTGTACCCGGTCGCGTGCTCGAACTTCACATCGGGAAACTGCGCTGCAACCTTGTTGGTCGCGTCCATGTAGCCGAATGAGGTGGTGAAAATGATGTTGCAGCCTGAACGGGCGAAGCGCTCGATGGCGCGTTCCGCATCGGCGCCTTCCGGCACGCTCTCAAGAAAAGCGGTCTCGACCTTGTCGGTGCCAAGCGTCTTTTCGGCATATTGGCGGCCCTGGTCATGCTGGTAGGACCAGCCAAAATCGCCGACGGGGCCGACATAGATGAAGCAGGCTTTCACCTTGTCCATGCCCTGCGCCATGGCAGCCGATGCGGTGAGGATCACGGCGGCGGTCGCGGCCAGCGTGGTGAGCGTTTTTTTCATGGAGTTCGATCCTTTGGAGTGTGGTCCGGTTTGACGTTGTGGTCTTGTGTCCCGTCGCGGCGCATTCTGTCCACCAGTCTGATCGGCCGTCAGCGGTCGGGCACGAAGGGCTGCCCCAGGCTGGCCGGCGTGTTCATCAAGGTTGCGCGCCTGTCTCGTGAGATAAGCACAAGAACGGCGATCGTGGCTAGATAGGGCAAGGCCGACAAAAGCTGCGACGGCAAACCAATCCCCAAGGCTTGCGCATGAAGCTGGCCGATGGACACGGCGCCGAACAGATAGGCGCCGACGACAATGCGGCCGGGCCGCCATGAAGCAAACACCACCAATGCCAGCGCGATCCAGCCGCGCCCGGCACTCATGTTTTCCACCCATTGCGGCGTGTAGACCAGAGTGAGTTGCGCACCGGCAAGGCCGGCGCAAAGGCCGCCGAACATCACAGCCAGATAGCGAACGCGGATGACCTTGAGGCCAAGCGCATGGGCCGACGCATGATTGGCACCGACCGACCGCAATTCCAGCCCGGCGCGGCTGCGGAACAGGAACCACCAGACGCCAATGCCGAGCAGGATGGACAAGTAGAAGAACGGATCCTGACCGAAAAGCAAACGGCCAACCAAAGGCAGATCGGACAGAACGGGGATGCTGACCGCCTCCAGCTTGACACCCGGAAGGCCAACGAAGCTTTCTCCCAGCATGCCGGACGCGCCAAGGCCGAGAATGGTCAGGGCGAGGCCGGATGCAACCTGGTTGGTGGCGAGCGTCAGAGTCAGCAGGCCGAACAGGAGTGAGAAGGAGACTCCCGCAAGGGCTCCAGCCAGAGCGCCAAGCCACGGATTGCCGGTGGTGTAGGCGACCGCGAAGGCCGCCACCGCGCCCATGATCATCATGCCCTCGACGCCGAGATTGAGGACGCCGGAACGCTCGGCAACCAACTCGCCGATGGCGGCAAGCAGCAAGGGCGTGGCTGCCGTGGCGATGGTGAGAAGGATCGCCTCAAGCATCGCCACCCCCGGCCTTCACGGTCCGCATCAGACGGACGCGGTAATGGATCAGCGTGTCGCTCGCCAGCACGAAGAAGAGGAGCAGGCCCTGGAACACGCGGGCGGCCTTGTCGGAAATGCCAAGCGAGATCTGCGCCGCCTCGCCGCCCAGATAGGACAGCGCCAGAACAAGCCCCGCCGCGATGATGCCGAGCGGATTGAGGCGGCCAAGAAAGGCGACGATGATCGCCGCAAAGCCGTAGCCCGGCGAAATGACCGGTCTGAGCTGTCCGATCGCGCCCGAGACCTCGGAAATGCCCGCGAGGCCGGCAAGGCCGCCTGAAAGCAGCAGCGCGAAAAACACGACCTTGCCGGATGAAAAACCGGCAAAGCGCGCCGCGCGCGGGCTCTGGCCCATCATGCGGATCTCGAAGCCCTTCAATGTGCGTTCCAAAAGGAACCAGACGGCGACCGCTGCGACAATGGCAAAGACGAAGCCCCAATGCGCCCTGCCCGATGCGAACCATATGGCAGGCAGGACGGCGTCCTCATGGAAACGGATCGTTTCGGGGAAGTTGAAGCCTTCCGGGCTGCGCCACGGCCCGCGCACCAGCCAGTCAAGAAACAGCCCGGCGACATACACAAGCATCAGGCTGGTCAGGATTTCATTGGTGCCGAAGCGGACCTTCAGGACGGCGGGGATGAAGGCCCATGCCATGCCGCCGACAACGCCGCACAGCAGCATCAAGGGAAGCACCAGCGGCCCCTGGAAACCGGGCAGCAGCACCGGCAGGGCCGAGCCGAAAATCGCGCCGAATGTGAATTGCCCCTCCGCCCCGATGTTCCAGACATTGGCACGGTAGCAGACCGAGAGGCCGACCGCGATCAGGATGAGCGGTGCCGCCTTGATCGCCAGTTCATGCAGCGACCAGACCTCTGTCAGCGGTTCGACGAAATAGCTGTAGAGCGCCGCGACCGGGTTCTTGCCGAGCGCCATGAACATGATCGACCCGGCGATGATCGTCAGCCCGAGCGCGATCAACGGCGAAAACGCCGACAAGAGGCGCGATGGCTGCGGGCGGCGCGTCACCTCGATCCGGATCATGCGGCAACCCCTGCATTGCCGGGCGCGGCGGCTGCCCCGGCCATCAGGAGGCCGATGCGCTCGGCGGTGGCTTCGGCGACCGGCATGGCGGCCGACAAAGCGCCGTCATGGATCACAGCGATGCGGTCGGAAATCTCGAAGAGTTCATCAAGGTCCTGGCTTATGACGAGAACGCCGGAGCCATTGCGCGCAAGATCGATGAGGGCCTGACGGATGCGCGCCGCTGCACCCGCATCCACGCCCCATGTCGGCTGGTTGACGATGAGAACGGCAGGCTGCCGGTCCAGTTCGCGGCCGATCAGGAATTTCTGCAAGTTGCCGCCGGACAGCGCCGCGGCGGGAGGGTCTTCCGCACCCTTGCGGACATCCATTGCCGCGCTGATGCGCGCCGCGGCGCGGCCGATCATGTCGCGGGCGATCACCCCGCCCTTGCGGATGAAGGCGCTGCCATCTGTGGCATGGCGGGACAAAAGCAGGTTTTCCGTCAAGGTCATTTGCGGGGCCGCGCCATGGCCGAGCCGTTCCTCCGGCACGAAGGCCGCCCCCAGCCTGCGCCGGGCGGACACACCAAGCAGACCGGCGGGCTTCCCGCTCAATTGCACAGTGTCGGCAAGGCTCTGGCGCTGTTCGCCTGAGAGGGCGTCGAACAGTTCGCCTTGCCCGTTGCCGGCTACGCCGGCGATGCCGACAACCTCGCCCCGCTGCACGGTGAGGCTGACATCGTGCAAGGCCGTTGAAAACGGACCGACAGGCGGTTGGCTCAGCCGGCTGACCAGGATCGCCGGCGTTTCCCCGGTCGCGGCATGCGGCGCGCGGGTGATCTGCGCCACGGTGTCGCCCACCATCATGCGGGCAAGCGTGCCCGGTGTCTCCCTGTCCGGCTGGCAGTGGCCGACAACCTTGCCGTGCCTCAAAATCGTCGCGGCATCACAGATGCGGCGCACCTCGTCCAGCCTGTGCGAAATGTAGAGGATGGAGCGTCCCTCGTCACGCAGGCGGAACAGGGTCTCGAAAAGCCGGTCAGCCTCCTGAGGGGTCAGCACCGATGTCGGCTCGTCGAGGATGATGAGTGAAGGGTCTTGCAGCAGGCAGCGCACGATCTCGATGCGCTGGCGCTCGCCGACAGACAGGTCGCCGACGACGGCGTTCGGATCGACCGGCAACCCGTATTGGACCGAAAGCGCACGCGCCTTCTCGCCGATGTCTGCAACAGGCGCGCGCTCATCCAGCGCCAAGGTGATGTTCTCGGCCGCCGTCAACGCGTCAAACAGGGAAAAATGCTGGAACACCATGCCAAGCCCAAGTTTGCGGGCGGCAGCGGGCGAAGCGACCGTGACGGGGCTGTTCTGCCAGACAATCTGGCCCGATGTCGGTTGCAGCGATCCAAACAGCATCTTGACGAGTGTGGATTTTCCCGCGCCGTTCTCGCCGAGAAGCGCATGGATTTCTCCACTGCGGATGCTGAAATCGATGGCGTCACAGGCCGTGAGCGTCCCGAAAACCTTCGTCAGCTTGCGCGTCTGCAACAGCACCGGAACGCCTCGACCCTACTCTCGCATCGCGCAAACTGCGACCAATCGACACCGCATGCAAGCTGCAAAACATCCCGTTCAGCCTTTGGCCCCAAGTTTGGGAAAAGCCTGCATGATGCCGCCGATGACAAACAGGTAAGCCGAAACGACGGCCAGAAGCATCTCCACGATGCGCGGCGGCTGCATGTCCATGGCGAGGCTGACGGCACCCAGCACGCACCAGAACAAGAACATCGGCAGGTTGATCCAGCGCAGGCGCACGACGCGAACCGGATGCAGGAAATTCACCGGCGCGAATGTCAGCACCGCGATCGCGACGACAACCGCAAAGGACACCCATTCGCCCGGCCGCAGCACAAAGAGCACAAAAACGGCCATGTTCCAGACGACCGGAAAACCGCGAAAGAAGTTTTCCTGCGTCTTCATGCCGGTGTCGGCATAGTAGATGGCCGCCGTGATCACGATGATGGCGGCAGACAGGAACGACAACCCTTCCCCCATCATGCCCGCCTGATAGAGCGCGAAGGCCGGGATCAGCACATAGGTGATGTAATCGATGATGTTGTCGAGCGTGTCGCCCGACCAGTTGGGCAGCACTTCCTTGACATTCAGCCGCCGCGCAATGGGGCCGTCAATGCCGTCGACGAACAGCGCAAGGCCGAGCCAGAGCCACATCAAGGTGAATTGCGATTCGCTGGCAGCGACAACCGAGAGAAACGCCAGGAACGACCCGCTTGCCGTCAGGATGTGGACGGAAAACGCTTTCGCCTTCGGCGCGGTGATCTTGCGCCGCCCTGTTTCGTTGGCTCCGGTCTTGCCTGCGTCTGCCATGGCTGCGCACCCCCGCGTGCCTGTTCGTCCGACTGTCTCGTGCGTGCTATCGCGCAGACGGCCCGTCGGCGCAACAGATCGGGTGTCTGCGTCCTTTCGCACAGTTGAGACGGCGCGCGCTTGCGCCTAAGTCCCTGCCGAAGGAGTGCGCATCATGGCTCATCTCGCAGTGATCGGAACCGGCCCGGCGGGCATGCTGGCGGCGCTCAGCCTCAAGCGCAGCGGGCATGAGGTGGCGCTCATCGGCCCGGCCATGCGCCTGGGTGACAAGCGCACAACAGCGCTGATGATGCCATCGATCCGCGTGCTCGACCATTTGGGGATTTGGGACAGCGTCAGGCCGCAAGCCGCGCCGCTCAAAAAGATGCGCATCATCGACGGGACGAAGCGCCTGTTGCGCGCGCCGACCGTCACGTTCCACGCCCATGAAATCGATGAGGAGGCGTTTGGCTGGAACATCCCCAATGACGTGCTGAATGGCGCGCTCAATGCGGCGTTGATCGACGCCGGGGTGGACAGGATTGCCGAAACGGCCGGGACAATCGCGGAATTTCCCGCCGGCGTGACGGTGACGCTTGCCTCCGGCGCGACCCGGAGCTTCGACGGGATCATTGGCGCAGACGGGCAGGATTCGCCCAGCCGGAAAGCGGCGGGCATCGCGGTGCGCACCGTAGACCTGCCGCAGGCGGCGCTCGTGTGCGTCTTTTCGCACGGTGTGCCGCATCAGAACATTTCCAACGAAATCCACACCGAAACCGGCCCCTGCACCACCGTGCCGCTGCCGGAGGCGAAGCGCTCCAGCCTCGTCTGGGTGCTCAGACCGGAAGAAGCGCGCGCCAAGGCTGCGCTGCCAGCCCCAGAGCTGTCGCGGCAGGTCGAAACGCGCCTGCGCTCCATGTTGGGTGCCGTCAGCATCGACGCCGACATCGGCGCGCAGGTCTGGCCGCTTTCAGGCCTGATCGCGCGGCAGGCCGCGCGCGGCCGCATCGCGCTGATCGGCGAGGCGGCGCACCGCTTCCCGCCCATCGGCGCGCAGGGGCTGAACCTGTCTGTCCGCGACATCGAGGCCCTGACCGAACATTTGTCGCGCAATGACGGCGTCGTCACCGCCTTCTCGTTTTATGCCGAGGCGCGCGCATCCGACATCCGCATGCGCCACACCGCTGTCATGACGTTGAACCGCACCTTGCTGACGCCGCTGCTGCCCGCCCAGTTGCTGCGTGGCGCGGGTCTGGCCCTGCTCGACAGCGTGCCTTTCCTGCGCGGCATTGTCATGCGTGAAGGCATGCAGCCCGGCAGCGGTTTGGCAAGGCTGATGCCGAAGCGAAATCAGAGCGGCAGCAGGCCGGATTTCAGCGCGTAAAGCAGTCCGGTCACGGTGAACACTGAAATCATCGTCGAAATGAGGATCGAGGCCGACGCGCGTTCGACCCAGACGCCATATTGCTGGCCGATGACAAACACATTGGTCGCGGTCGGCAGGGATGCGAGCAGAACGGCGGATGCAACCCAAATGGGGTCGAAGTCGCCCATCGCCTGCATCAGGAAATAACACAGCGCCGGGTGCAGGATCAGCTTGGCGGGCAGGATGTAGGTCAGTTCCACCGGAACGCGCTTCAGCGGCCGCATCGCCAGCGTCACGCCCATGGCAAACAGCGCGCAAGGTGCGGCGGCGCGCGCCAGGATCTCGATCATCGACGCGACCGCGACGGGCGGCTTCCATTGCAGCACGGCGGCTGCCACCCCGATGGCGGTTGCGATGATGAACGGGTGGAACGCGATCTTTTTCACCACATCCAGCGCCACCGCGCCGGCCCCGCGATTGTCATTGCCGTTCAGCGCCATCATCAAGGGCGCAATGGCGAAATGCATGATGTTTTCAAAGCAGAACACCAAGGCGACTGGCACGGCCGCCGCCTCGCCGAACGCCAGAAGGGCGATGCCCGGACCCATGTAGCCGATATTGCCATAGGCGGCGGCAAGCCCCTGAATGGTCGGGACGGCGAGGTCGCCTTTCTCGCGCAGCACGGCGATGGCAAACACGACGGCAAACACGATATAGGTTGAAAGCACGCTTGCCGCGATGAAGCTCCATTCCGTCAGCTTCTCGACCGGGGTCTTGGAGAGCAACTGGAAAAACAGGCAGGGCAGCGCCACATAGATGATGAAGGTGTTCATCCACCCCAGCGCATCAATCGGCAGCTTGCGGATGCGGGCGACGCCATAGCCAAGGAAGATCACGCCGAAAAACGGCAGGACAAGGCCGATAATGTCAGTCATTCTGTCACCGGCTGGTCCGAAGAATTCCTGTCCCGCCAAGCCGGCAGGCCAGACATTGCAAGGGGTTTCAAAAGCCTATGTCCGCCGACCAACCGATCCGCAAGGCGAAATTTCAAATCGGCGATGTGGTGCGCCACCGCATATTTCCGTTCCGCGGGGTGATCTTCGATGTCGATCCGGTGTTTGCCCACACCGAGGATTGGTATCTTGCCATTCCCGAAGAGGTGCGCCCCATCAAGGACCAGCCGTTCTACCACCTCCTCGCCGAGAACGAGGAGGCGCAATATGTGGCTTATGTGTCGGAGCAGAACCTGGTGCGCGATCGTTCAGGCGAGCCGGTCAACCATCCGCAGATCGAAGACTATTTCAGCCGCAACGGCCACGGCGATTATCTCCCGAAGCCGCGCGCGCTGAATTGAGGCGGATGCTCAGACGTAACGGTTGACGATGTTCTCGTAGAGTTCCTGGCGGCCGGAGACGGGCTGCGGGTTGATGTTTTTCTTCACGACCCGTTCGGCCACGTCCTCAAGGGTCCGCTTGCCTTTCAGCATCGCCTTGCCTTCGGCCGAATCCCATTTGGCGTATCGCTCGGCCACCATGGCGGGCAGAACCCCATCCTCCAGCATGCGCGCCGCCGCCTTCAGGCCGCGCGCACAGCAATCCATGCCGCCGATGTGGGCAATCAGGAGGTCCTGCGGATCAATCGACTGGCGGCGGATCTTGGCATCGAAATTGGTGCCGCCCGTCTTGAAGCCACCGGCCTTCAGCACCTCAAAGAAAGCGAGCGCCATTTCAGGCACATTGTTCGGGAACTGGTCGGTGTCCCAACCCGACTGGTAGTCATTGCGGTTCATGTCGATGGACCCGAAAATGCCAAGTGCCGCCGCGGTTGCCAATTCATGCTCGAAGGAATGGCCGGCAAGGATGGCATGGCCCTGCTCGATGTTGACCTTCACTTCCTTCTCCAGCCCGAAATCCTTGAGGAAGCCGTAGACGGTCGCGACGTCGTAATCATACTGGTGCTTGGTCGGCTCCTGCGGTTTCGGCTCGATGAGGATCGTGCCCTTGAAGCCGATCTTGTGCTTGTAGTCGACCACCATCTGAAGGAAGCGCCCCGCTTGAGCGCGCTCGCGCTTCAGGTCGGTGTTGAGCAGCGTCTCATAGCCCTCGCGCCCGCCCCAGAGCACGTAATTGACGCCCTTCAGCTTGTGCGTGGCATCGATGCAGCTCTTCACGGTGGCCGCCGCATAAGCAAACACATCCGGATCGGGGTTGGTGGCGGCACCCGCCATGAAACGGCGGTGCGAAAAGAGGTTGGCTGTGCCCCACAGCAGTTTCACGCCGGTATCCGCCTGCTTTTTGGCAAAGTAATCGACGATCTCTTCGAGATTGCGTGTCGATTCAGCAAAGGTCGCGCCTTCCGGGCGCACATCGGCATCGTGGAAGCAATAAAATGGCACGCCAAGTGCGGCAAACATCTCGAAAGCGACATCGGCCTTGAGTTTCG
>JALOTE010000075.1 GCA_025458045.1 Rhizobiaceae bacterium
ATGGCCTCGCATCCCGATGTCGACATGGTGACCTTCACCGGCTCGACCGGTGTCGGCAAGGCGATCGCCGCCTCCGCTTGCGCAACCCTGAAGAAGGTCGCGCTCGAACTGGGCGGAAAGAACCCGCAGGTGATCTTCCCGGATGCCGATCTTGAAAGCGCGGCGGACGCCGTCGCCTTCGGCGTCTATTTCAACCAAGGCGAATGCTGCAATTCCGGCAGCCGCATCATCGTCCATGAGGATATCGCCGAAGCCTTCCTGAAGCGCGTGGAGGAGATTTCGGCAAAGGTGCCGTTCGGCGATCCGCTTGATCCGGCAACACAGGTTGGTGCCACTATTCGCATCGGCGGTTCCGGCCTCGTCGTGCCGGGCCTCACCGGCCAATTCTTCCAACCGACGATAGTCTCCGGCGTCACTGCCGATATGGTGATCGCGCGCGAGGAAGTTTTCGGTCCGGTGCTCTCGGTCATGACATTCCGTACTTTGGACGAGGCCATCGCGCTCGCCAATGACGCAGCCTACGGGCTTTCGGCGGGCGTCTGGAGCGAGAACGTCCACACCTGCCTCGCCTTCGCGCGGCGCGTGCAGGCGGGCACCATCTGGACCAACACATGGATGGACGGGTTTCCGGAGATGCCGTTCGGCGGCTTCAAGCAGAGCGGCTCGGGCCGCGAACTTGGCCGCTACGGCCTGGATGAATTCCTTGAGGTGAAAACGCTGACGATGCGGATCGGCCGCACGCGCGCGCCTTGGGTGAAGCAGACCTGACCGGCCCGGCCGGTGGGAGGAATACCCGTCGGGCGTCTCCGGCGGGCATGACTGAAACGCATGCAAACGGGAGGTTTCCAAATGCGTACTCTGAAGAAGACCCTGATCGCCGCCTTGGCGCTCGCCGGTTCGACCGCCATCTCGGTGGCCGCCGAAGTGGAAGTGCTGCATTGGTGGACGTCCGGCGGTGAAGCCGCCGCACTCGACGTCCTGAAGAAAGACCTCGAATCCAAGGGCGTCACCTGGAAGGATATGCCGGTCGCCGGCGGCGGCGGCGAGGCGGCCATGACTGCGTTGCGCGCCCGCGTCACTGGCGGCAATGCGCCGACCTCGGTGCAGGCGCTCGGCTTCGACATCACCGACTGGGCCAAGCAGGGCGTGGTGGGTGACCTGAACGAAACGGCGGCCGCCGAAGGCTGGGATGCGGTCGTTCCGGCCGCCCTGCAGGCGTTCTCCAAACATGACGGCAAGTGGATCTCGGCTCCGGTCAACGTCCACTCCACGAACTGGGTCTGGATCAACAAGGCAGCGCTCGATGCCGCAGGCGGCAAGGCGCCTGAAACCTGGGACGAACTCGTCGCAGTCCTGGACGCGATGAAAGCCAACGGCATCACCCCGCTGGCGCATGGCGGCCAAGCCTGGCAGGACGCGACCGTGTTTGACGGCGTCGTCCTGTCGCTGGGTGCGGATTTCTACAAGGCCGCGTTCATCGATCTCGATCCGGCGGCGCTTGGCGGTGAGAAGATGGTGGAAGCCTTCACGCGCCTCGCCAAGCTGCGCAGCTATGTCGACGACAACTTCTCCGGCCGTGACTGGAACCTTGCCTCGGCCATGGTCATCGAGGGCAAGGGCGGCATGCAGATGATGGGTGACTGGGCCAAGGGCGAATTCCTGAAGGCGGGCAAGGTGCCCGGCACGGACTTCGTCTGCATCCGCTTCCCCGGCACGCAAGGCGCGGTCACGTTCAACGCCGACCAGTTCATGATGTTCAAGGTCGGTGATGACGCGAAAGCGGCGCAGTTGCAGATGGCATCGTCGATCATGGCCCCGTCGTTCCAGTCGGCGTTCAATGTCGTGAAGGGTTCGGTCCCGGCCCGCACGGACGTCTCGAACGAAGCCTTCGATGATTGCGGCAAGAAAGGCATGGCCGACCTCGCGGAAGCCAGCGCCTCGGGCAATCTGTTCGGCTCCATGGCCCATGGCCATGCCGCGCCGGCAGCCGTCAAGAACGCCGTCTATGACGTCGTGACCGCCGCTTTCAACGGTGAACTCGATCCGGCCGCCGCTGCTGCGGAATTGGCCAAAGTCGTTGCTGCCGCAAAGCAGTAACCTCCCGGCTGCCGGGCGGATGGCAAACCCGCCCGGCGGTTTGAATCTCTACGGGTTTGAAACTGAATCGCGCTTCGCTGTGGCGCGCCGGCCCGTGCATTCAACTTCGAACAAAGGCTGGAGACCCGACCATGGCAGCAGCACCAAGTCCGACGCGCCGACCGGCGACCGATCATGTCGGCTGGTTGCAGGACAATCTGCCGAAGCTGGTGCTCGCACCCAGTTTCGCGGCGATCCTCGTGTGCGTCTACGGCTTCATCCTGTTCACGCTGTGGCTGTCTTTCACCAATGCCAAGCTGCTGCCAACCGACTTCGACCGCTATGTCGGCTTGGCCAATTATGTGGCGCTGTTTGAACACCGCAACTGGCGCATCTCGCTCACCAATCTCGCCATTTTCGCACCGCTCTACATGATCCTCTGCACGATCATCGGCCTCGGGCTGGCGATTCTGCTCGACCAGAAGATCCGCATCGAGGGCGTGCTCCGGCCGATCTATCTCTATCCGATGGCGCTGTCGTTCATTGTGACGGGCGTCGCTTGGAAATGGTTTCTTGACCCGGGAATCGGCCTTGAAGCGGTTGTCAGAAGCTGGGGATGGGAGGCCTTCGAGTTTCGCTGGATCAAGAACAATGACATGGCGATCTACACCATTGTCATTGCCGCCGTCTGGCAGTCCTCGGGCTTTGTCATGGCCATGTTCCTTGCGGGCCTGCGCGGTATCGACAATGAGATTTTGAAAGCGGCACAGATCGACGGCGCATCCAACTGGCACCTGTACACCCGCATCATCATCCCGCTGATGCGCCCGGCGTTCCTGTCGGCCTTCGTCGTGCTCGCGCATCTGGCGATCAAGACCTATGACCTCGTGATCGCCATGACCGGCGGCGGGCCGGGGCGCGCGACCTACATTCCGGCCATCGCCATGTATGATTTCACCTTCACCCGCCAGTCGATGGGCATTGGCGCATCATCCGCCATCATCATGCTGTGCATGATCGCCGCCGTGATTGTTCCGTATCTCTATTCGGAACTGCGCCAGGGGAGGCAGCAATGAGCGCCGCCCCCTCTCAGAATGTCGCGATCCGCACCGGCCGCGTGACACGTGCAGTCATCTATACGCTGCTGATCCTGGCCGCAGCCTACTATTTGCTGCCGTTCTATATCATGCTTGTCAATTCGCTGAAGCCGCTCGCGGAAATCCAACAGGGCCGGATGATGGCGCTGCCGCTCGAATGGACGCTCGACCCGTGGCGCTCGGCCTGGTCGACGGCGCAGATCGGGGTGAGCCCGACGGGCCTTCGCCCTTACTTCATGAATTCATTCCTGATGGTCGTTCCCGCCGTGGTGATCTCGACAGCGCTCGGGGCCTTGAACGGCTATGTGCTGACCAAATGGCGTTTCCGCGGTGATGGCTACGTCTTCGGACTGATGCTGTTTGCCTGTTTCATCCCGTTCCAGATCGCCGTCATCCCGATGGCGGCCGTGCTTGGGTGGCTCGGCCTGTCGGGCACCATTGCCGGGCTGGTTTTGGTCCATGCCGTCTACGGGCTCGGCTTTACGACGCTGTTCTTCCGCAACTTCTATGCCGCCTTTCCGACCGAATTGGTGCGTTCCGCCATGGTGGATGGCGCGGGGTTCTTCCGCATCTTCACCCGCATCCTCCTGCCGCTCTCGACCCCGATCATCATCGTCACGGTCATCTGGCAATTCACCAATGTGTGGAACGACTTCCTGTTCGGCGCGTCCTTCTCGGACTTCGATTCCTTCCCGATGACGGTGGCGCTGAACAACCTCGTCAACTCTTCGACGGGGGTGAAGGAATACAACGTCCATTTCGCTGGCGCGATCCTCGCCGCACTCCCCACTTTGATCGTCTACATCGTCTCCGGACGCTATTTCGTGCGCGGCCTGATGGCCGGTGCCGTGAAAGGCTGACCCTCCATGTCCTCGCCCCAAACAGCCTTCATGCAAATCTCCGGCTTGCGCAAACGCTTCGGCACGCTGGAAATCCTGAAAGGCATCGACCTTGAACTGGAGCAAGGCGGGTTCCTCGTGCTTGTCGGCCCGTCCGGCTGCGGCAAGTCCACGCTGCTCAACACGATTGCCGGGCTGGAGCCGATCTCCGACGGCACAATCAGTGTTGAAGGCCGCGAGATCAACGATCTGCACCCGTCGAAGCGCGACATCGCCATGGTGTTCCAGTCCTATGCGCTTTACCCCAACATGACGGTCGCCGGAAACATCGCCTTCGGTATGGAAATGCGCGGCGTGCCGAAGCCCGAGCGCGACAAGGCGATTGAGAGCGTGGCGAAGACCTTGCAGATCAGCCATCTGCTTGATCGCAAGCCCAGCCAATTGTCGGGTGGCCAGCGCCAGCGCGTCGCCATGGGACGCGCTCTCGTGCGCGATCCGAAGCTTTTCCTGTTTGACGAGCCATTGTCGAACCTTGACGCGAAACTCCGCGTCGACATGCGCATTGAAATCAAGCGCCTGCACGCGACCACCGGCAAGACCATCATTTATGTCACGCATGACCAGATCGAGGCGATGACGCTCGCCACCAAGATCGCGGTCTTGAAGGATGGCGAGTTGCAACAGGTCGGAACGCCAGCCGAAATCTATAACCGCCCGGCCAACATCTTTGTCGCCGATTTCATGGGCTCGCCGTCTATGAACCTGCTGGCCGGCAAGGTCGCGACAACGGCGGACGGTTTCGTTCTCGACATGGCGCTAAAGGACGGCTCGGTCCGGCTCAAGCTGCCGTCATCCATCGCCTCATCGGCACTGGCGGCCGGACAGGACGTCATCCTCGGCATCCGGCCGGAGGCGATCACCGACAGGGATGGCGCCGACCGCAACTCCAAATCTGTCGAGACGGTGCATGGCCGGGTGGAGCTTGTGGAACCGGCCGGTTCCGACACGTTTGTCATCACGCATCTGGCAGGCAAGGAAGTCACGGCCCGCATGCGCGCCGATGCCGTGGTAAAGCCGGGCGAAACCGTGCCGTTCGCATTCAATCTGGAAAAAGCGGTCCTGTTCGATCCGGCAAGCCAGAAGCGCCTTTGACATCCCATGGAAGCCCGTCCCGACATCGTGATCATCGGCTCCGGCATGGGCGGAGCTTCGCTTGCCGCCGGCTTGGCCGGGTCAGGTGCGCGCGTCACCATTCTTGAAAAGGGTGAGCGGCTGCGCGACACGCCGGAGACACGTGATCCGCGCGCAATCTTCCAGCGCGGTCATTTCCGCCCGAAGGAGATGTGGCGCGACAAGGACGGGCGGGAATTCAATCCCGGCAATTACCATGTCGTCGGCGGCAACACGAAATTCTATGGCGCGGTGCTGTTCCGATACCGGCGCGAGGATTTTGATGATTTGGAATTCGCAGGCGGCGGCCTCTCGCCTGCCTGGCCGTTTGCATACGAAGAGCTGGAACCCTGGTATTCAAAGGCCGAGCAACTCTATCAGGCGCGCGGCACGACGCTCGAAGACCCGACGGAACCCGCACATTCCGCACCCTATCCGCATGCTCCGGTGCCGGATGAACCGGCCATCGCCAAGGTGCGGGAGCGGTTGAAAGCCGTCGGGCTGCATCCGTCCAGCCTGCCCTTGGGCGTCGACATCGAGCGCTGGCTTGCGCGGGCGCAGACGCCGTTCGATGCCTTTCCTGACACGCTGGCCGGCAAGATGGACGCGGAAAGCTGCGGACTCGCAGCCGCCTTGCTCGACCCGCTGATCACGCTTGAAACCGGGTGTGAGGTGGCGCGTCTGGAAGCGGGCGCGGGCAACCGCATCAGCGCGGTTCACTATCGCCAGAACGGCGAGGAGAAGCGCCTGTCGCCGAAAATCGTGGTGCTGGCAGCGGGCGCGGTGTGCTCCGCCGTCCTGCTGCTGCGCTCGGCCGACAGCAACAATCCTGACGGGCTCGCCAATGGGTCAGGCCAGGTCGGCCGCAATTTCATGAACCACAACGCCACCTTCATGCTGGCGGTCGATCCAAGGACCGTCAATGACTCGGTCTACCAAAAGACGCTTCATTTCAACGATTTCTACTTCGACGATGGCAATGGCTCAGGGCCGCTCGGGCAGGTCCAGCTTCTCGGTCGCGTCTCGACTCCGATCCTGAAGGCCAATGTGCCCTTGGCTCCCGAATGGGCGTTGGCACCTTTGGCAAACCGCGCGGTCGATTGGTATCTTGTGTCGGAGGATCTCCCGCGCGCCGAAAGCCGGGTCCGCGTCGATGGCCGGGGCGTTATCCTCGAATGGCGGCCCTCCAATCTCGGCCCGCATGAGAAGCTTGTGACCGTCACGCGCGGGCGGATGCGCGCGGCGGGCTACCCCATCATCCTCACCAAGCGCGTCGACGGCCGCCTGCCGTCGCATCAATGCGGGACGCTGCGCATGGGAACGGATGGCGCGCGGGCGGTGATCGATCCGCATGGCCGCAGCTTTGACCACCCCAATCTCTATGTCGCGGACGCCGGTGCGCTGCCGACATCGGCCGCCGTCAACCCGTCTTTGACCGTGGCCGCACTGGCGCTGCGCATGGCTGACCATATCAAACGAACGGAGCTGGCCGCATGAGCTCCGCCCCGCTTGCACTCATCACCGGCGGCCAGCAAGGCATCGGCCTTGGCATTGCGCTGGCGTTGGCCGGTGCCGGCTTCCGCATTGTGGCTGTTGCCGAACACGAAGAGGAATCGCCTGTCGTGCAGGCCGCCCGCGCGGCCTTGCCTGGCATCGCCTATCACCGGCATGACCTCAGGCAAGTGGGAGCGGTGGAGGCATTGCTTGACCAAGTTTCGGCGGCGCACGGCCCCGTCACGGCCTTCGTCTCCAATGCCGGAGTTCCGGCTCGCATACGCGGCGACATGCTGGATGTGACGCCGGAAAACTTCGACTTTGCGTTCGACATCAATCTGCGCGGAGCATTCTTTTTTGCGCAATCGGTTACGCGGCGCATGCTTGGCGAAGCTTCACCGCATTATCGCTCGCTGACATTCATCACATCGGTCAGCGCGGAGATGGTTTCGGTCGAACGGGCTGAATACTGCATGTCGAAATCGGCGGCGTCGATGATGGCGCAATTGTTTGCCGTGCGCCTTGCCGCACACGGAATCGGCGTTTTTGAAATGCGTCCCGGCATCATCGAGACCGCGATGACGGCCGGCGTGAAAGACAGATATGACGCGCGCATCGCCGACGGCCTTGTGCCCGCTCAGCGCTGGGGCACACCCGCTGACATCGGCTCGGTCATCGTGCCGCTCGCCACCGGGCAGGCGGCGTTTGCCACCGGCGCCGTCATACCCGTCGATGGCGGGCTGTCCATTTCCAGGCTCTGAAAGACCGAATCATGGCGCATGACTACATCATCATCGGCGGCGGATCGGCGGGCAGCGTGATCGCAGCGCGGCTGAGCGAAGATTCGTCCGTTTCCGTGCTGCTGCTGGAGGCGGGCGGCCGTGCTCGGCATCCGTTTTTCCACCTGCCCGCAGGCTTTGCCAAAATGACCAAGGGCATCGGCTCATGGGGCTGGCACACCGTGCCGCAGAAGCACATGAACGGCATGGTCATCCGCTACACGCAGGCCAAGGTCATCGGCGGCGGCTCGACCATCAACGCGCAGATCTACACGCGCGGCAATGCGCTCGACTATGACGAATGGCGGCAGATGGGCTGCGACGGCTGGGGCTATGCCGATGTGCTGCCTTTTTTCCGCAAGGCGGAAAACAACGACACTTTCGACAACGCCTACCATGGCAAGGGCGGCCCGCTCGGCGTGTCACAACCCGCAGCGCCTCTGCCGATCTGTGACGCATGGTTTGCGGCGGCCGCGCAAATGGGCATCCCGCGCAACCACGACATGGCGGGCGCATTGCAGGATGGCGTCGGCTTCTACCAGTTGACACAGCGCAGGGTGGGGCCACTCGGCCATCCGCGCCGGTCCTCCGCGGCGATCGCCTATCTCGAACCGGCGCGCGGGCGGCAAAACCTTACCGTGAAAACCGGCGCTCAGGTCAAGCGCATCCTGATCGACAAGGGCAGGGCGGTCGGCGTCGAAATGCTGGATGGCGCGCGCCACCAAGCGGAGCGCGAAGTGATCCTGTCATCCGGCGCCATCGGCTCGCCGCGCATGCTGTTGCTTTCCGGCGTCGGCCCGGCGGATCATCTACGCGATGTCGGCATCGAGCCTGTGCTGGATCAGCCCAATGTCGGCGCGAACCTCCAGGACCATCTCGATCTCTTCGTCATCGCCGAATGCACCGGCCCGCACACCTATGACCGCTATGCCAAGCCGATGTGGTCTGCGGTGGCGGGCTTGCACTATCTGCTGACGGGCAAGGGGCCGGTCGCCTCCAGCCTGTTTGAAACCGGCGGCTTCTGGTATGCCGATAAGAACGCGCGCTCGCCCGACATTCAGTTCCATCTCGGTCTCGGTTCGGGAATCGAAGCCGGCGTGACCGCGATGGCGCATGGCGGGGTCACATTGAATTCGGCCTATCTGCGCCCGCGCTCGCGCGGCACCGTGCGCCTCGCTTCCGCCGATCCGTCCGCCGCGCCGTTGATCGATCCCAACTACTGGGCCGACCCGCACGACAGGGAGATGTCGATCCGCGGGCTGAAACTCGCCCGTGAGATGATGCGGCAGGATGCGCTGAGGCCCTATGTGCTGGCCGAGCGCCTGCCGGGACCGGATGTCAACACGGACGCGGACTATTTCCACTACGCCTGCCGCAACGCAAAGACCGACCACCATCCGGCGGGCACCTGCCGCATGGGTGTTGATCCGGGCGCGGTCGTCGACCCGAAGCTGAAGTTCAATGGCATCGAGCGGCTGCGCGTCGCGGATGCGTCGATCATGCCGAACGTCGTTTCGGCGAACACCAATGCGACCGCGATCATGATCGGCGAAAAGGCCGCCGACTTGATCAAGGCCGGACAATGAGGCCCGCCATGGTCCGCCACATCGTCCTCATCCGCTTCAAGCCTGAAATCGGCGAGGCCGAGATCGCCTCGATCTTTGACGCGCTGCACGCCATCAAGGCCGTGCTGCCGGGTGTGATTTCCATCACCTCCGGCCGCAGTGAGAGCCCCGAGCAAATCGAGCGCGGCTACATGCATGGTTTTATCGCCGACTTCGCTGACTGGGACGCGCTTGCCGCCTATCAGGTGCACCCGAATCACAGGAGCGTCGGCGCACGGCTGGTTGCAAACGCCATCGGGGGCCTTGAGGGCATCCTTGTCTTCGACCTTGCAGTGCAGGAGGCCTGACATGCTCAACCTGCCGACTTATTCCGGCGCAATCGAGCCTTTCTCCATCACCGGTGAGCCGCTCATCGCGCGTGCGCCGTCCGCGCCTCTGACCCGCACCGCCTTCGCCGCCGCCCATGTCGTCTCCGACCCCCTGCGGGAGCGCAGCCCGTGGGACACCCGCCCCGCCATCGACTGGGACGCGACACTCTCCTTCCGCGCGCAGCTCTGGGATCAGGGCCTCGGCCTTGCCGAGGCGATGGACACCGCACAGCGCGGCATGGGCGTCGACTGGCTGACGGCCAAGGAACTGATCGAAAGGACGATGGCGGCCGCGCGCGCGCACCCAACGAAGCCGCGCGTCGCCTGCGGCGCGGGCACCGACCATGTGCCGCTGTCTGAGCTGCGCAACGCCGAGGCCATCCTTGCCGCATATGAAATGCAGACCTCCGCCATCGAGGCGGCGGGCGGGCAGTTGATCCTGATGGCGTCACGCGCCTTCACCGCCATGGACGCCGGGCCCGACACTTACCGCAGTGTCTATCGCCGCCTCATCGACGGCGCGCGCGAACCGGTCATCCTGCACTGGCTCGGAGACATGTTCGACCCGGCGCTCGCCGGCTATTGGGGCTCGACGGACGTCGCGGTGGCAACCGAATTCGTCCTTCACCTGATCGCGGAGAACCCGGCCAAAGTGGATGGCATCAAGATCTCGCTTCTCGACGAAGCACATGAAGTTGCCTTCAGGGCTCGCCTGCCCGAAGGCGTAAGGCTCTATACCGGCGATGATTTCAACTATGCCCCGCTGATCGAAGGCGATGGCGCGCATTTTTCACACGCGTTGCTTGGGATTTTCGCCGCAATCGCTCCGGCTGCCTCGCAAGCGCTGGATGCGCTGGCGAAGGGCGACCATCAGACATACCATGCCTTGCTTGCGCCGACAGTTCCGCTCAGCCGCGAGATCTTTCGCGCACCGACCCGCTTCTACAAGGCGGGCATCGCGTTGCTGTCCTGGCTGAACGGCCATCAGGCCCATTTCATCATGCCGGGGGGCTTTCAATCCGCCCGCGACATCACGCATTATGCAGATGTGTATCGGCTGGGTGCGGCGGCAAGGCTTCTGGCGAAGCCGGATCTGGCCGAGGCCCGCATGCGCATCCTGCTTGGCCTGCACGGATTGTAACCGCCAATGCTGACCCGCCGTCCCACCATCATCGATGTCGCCAAGGCCGCCGGGGTGTCGAAATCGACGGTGAGCCTCGTCCTGCAGGACAGTGCGCTGGTGCGGCAGGAAACGCGGCAGATCGTGCGCGAGGCGATGGCGCGTCTCGGCTATGTCTATAACCGGGCGGCCGCAAACATGCGGTCATCCAATGTCGGGCTGATCGGCCTTGTCATCAATGATCTGCGAAACCCGTTCTTCACCGAGTTTGCCGCGTCGGCGCAGATGGCCTTTCTCGATCGCGGTTACGCGACCGTTGTCGCCAACACCGACGAAAACGCCACGTTGCAGGCTCAGGTTGTCGGCTCGATGATCGAGCACGGCGTTTCGGCCTTGGTGATCTCGCCGACGTACGGCGATGAAGACGCCACGTTCATGCCGCTCGAAAGGGCGGGCATCCCGGTCATGCAGGTGTTGCGCAAGGTGGATCAGCGCACGCAGCTTTTTCCATTTGCCTCGCATGATTACGAGGCCGGCGGACGTGAAGCGACCCGGCACCTCATCGAACTCGGCGCGCGCAACATCGCCTTTGTCGGCGGGTTGGCGGATCGCCCGATCACCAGTGAACGTATGGCCGGCTATCGGGCCGTCCTGAAAGATCATGGCTTGCAGCCCTTCGCAATGCCGGGCCGCGCCTCGCGCGCCTTTGGCCATGAGGCCGCATTGGCGATCGCACAAGCTCACCGACACGTCGATGCAGCGCTCTGCTTCAATGATCTGGTCGCGCTTGGCATGCAGACTGGCTTCTCCCGCGCAGGCCTAGTTCCGGGCAAGGATTTCCGCCTGGCGGGGTTCGACGACATTGAAGAATGTGCGCAGGCTTGGCCGCCACTGACCTCCGTCCGCTGCGACATTGGCGGGTTTGCAAGGCAGATCGCTCGGCAATTGCTTGAGTGGCTGGAAGATGGCGTGCGTCCGCCGGAGGAGCAGCGCGCTCCCGTGGCGCTCGTCGCCCGGGCATCCACCTTGGGTCACGCTCACGTCAGGACCCATTGATTTCATTGAAATGGTCGGAGGGAATTTTGTTTGATACGAGGAGAGAAGGCGTAGAAAATGCCAGCATTTTCAAGCCTTTTCGACACTGGGGCAGACAAATGTACCCCGATCCGAAGGACAGCCAAATGGCCTCGAACTCCATCGTCAAAAGCTTCGATCGGGGCCAATGGCTCGCCCTTCAGCTTTTTCCTTGTATTTCCGTGCCCTTTGGCTGCCATTTCAACGAAATCAATGGGTCCTGACCCTAGTGGGCGAAGCCGAACTCCTGTTGCGGCGACTGTTTGCCCGCGCCGTTGCGGTCGCCGACCCGATGGCGATGATCGCATCGCATCTGCCACAAAGGCCACCTGGCCGCGTTCTTGTCATCGGGGCAGGCAAGGCGTCGGCGCGCATGGCCGAGGCCGTGGAGCAGGCATGGGGCCCCTGCGACGGTCTGGTCATCACCCGCTACGGCTATGCACGGGCCTGCGCCGGCATTGAAATCGTCGAGGCGGCGCATCCGGTGCCGGACGCGGCAGGTCTGCGGGCGACCGCGCGGATGATGGCCATGCTGGATGGTGTGTCAGCAGATGACTTTGTTCTGGCCTTGGTCTCAGGCGGCGCGTCGGCCTTACTGGTCGCACCTCCCGAAGGCGTGACATTGGCCGAAAAGCAGGCCGTCAACGCCGCGCTGCTCGCTTCCGGCGCGCCCATCGGCGAGATGAACATCGTGCGCAAGCATCTCTCCCGCGTGAAAGGCGGGCGGTTGGCGGCGGCGGCGTTTCCGGCGCGCATGCTGGCCTTGATGATCTCGGATGTGCCGGGAGACGATCCGGCTCTGATCGGTTCCGGCCCGACGGTCGGCGATTCCTCGACGCCAGCCGACGCGCGGGCGATCCTCGCCGGCTGGGGCATTGATGCGCCCGCCTCCGTCACGGCGGCGCTGGCGCGGCCGTCTTCGGTGGTTGGTCCGGATGATCGGCGCCTGTCGCGCACCGAAAACCGTGTCATCGCGGCGCCGTCGCAATCGCTCGAAGCGGCGGCGGCCATGGCGCGCGAGACCGGCCTCACGGTGCGCATCCTCAGCGACCGCATCGAGGGCGAGGCGCGCGATGTCGCCGCCGCGCAGGCGCGCATGGCGCTTGAGATCCAAGCCCGGCTTGGCGCGGAAGACGCTCCGGTCCTGCTGTTGTCAGGTGGGGAACTGACCGTCACCCGACGCGGTGACGGGCAAAGCAGCGGGATCGGTGGGCCGAACGCCGAATTCATGCTGGCGATGGCGCTGGCGCTTGATGGCGCGCCTGGCATCCATGCGCTGGCCTGCGATACCGACGGTGTCGACGGTGCGGCGGAGGTCGCCGGCGCGGTGATCGGTCCGCAGACGCTGGCGAAAGCGCATGCCGTCGACTGTGATCCGGCCGCCGCGCTTGCCCGCAATGACGCCCATTCCTTTTTTGCGGCAATCGGCGATCAGGTTGTCACCGGACCGACGCTGACCAATGTGAATGATTTCCGCGCGGTGCTGATCGAACCTGCAATCCCGCTGCGTTGACGGGTGGCGTGACGCGGGTTCGTTTCGGTAGCGAGCTAAGGTCAAGGCCAATGTCGGCTTGGACCGGCCCGGCCTGACGGTGGCTCCAACGTCCAATGCGCCTGACCTTGCCGCACCATGACGGGGCGGTGATCCGCCTGAAGCAGGGAAACACCGATGTCCGGGTGATTGTGCCGGGCTGGTGCTGGCGGGCGCGACGGAAGCCGAGATCGCCACCTTGACCGGCCATTCCATGCAGCAAGTGCGGTCCGTGCTGGACGCCAGCTACCTGCACCGCGACCCGAAACTTGCGGAATCAGCGGTGCGCAAACGTGAGCGCCACGAGGCCTAAACGAAGGCCGCAAAACACCCTTCGGGGGACGCATCGCGAACAAATTTGCAAAATGAATTGCAAAATGCGCATTTTGTTCCAAATGGGAAAGGGCAAAAAACCCAATGAAATCAGTTGGCTGGGGGACCTGGATTCGAACCAAGACGAACGGAGTCAGAGGCCATTCCAATCTGCTGATTAAATTGGGCAATTGCTCAAACCGGCATGGACCCATCAAAAACAAAATCAACGGCTTATAAAGCGGATTCAAACCGCAAAAAGCGCGGAAAAGCGCCAAAGCCTAAACCTGAAAAATGGGCCG
>JALOTE010000163.1 GCA_025458045.1 Rhizobiaceae bacterium
TCATCTTCGGCAAGCTCCGTCCTTGCCGAGGCGATCCGCCGCGGCACCGCGCCCGCCGCGATCATCCTTGGCAAACCCTGCGGCATCCTCGCCACCGGCGCGCTCGTCGCCGATGCGCTGTATGACATCCGCCGCCCCGTGCTTGTCGCGCCGCACTGGCCGCTGGCATGGGAGGAGGGCACCGTGATCACGATCGATGGCAACATCGTCAAGCCATGCACCTGAATCGGGCCGCCCTGCCGATGATTCTGCTTCTGGCGCAGGCTTTCCGGCCCCGATCCGGCGCGATAGGGTTAACAGCCGGTAAACCACCCTTAAAATGCGTGGCATTTGTGCAACAAGCCCCCGCCGACACGGGTGCCGCACCGGATGGATGGCCTCAAACGAATTGCCATGCCCCCGCCGACAGGTATTTTAGCGTCAGAAAGAGGGGCGTCGCAAACGCATCTGTTTCGTAAACCCGGATCCGGGGACGCCGTTGGCCACAACGGAGCCGGGCCATCAACCAGACTGGAGAAAACCATGAAACTCAAGAGCCTTCTGATCGGCTCCGCTGCAGCCCTCGTCGCCGTTTCTGGCGCCCGCGCTGCTGACGCGATCATTGCCGAGCCGGAGCCCGTCGAGTATGTTCGCGTTTGCGACGCTTTCGGCGCTGGCTTCTTCTACATCCCGGGCACCGAAACCTGCCTGCAGATCTCGGGCTTCGTTCGTTACGACATCAACATCAACGAGGAAGGCTGGGAAAAGAATACCAAAGCAGCCATCAACTTTGATGCCCGTTCGGAAACCGAACTCGGCACGCTGCGTGGCTACATCGCGCTGCGCGCTGACGCATTCGGCGATGGCGACCCGGTTCCGAACCCGGCCGAAGACGGTGTTGACGGTATCAACCCGCTCAACCAGTCTGGCGTGTATCTCGACGAAGCCTTCATCCAGCTCGGCGGCCTGACCATCGGTCTGACCTATGACTACTTCGACGGCATCTCGATCGGCGGTGAGAACGACTCGCTCGGCGGCGCACAGGTCAACAAAGTCGCCTATGACTTCGCATCGAACGGCTTCAACGCCGGTATCGAACTCGTTGACGACAATGACGACATCGACTTCGCTGGCGACCCGGACAATGACTCGGACTTCGTGCCGAACGTTGGCGTGACCGCTGGTTACGCTTCTGGCCCGTTCGAAGTTGACGCTGTTGTTGCCTATGACAACGACACCGAAGAGTTCGCAGCCAAACTGCGCGCCAACATCGAAGTCACCGAAGGTGGCAAGTTCGGCATCGCCGGTGTGTACGCCTCTGGCGCAACCTATACCTGGGATGCTGCTGAATGGTCGATCGCTGCTTCGTACACCCAGAAGCTGTCGGACACCATCTCGGCCTCGATCGGTGCACAGTACTGGGCTGACGAAGGCTTCGTTGCCGGCGCTGACGCCTTCTCGATCGGTGCAAACGTCGACTGGACCCCGGTCACCAACTTCCTCGTTCGTGGTCAGATCCAGTACGTCGACTCGGACCTCGCAGGCGACTCGACTGTTGCTGGCCGCATCCGCTTCCAGCGCTCGTTCTAATCTGCTCTTGCAGGTTTGAAATTGGAAACCCGGCAGGCAACTGCCGGGTTTTCTTTTTGCGCCGCGACCTTCGTTTCCCCGCTCGTCCCTTCATGCCGAGGTGCGAGCCTTCCTGCTGAGGTACGAGGCCGCGCATTGCGCGGACGAGCCTCGAAGCACGAGGGGAAAAGCCTCGAAGCACGAGGGGCAAGGCGTTTCCGTGTTCATATGGCTTTCGGGCCTTCGCCCTTCGAGGCTCGCCTGCAAAAGATGCAGGCTCGCACCTCAGGGTGAAGGATGTGCGGGTGGAGGATAGGATGTGAGGGGGCAGGGGAGGTGACGCAGCCGGTAATCTCACTCACACCCCTTCATGCTGAGGTGCGAGGCCGCGCCTTGCGCGGGCGAGCCTCGAAGCACGAAGGGGAATGGCTGGCAGCACGAGGGGAAAAGCCGGAACGCGCCCCGCGTTTGACTTGGGTGGCGCACATGCTAGACGCTTCGCCTGAAACTGCATTGCGCTTTTCAATCGCACCTTTCCACATCAAGCCATGGGTTCTCAAATGATGTTTGACCCGCGTGAAAAAATCGCCTTGTTCATCGATGGCGCCAATCTCTACGCCACCTCCAAAGCACTGGGTTTCGATATTGATTACCGCAAGATGCTCGGCTTCTTTCAGAAGAAGGGTTATTTGCTGCGGGCGCATTACTACACGGCGCTGATCGAGGATCAGGAATACTCATCGATCCGCCCTCTGATCGACTGGCTGGATTACAACGGCTTCAAGGTTGTCACCAAGCCGGCGCGCGAATTCACCGATTCCATGGGCCGCCGCAAGGTGAAGGGCAACATGGACATCGAACTCGTGATCGATGCCCTGCAACTGGCCGACACGGTGGACCATTTCGTGCTGTTTTCAGGCGATGGCGATTTCAAGCCGCTTGTCGATGCCCTTCAGCGCAAGGGCCGCAAGGTCAGTGTGGTCTCGACGGTGTCGTCAGCGCCGCCGATGATCTCGGACGAGTTGCGCCGCGCTGCCGATCACTTTGTTGACCTGGTGACGCTGCGCAATGATATCGGCCGCGCCCCGTCCGAGCGGCCGATGAATGACCGCTCCGCTGTGGACCGGATTGTCGGCGCCGCCCGCGCCGAAACCGATCTCGATGATTGATGGCCACGCGCTTGGCATCATGACGCTGTTGCCCGAGCCGTCGCGCGATTGCGCGCTCTGCCCGCGTCTCAACGGGTTCATTTCCGCGCAGCGCCGCGCACAACCGGATTGGCACAATGCGCCTGTGCCGGTGTTTTCCGATGCCGCGGCCCGCGTGCGCCTGCTGATCGTCGGCCTTGCGCCCGGCCTGAAGGGGGCGAACCGCACGGGCCGCCCTTTCACCGGGGATCATGCGGGTGAGTTGCTCTATCGCATGCTCATCACGCATGGCTTTGCCAAGGGTGTCTATTTGGCGCGCCCGGATGATGGCTTGGCGCTCGACCGTGCGGCGATCATCAATGCGGTGCGCTGTGTGCCGCCGCAAAACAAGCCAACGCCGGAGGAGATCAACACCTGCCGGCAGTTCCTTGCGCCCGCTTTCACGGCCTATCCGGCGCTGTCGGTCGTGCTGACATTGGGCGCCATCGCCCATCAATCAACGGTGCGGGCGCTGGGCGAGCGCGTTGCCGCCCATCCGTTCACCCATGGCGGCGAAACGCGCATCGGGCGGCTGGTTGTGCTGTCGAGCTACCATTGCTCGCGTTACAACACCAATACGGGCGTTTTAACCGAACAAATGTTCAATTCAATGTTCGAGCGGGCCGCCGCGCTGTGCGCTGGCTGACCTCACCCCATGGCACCGCCCTGCATTTTCCAGACACCGATGCCGGGCTTGTAGTTCTTCACATCGGCAAAGCCGGCCTGTTGCAGCATGCCCAGCGCCCTGGCGGAGCGCATGCCGGACAGGCAATAGACCACGACAGGGCGGGCTTTCGTCAAGCGGTCAGGGTTGAACGCTGAAAGCGGGATGTTGACCGCGCCTTTGATGTGCCCGGACGCAAATTCCGATGGCTCGCGCACATCGACGATCTGCACTGTCTTTGCGGCCACAGCGGCCACCATCGCATCATGATCGATGGCCGTTGACGGGGCGGCTCCACCAAAAAATCTCGCCAGCATGGACATGGGGCGCTCCTTTCGGTTTCCCGCTTGTCATGCAGCTTCTTGCCTTTGGCGACGGCGAGTTCCAGCTTCGCGCGGCCGCGCGTGTTGAAATAGACCTTGAGCGGCACCAACGTCATGCCCTCACGCTCGATGGCGCGGGCAAGGTTGGCAAGCTGCCGCATGTTCACGAGCAGTTTGCGCCGCCGCCGCGGCTCATGGTTGAACCGGTTGGCCTGCAAATACTCCGGCAGATGCGCGTTGATCAGCCAGAGTTCGCCGCCCTCGATGGAGGCGTAGCTCTCGGCGATGTTCGCCTTGCCGCCGCGCAGCGACTTGATCTCGGTGCCGGTCAGCACGATGCCGGCTTCCAGCGTCTCAAGGATTTCGTAGTTGAACCGGGCCTTGCGGTTTTCGGCGGCGGGCGGCCCGGCCGCCGGGCCATGGCGCGGTTTGGCCGGATTGCGCTTTGCCCCGGCCGGCGCTGTCTTGCCCGCGCCGCCGCCCTGCGGTTTTGCTGCGGCCATCATCAAATGAGGTCGAGGCTGCGCATGGCGCCATCCATGGCAGCTTCGGAACCGGGCGTGAGCGTCATCATCGGCGAACGCAGGTGATTGTGCATCATGCCGAGTTTCGACAGGCCGTATTTCGCGCCGGCCACGCCCGCTTCAAGGAAAATCGCCTTGTGCAGCGCCATCAGCCGGTCCTGCATCGCCAATGCCTTTGTCCACTCGCCTGCCAATGTTGCGGCCTGAAATTCGGCGCAGAGCCTCGGCGCGACATTGGATGATACCGAAATGCAGCCAACGCCGCCATGCACGTTGAAGCCAAGCGCGGTCGCATCCTCGCCCGACAGTTGAACGAAATCTGTGCCGCAGGCGAGGCGCTGCTCGGTGACGCGCTCGATCTTGCCAGTTGCATCCTTGACGCCTGCGATGTTCTTGAAATCATGGGCGAGGCGGCCCATCGTTTCCGGCATCATGTCGATGACCGAGCGCGGCGGGATGTTGTAGATGATGATCGGGATCGAAATCGCCTGCGCCACCGCGGCGAAATGGGCATAAAGCCCGCGCTGGTTCGGCTTGTTGTAATAGGGCGTTACCACCAGAACGGCATCCGCCCCGGCCTTCTCGGCGTGTCTGGCGAGTTCAACCGCCTCGATCGTGTTGTTGGACCCGGCACCCGCGATCACCGGCACGCGGCCGCGCGCCGTCTTGATGCAGAGTTCCACCACATGCCTGTGCTCATCATGGCTGAGCGTCGGGCTCTCGCCGGTTGTGCCGACGGGAACAAGCCCGTTCGTGCCCTCGCTGATTTGCCAATCGACAAATTTGGAGAACGCCTTCTCGTCCACCGCGCCATCGGGCGTGAAGGGCGTGACGAGAGCGGTCATCGAACCGCGAAAGGCAGACAGGGAAGACATTGGAAGGCTCCTCAGTGCGTGCGCAAGGTGCGAACGCTATCATCCGGGCAACCCGCCCCGGCGCGGCGGCGCACCATAATCCCGCCCGCTTGGCCGGGCAAGACAGCGGTCATGCAGCAGTCGGATTTGATGGCGATTGGTAACCAAGGGTTAAGCGTTCCTTCACCGCCTGAGCCTAGGGTCAGGACCGATTGATTTCATTGAAATGGTCGGAGGGAATTTTGTTTGATACGAGGAGGGAAGGCGTAGGAAATGCCAGCATTTTCAAGCCTTTTCGACACTGTAGCAGACAAAATTCACCCGATCCGAAGGACAGCCAAATGGCCTCGAACTCCATCG
>JALOTE010000076.1 GCA_025458045.1 Rhizobiaceae bacterium
TTCACACCGCCACCTCCGCCTTGATGTGCGGGTGCGGATCATAGGCGTCGAGCGTGAAATCCTCAAAGTGGAAAGCGAAAATATCGCGCACCTCGGGGTTCAGCCGCATCACGGGAAGCGCGCGAGGGGTGCGGGACAGTTGTTCGCGCGCCTGATCGAAATGGTTGTGGTAAAGATGCGCGTCCCCGAATGTGTGGACGAACTCGCCGGGCTTCAGCCCGGTCACCTGCGCCATCATCAGCGTCAGCAGCGCGTAGGACGCGATGTTGAACGGCACGCCTAGGAACACATCAGCTGAACGCTGGTACAATTGGCAGGACAGCCGCCCATCGGCGACATAGAACTGGAACAGGCAGTGGCAGGGCGGCAGCGCCATCTCGTCCACCAGCGCCGGATTCCAAGCCGACACGATGTGGCGGCGCGACGACGGGTTGGTTTTCAACCCCTCCACCAAAAGCGCGATCTGATCTATCGAGCGGCCGTCCGGCGCGGGCCAACTCCGCCATTGATAGCCATAGACGGGGCCAAGGTCGCCGTTGTCATCGGCCCACTCGTCCCAGATGCGAACGCCATTGGCCTTCAAATAGGCGATGTTGGTGTCACCGGCGAGAAACCACAAAAGCTCATGGATGATCGATTTCACATGCAGCTTCTTGGTCGTCACGAGGGGAAACCCGTCGGCGAGGTCAAACCGCATCTGGTGGCCGAAAATCGAGCGCGTTCCCGTGCCAGTCCGGTCGCCACGGTCGGTTCCGGTGTCGAGAATCAGCTGGAGGAGGTCATGATACTGGCGCATATGCGCATGCTAACGCGTGTTCCGCCCCGCGTCACGATCCTGCAATACCGCGTTTCCCCGCCCCGGTCCTCACTTCGCCAGCACGGCGGGCCAATTGGCGTCGCCCTTGGCGATGTTGGCGGCCTGCTCCTTCAGCCAGCGCGTGCGTACGCTCTTTGAAAAGTTGAGGAACAGGCGGCCATCGGCAACCGTGAAGGCTTCCGGATCGATTTTCGCTGTGTAGCCATTGGCGACGGCAAAGGCGCAATAGCCGCCATAAGCGGGGAGATACCGTTCCGGGTTGGCTGCAAACAGGTCGCGGTTGGCAGCGGAGGCAAACCGGTAGGTGACGCCGTCGTGGTCCGCCGTGATCTGAGCGTCGCCGCGCCGGGCGGCATTGTCGGCGAAATAAGCGACCAGATCATAGCCGCCCGCGCCGACACCATCGATGAGGCCGGTGAAGATCGCCGGCTTGCCGGCCTGCGCCACGGCGATGAACGTCGCCGACACTGCGGGCGCGGCGGCAATCAGCCCGATGGAACGGATGAGAATGGTTCTGCGGTTCATCATGCGCAGCCTCGCGGGGTCGTCCGGCTTGCTGGAGTTCGGCCGGAGGTGGTCTGTCCGCATTGCCATGCACCCGCACCGCTTCACATGGAAATCACCGTTCGGCGAACTTTCGCGTGATCGGACGAATAAGGCCCGGAAGCCAAGGCTCCGGACCTTGCTGCGTTCAAGACGGGCTGAGCCGACGCAACCGGCTTACAAGGAGCCGAGCGTGCCCATGTGCTTGGCCACCAGATAGTAGAAGGTGACACGCTGCTTGTTGCGGTCGGCCTTCATCGTCTCGCAGACGGCGGCGATGATGGAGTCGATCTTGGCGTCGTCGGTTGCGCCGAATTTCTTCTTCGCCCACTTCTCGCGGACGCGCGCCAATTCCTCAGGATCGCTGCACGAAACCAGCGAGGAGTCCTTGTTGCGCAATGCGATGCCAAGATGCTTCACGATCTTGGCGACATGCGCCTCGTCGGCGGCGGCATCATAGCGGCGCACATCGGCCAGATAGTCACTCATATTCGTCCCCCGAAGTTCGATACAGGTTTAGGCGGCCCCGTTCCTCGGCCCCGCACATGGCGCGGACTGAACCGCCATATCCGGGCCAAGTCAACCTTTGATATTCAACGTCGCTCGCAAACAGCCCCGATTGTGCACAAAGATTTGACAATCATGAAAATCCGCAGACCACGGACAGCATCTTTCAATTGCCGGGCAGCATCGCTATATCACCTCCTGCCGGCTTGCCCGGCTATGGCGATAAACAGGCGGTGCAATAAACCGTTCGGACCCGGGGGCGGTACCCGGCGCCTCCACCAGGAATGGCACCTGCACCATGGGTGCCCTTGCTGATGGGGGCGAAACAGGATCGACGAAGGCGTAAAGATCGACCTTTTGCCCGGCATGATACCGCCGTTATCGGGTCAAAACTGTAGTTGCAAACGACAACTATGCGGAAGCACGTCTCGCTGCTTGATGCGGTGCGACAGCTTCAAACCAAGTCCTAACTCTTCGCAGGGTTAGGCGGGGCCCGGAGGCGCCTGGCAACAGAAGCCTCCACCTTTCCTGTCGCAACTTTCCCCGCCACGACGTCCTGGACCGGTTGCGAACACTCATCCGGCGTTCTCTTGTTTTGCCTGTTGTCCGCCGCGCGGCCCAAGGCTAGAACGGCGCGATCGACACACCGTTTGCGCCGGATGGGCCATGGCCGAAGACCTGATCCGTTATGACATTCTCGTGCAGGACGCGCTCCGCGGCGTCATGCGCAAGGTGCTGCATGAAGTGTCGCAGACGGGGCTTCCGGGCGAGCATCACTTCTTCATCACCTTCGACACCGGCGCGCCCGGCGTGCGCCTCTCCAACCGGCTGCGCGAGCGTTATCCCGAACAGATGACCATCGTGCTGCAATACCAGTTCTGGGATTTGAAAGTGTCTGACACGGGCTTCGAGATCGGCCTGTCCTTCAACGACATCCCAGAGAAACTGGTGGTTCCCTTCGCGGCTGTGCGCGGCATTTACGATCCGTCGGTCAATTTCGAACTCGAATTCGATGCGCCCGCCCATGCCGAAACGCCCGAAACCGTGGTTGAGGAAACACCGGCCCCGGCGTTGAAGGCGGTGGAGAAGCCCGCCGCGCCGGATGGCGGCGCGCAGGTCGTGTCACTGGACTCATTCCGCCACAAGAAGTGAGCGCGGCTTCGATGTCCGGGGTCCGCAAGCGCTCCGTCAGCCTCAACGGGCACCGCACGTCCTATTCCATCGAGGATGAATTCCAGGCGCATCTGTTGCGGCTCGCGGGCGAGCGCGGGATGCCGCTCGCCCGCCTGATCGCTGACATCGACGCGGTTCCGCGCCGCCAAGGCGGGCTGTCGTCCGCATTGCGGCTGCATGTGCTCAAGGTGTTGGAGCGGGAAGCGTTGTCAGGGCGTGAGCGGTCTGCTGCCGAGCCGCCGCAACAACTCGTCGATTGAGCCTTCCGACGGAATGGGCGCGGGCGGCGGTTGAAGCTGCGGCGCGCCCTCCTGCACGCTGATTTCTCCTGCCGAATCGGCTGCCTTTTGCGCGGCCTCGCGCATGGCCTGTTCGGCCGCGCGCCGCGCCTCATCCGCAGCGCGGCGTGACGCGATCAGTGCGGCGAAATGGCGGTTCTCGCGCCGCAATCGCTGGCGTTCGATCAGCGCCGATTGCATCGCCTGCACCCGCGCTTCCTCCCGTTCCAAGGCGCGCTGCGTGAAAAAGGAATGCAGCGCCGTGAAATCCATCGTCAGTGCAGGCGCATCCAGCGGACCTTCGACCAGATACCCGATGGCCGGGTTGAGCACGCTGGCGGACTGTTCCGGGACGGCCGCGACGAGTTCGCCTTCGAGCCGTGCCACGCCGCTTGAAAGATTGACTTCGGGCGCAATCGACACCGCGCCGCCCGAGGCCAGCTGCACGGAGACAAGCGGCGCGCGGGCGACGCCACCCGCGATGGTGAAGGCGGAGATGTGATCGAACGGCGGCGTGCGGCCCGACAACAATTGACTGCGCGCGATGGTTTCGACGCGCTCCCGCGATACGGACGTGCCATCGGCATCCAGAACGGTTTGCATGGCGTCGAGCCGCGTTGCATCAAACCCGACGAGCATGACGCCATGCCCTTGGGCAATCGCAGAACCGCTGAACGACGCCGCGAGCGTCGCACTGTCCGCACCCTGCCCCGACACTTGAAACTGCACCTCGCCGCTGCCTGACAGCACCGGCGACAGCTGCGCAAGATCGGCGCCAGCCAGCTGGCCGGACAGCGAAACCAGCGCACCGCCGGCACCCGGCACGATGTCGGCTGTGGCGCTGACGCGTCCGCCCGCTGCATCGGCGGCGATATCGTCGATGCGCAGCCCGGCCTCTGTGCCGGTGATCCGCGCCCCGGCATTGGATATTACCCCGAGTGCGCCGACAAAAACCGATCGCGCGGTCAGAGTCAGATCAATCGCCGCAAAGGGCAGCGGTGCGAGAAGAGCGTCGGTGACGCTCCCGAGCTCCAGTTCCCCGACCGCAAGCGCGCCGCTGATGCGGGTGCGGGTCGTGGCGGTTGCAAGCAGGTCGGCAAGCGTGAGGTTGCCGGTGACGGGGACATCTGCGATGCGGGCCTCGATTGCGTTCAAGGCGATGTCCGGTCCGGTCTGGCGCAAACCGGCAACCAGCGAGACAGGGAGTCCAAGGCCGCCGCCCGGAAGCCCCGCGCCCGCCGCAAGCGCATAAGGCTCGATGTCGGCGACGTCCAATTCAAGCCGCGCCTCGGCATCGGCCACAGGCCGTGACAGGGCGAGCCTGCCGCCGTTCGCGTCAACAAAACCGATGCGCCCGGTCCATGCCCCCGTCGCTGCTGGAGTGACGCGGTCAAACGCAAGGTCATAGTCGGCGGTCACTTGGGCAAGGTCGCCAAGCGGCAGCACCGGCACGCCAGCCAGCGCTAGCGCGGTTTCCGCCGACTGCAGCACGATCCGCCCCTGCGCCTGCGATACCGGTCCCGCTCGTTGCGCAAGGCGCATCCGACCCGCGAACTCGGCGGCCGCGGTGCTGCCCTCATGCACCACAAGGACCTGACCGCCTTCATCGATGCCAAGCGTGACATCGGCGGCCAATCCGGCAGCGGTTTCAGGCGCAAGCGCAAGCCTTTCGCGCATGTCCGCAAGCCATGGCTGGGCAGGCAGACGGCCTGCAAGAACCTCCAGCGCGGGGAGCGGGTCTTCTGCGGTCATTCTCAGCCTCAGATCAGGCCAAGGATCCGCCTGTCTCCATGTCCCGGACGCCGCGATCTGCATGCCGGCAAAGTCATCCAGCCGAATGGAATTCATCCGGATGAGACCGTTCCCCGCTGTCACCTCCGCCGAAAGACCCGCCGCCTGCAGACCATCCAGCCGCACCGTTGCGGCGTCGAGCGTCAACTCAAAGCCATGATCCGGCGCAGCTGCGAGGATTGCAAGGGCGACAGGTCCGAGCAAGTCAAGATCGGCCAGATGTCCGGAAAGCTGCACCCCGGCAAAGGGTTGCCCGGAACCGGGCGCACGCCTGTCAACCAGGCCGGTGAAGCGGGCGTCTCCCAACTGCAATTCGAGATCACGCAGCACCTGCCGCGCGGCGCTGATGTCGGCGCGCGCCGAAAACCCGGCACCGGCCAAGGTTCGGACGGCTGGCGCGGCGGGCAGCCCGAGCCATGCTGCGAGGCCGGTCGGCTGGCGGGTCGCGGCGGTGATGGTCCCGCGGAACGCCGGCGGCACGGCATCCAGTACGCCTTGCACTTCGACGACTGTGCGGCCCGGCAGTTCGGCAGAGGCCGCGGCGATGCTCCAGACACCGTCCGTCACCGACGCTTGCAGCGCGATGTTGGTCACCGTCGTTTCGCCGACCACGATGGCAGGCAGGTTGAGCGACACCGTGCCGGGCAAGGGAGGGCGAGGCACGTTGGCCGCCGTCGCGAGCAAGCGATTGACGGCCGTGCCAAGCGCCGCCCGCTCGGACACACGGTCGGATTTTCCAGCCGTCGCCCCTCCGTCTCCCGCTGAAGGCGCATCAATGCGGATTTGCTGTCCCTTCAAATCAATCGAGAAGGCCGGGGCCGCACCCCAATCCACCGACACCGCGCCGTTGGCATTGTAGGTGTCGGGACTCCCGTCCGCCCCCAACGTCACCTGCGCATCTCTGATCGCGAGACCCTCGACGTCGAGGATGAACGGTCCTCGCATGCGGGCGATCCGGGCCGGTTGCGCGCCAACTGCGCCGGAATGGATGTCCAGCGTCGCGTCACCCGTCCAGCGCGGAGCGCCTTCTTCGGTTTCGACCCGGCCTTCAAGGCGCAACGCGGCCGGCGCCGCGTCCGTTTCGAGTGCGAGACTGAGGCGCGCGCCTCCCCCATCGGCCGCCGCCGAGGCGGACATCTCGGCGCGCACCCGCACGCCGTTCACGTCGGCCGAACCTCGCCCCTGCCACGGTCCGGCAAGCGATCGTGCCGACAAGACTGCCTCAAGCGCGGTGAGCAATAGCGGCGCACCGGCGGGCCGCTCCAGCAAAACGCGGCCGCCGGTGATCGTGACGGTTTCGAGTGAAACCGACGACGGATCAAACCCGCTGCGCTCCGGCAAGGGCCAGTTGAGACCGCCACCCGCGTCAAGCCGCAAACGGATGTCCGGCTCATCGATACGCATGTCGAAGATCACGACGTCGCCGCTCAAAAAGGGCGCAAGTTCGGCATCCATCGAAAATCGGGCGATGCGCGCGGCAGGCAACCCGTCCGGTCCATCCACCGTGACCTCGGTGAATGTCACCGATGGAAACGGGATGAGGCGTGCATCCGCGGTGCCGCCGACAGTGACGCGCTGGCCGATGATCCGGCTCGCCTCACGCTCGAAATCCGCCCGCCAGTTCGTCCAGTCGATGAACCATGGCGCGATGAGGGCCGCCAGAAGCGCTGCCGCCAAAACCCCGCCCACAGCCACGAACAGGCGCGCTAGCATGGCGCACACCGACAAAGCTTGGCGTTCGATACAGCATTCATGGCGGGGAGACTAACCTGCCATTCCCGCCACGAAAATGGCGGCACTGAACCCTCAGACAGAAAAAATCTTGCCCGGGTTCATGATGTTGTGCGGATCGAGCGCACGTTTCACGGCACGCATTACATCGACCGCGCCACCAAGCTCGCGCTCCAGAAACGCAACCTTGCCCTGTCCTATGCCATGCTCGCCGGTGCAGGTGCCTTCCATGGCGAGAGCGCGCATGTTCAGCCGTTCGACAAAGGCTTCCGCCGCATGGATCTCCGCACCATTGGCCGGATCCAGCAAGATCAGCACATGGAAATTGCCATCCCCGACATGCCCGACGATGGGCGCGACCAGCCCCGAACGCGCAATGTCGGCCTCGGTTTCGGCCACACAGGCCGCAAGGCGCGAAATCGGCACGCAGACATCCGTCGAAATGCCCTGTGCGCCGGGCCGCAGTTTCAGCGCCGCCCAATAGGCGTCATGGCGGGCCTTCCACAATTTGCTGCGTTCTTCGGCAATCGAGGTCCAATGGAACGGCCCGCCGCCAAGGTCGGCGGCGATCTCGCCGAACGCTTCCGCCTGCTCCTTGACCGATGCGTCTGACCCGTGAAATTCGACAAACAGGCAAGGCGTTTCGGCGTAAGGCAGGTTGGAATGCGCGATCATCGCCCGCATCTGCAACGCGTTGACGAGCTCGATGCGCGCAACCGGGATGCCGGCCTGAATGGTGTGGATCGTGGTGGCGCACGCCGCCTCCACACTCGGAAACGGGCAGACACCGCCCGAAATCGCCTGCGGAATGCCTTGCAGTTTCAAAGTCAACCCGGCAATCACGCCAAGCGTGCCTTCGGAGCCTACAAACAGGCGCGTGAGGTCGTAACCGGCCGATGATTTCCTGACACGGCGCGCCGTGGTGATGACCTCGCCCGACGCGGTCACCGCCGTCAGCGCCAGGACATTGTCTTTCATCGTGCCATAGCGCACCGCATTCGTGCCCGAGGCGCGCGTCGCCGCCATGCCGCCCAGTGACGCGTTTGCGCCGGGATCAATCGGGAAAAACAGACCAGTGGCACGCAAATGCGTGTTCAAATGCTCGCGCGTCACACCCGGTTCGACTTCGCAATCCAGATCCTCGGCATTGACGGAAAGGATGCGGTTCATGCGGCTGGTATCGATGCAAATTCCGCCGCCCGGCGCATTCACATGGCCCTCCAGCGAGGTGCCGGTTCCATAGGGAATGACAGGCACGCGGTGTTCGGCGCAGGCCCGAACCACGAGCGCGATCTCCTCGGTCGAGTCGGGAAAGGCGACGCCATCGGGCAATTGCGCGGGCAGATAGGTTGTCGTGTGCGCATGCTGGGCGCGCATGTCGGCGCCCGACTGCAAGCGTTCGCCCAACCGCTGCTTGAGAATACCAAGCACGGCGCGGATGCCGTCCTCGTTGCGCAAGACCGGGAGCACGTCTTTCAAGGCCATGGCAGGACTCCCTCAGGCGTCGCGCAGACGCCGGTGCAGGCCGTGCTCGACGGCGAACCGCGCGCGCAGCCAGTTGCGGTTCAGGTAGATCAGGAATGCCATCGCAATCCACAACGCCCAGACCACGGGTGACTCCCGCAGGTCGGCGCTGTTTTGCAGGAACATGAGCTTCGCATCAACCTCAAGCAGTTCGGTGCGCCGCAGGAACACCTTGGAGCCGAGAAACGCCATGTGGACGGCGATCGCACAGGTGATGGAGCCGGTCGAGAAATAGGTGACGCACAACAGAACGCCGAGCAGGAACAGGCCGACAAACAGCGGAAACTCCTCCGCCGTGAACCAGGCGAGCGGATCAGTCAGATTGTGGAGTGCCGCAAAGATGAGCGATGACGTGAACACCGCGAGCCCGAGCGCGAGGCGGCTGCCGTCGAACATCAGATAGCGCATGAGGAACACGCGGAAAATCAGTTCCTCCGTCGTCGCCAGCACCAGCACGACGAACAATGCGACAAGGGTGCGCTCGGCGATTTTCCATGTCAGCCCCGCAACGGCGGCCTCCGAAATGCCGACGCTGCCGAGCGCAGCAAACAGCGCATAACCGACGATGATGATGGCCGTCGCGCCAAGCCAGAACGCGAGGAAGCCGGCCCCGGCGCGACGCCATCGCGCCGCGTAGCGGCTGAAAAACAACAGCGAATGATCATCGGCCACCAGCCGCACAAACAGCGCGATGATGATGAGCGGCGTCAACAGCAGCATCACCTGGCCGAAGCCGCGCGTGTCGAAGATGGAAAACCGGCCGCCGAAAAGCCGGAACACGCCTTCCAATGCGGCGAGCGCGAGCGCGATGCCAAGCATCAGGACCAGCGTTTTCAGATAGCGTGCCATGCGCAGTTCGGTTCAATGTGGGCCGCAGATCGCAGTGGCCCAAAGCCGGGGTTGCGTCAACCATGGCCAAATCGCGCACGCTTTCTCGCAATCGACGCGGATTCCTCTAGATTGCGAATCAATGAGCATGATCGACGATGACATTCCGTTTTTTGATGCGGCACCGCGCCCAAGCACTGGCGCGCCGTCCGGGCTGGCGGCACGCGCCATGGGTGCACGGGCGGAAACACGCCGCCCTGACTATCTCGCCGGGTTGAACCCGGAGCAGCGCCGCGCCGTTGAAACAACAGACGGCCCGGTTCTGGTGCTGGCGGGCGCCGGCACCGGCAAGACGCGTGTGCTGACAACGCGCATCGCCCATATCCTTGCGACTGGAAAAGCCTTCCCGTCACAGATCCTGGCTGTCACCTTCACCAACAAGGCAGCGCGTGAAATGCGCGAGCGCATCCACGCCCTTGTCGGCGATGCGGTGGAGGGGATGCCCTGGCTTGGCACGTTTCACTCCATCGGCGTGAAATTCCTGCGCCGCCATGCCGAGCTTGCAGGGCTGAAATCCGGCTTCACCATCCTCGACACAGATGACGTGATCCGCCTCATCAAGCAGCTGATCGAAGCGGAAGGCATTGATGAAAAGCGCTGGCCCGCCCGACAGTTTGCGGGGATGCTCGACGGCTGGAAGAACAAGGGCCTTGGCCCCGAGGACATCCCCGAAGGCGATGCGCGCCTGTTTGCCAACGGCAAGGGGCGCGTGCTGTTTGCCGCCTATCAGGAGCGGCTGAAAGCGCTCAACTGCTGCGATTTTGGTGATCTGCTCTGCATCCCCATCCGCATCCTGCGCGCGCATCCGGAAGTGCTGGGCGAGTATCACCGCCGTTTCAAATACATCCTGGTCGATGAGTACCAGGACACCAACACGGCGCAGTACATCTGGCTGAAGCTGCTGGCCGGGCGAGGAGTCGAGCGGGTGCCAACCTCCCCCCTTGAGGGGGAGGATGTCGCGAAGCGACAGGAGGGAGGCGGTTCGCGCCAAACACCCCCCTCTGTCACCGCAAGCGGTGACATCTCCCCCTCAAAGGGGGAGATTGGGTCCCGCCCCGTCAACATCTGCTGTGTTGGCGATGACGACCAGTCGATCTATGGCTGGCGCGGTGCGGAGATCGACAACATCCTGCGCTTCGAGCGGGACTTTCCCGGTGCCGCCGTGATCAAGCTCGAACGCAACTACCGTTCGACCGCACATATCCTTGGCGCGGCAGCGCATCTGATCGCGCATAATGAGGGCCGCCTCGGCAAGACGCTGTTCACAGACCGCGCCGACCCGGATGACACGAAAGTCATGGTGCATGCAGCGTGGGATTCCGAAGAGGAAGCCCGCGCCGTCGGCGAGGAGATCGAGCAGGCGCAGCGCAAGGGCCACAAGCTCAACGACATGGCGATCCTTGTGCGCGCCTCGTTCCAGATGCGGGAATTCGAGGACCGCTTCGTGACGCTTGGTTTGAACTACCGCGTCATTGGCGGGCCGCGTTTTTATGAGCGCGCCGAAATTCGCGATGCGATGGCCTATTTCCGCGTCATCTGCCAGCCGGCCGACGATCTGGCATTCGAGCGCATCGTCAACACGCCCAAGCGCGGCCTTGGCGAAAGCGCCGTCCGGCAGATCCATGAATATGCGCGTGCCAAGGGCATTCCCATGCTGGCGGCGGCAACGGAGTTGGCGGAAACCGAGGAGATGAAGCCGAAACCGCGCCACGCGCTTCATTCGCTCTGCCTGCATTTCAAGCGCTGGCAGGACCGCCTCGACACGACGCCGCATCATGAACTCGCCGAGCAGGTGCTTGACGAATCGGGCTACACCGAGATGTGGCAGAATGATCGCTCCGACCCGAAAGCGCCCGAACGCCTGGACAACCTGAAAGAACTCATCCGCTCGATGCAGGATTATGAATCCCTGCGTGGCTTCCTTGAGCATGTGTCGCTGGTGATGGACGCCGAGCAGAACGCCGAACTGGATGCCGTCAACATCATGACGCTGCATTCGGCCAAGGGGCTTGAATTCCAGACCGTGTTCCTGCCCGGCTGGGAGGAAGGGCTGTTCCCGCATCAGCGCGCGCTGGATGAGGGTGGCCGCGCCGGGCTGGAGGAGGAGCGCCGCCTCGCCTATGTCGGGCTGACGCGCGCCAAGCGCCACGCCCATATCTGGTTTGTCTCCAACCGGCGCGTGCACGGCTTGTGGCAATCGACCATCCCCTCGCGCTTCCTCGACGAACTGCCCGAGGCGCATTGCGAGGTCTCCGCCGCGCCTGAACAGGGTTATGGCGGCGCTTATGGCCGCAACCCCTATGGCGCGTCCCGCTTTGACGGCGTCGGCGAAAAGAAGGGGTTCAGCGAGCCGTTTTCCGGCAGCTATGCCTCGCCCGGCTGGCAGCGCGCGCAGCAAAACCGCACGGCGGCGACCGCACAGAACTGGGGCAACCGCTCCGGCCATGCGGTGGAGCGCATCGGCTATGGCGAAGCCGATTCCAGCTATGGCGCAGGACGCGGGTCCGTGAAGGGCCGCGTGCTCGACGGCGAACTGGTGGCCAAAACCGTCACGGACACGCCGTCGGCCTTCAAACCCGGCGACCGGGTGTTCCACATGAAATTCGGCAATGGCGACGTGGTGAGCGTGGAGGGCAACAAGCTGACGATCAGCTTCGACCGCGCCGGCGAAAAGCGCGTGCTGGACGGGTTTGTGAAGGCGGTGGCGTGAGATTCACTTCCTGACGCGAGCTTGGGCGGATGGGACGAGTTGCGCAAACTTCGCCCTTCCCCTAATCGGCGCCCATGTTCACCATCCATCCGCCCCGCATCGTTTCGGCCCGAGAGGCGGTGTTTTCATACACCTGCGCAACCTATGGCGCGTTCGAGGAGCGGGTGACGTGGCCGGAAGGCGGCTCTTCTTCTCCCCCCCCTCTTTCACCCTTGGTGACATCTCCCCCTGAGAGGGGGAGATTGGAGCCAAGGCCATCAACGGCTCAAGATGAATCATCAATCTCCCCCCTTGAGGGGGAGATGTCATCGCTTGCGATGACAGAGGGGGGGCTGAACCACACGCTGAGCCGTCACCCCACCCTTCTCAACCTGCTCGCCGCGCTGCTCGGCGTTTCCTATTACAAGGCCGCCGCCAGCGCCGAAATCACGGTGGACCCCCCGCTTGGCGCAGCCGCGCGCGCGGCGGTCGAAGCCTGCTACATCGAGGGCTTAGGCGAGTTCCTGTTTCGCAACGCCCTGCCCTACCCGCCTGACCTGACATGGCACTGGAATGCGGCCGCGCCGGACGCGCCGCCCGCACCCGCGCCACAATCCAACACGGCCGTCATGGCGTTTGGCGGCGGCAAGGACAGCCATGCCGCCATTTCACTGTTCCACGAGACGGAAGCAAAGGCGGCGGGCCTCGCCTATGAGCCGGTCTCTGTCGTTCTCGACCAGCGTGTGGGCGCGCGCCTGCAAGGCATGATCGGCGAGCCTCTCACCTTCATCCGCCGCATCATCGACCCGAAGCTGATCCAGATGGCGCGCGACAAGACCGGCTATAATGGCCATGTGCCGATCACCGCGATCAACTCGGCGATCCTCACAGCCTATGCGGCGATGGTCGGGCATGACGCGGTGATTTTCGCCAATGAGCGCGGCGCATCCAAGCCGACGATCATCCACAACGGCCATGCCATCAACCACCAGTATTCAAAGTCGATCGCGTTCGAGGCGCTGATGCGGGCCGCATTGCACGAAACCGTTGGCGAACGCCCGCAATGGTTCTCGCTTCTGCGCCCGTTCTCCGAACTTTGGATCGCCCGACGGGTGGCGACCGAAGCCAAGGCCGCGCATGACAAGTTCACCTCCTGCAACCGCAATTTCGTCTTTGCAGGCAAGCAGGTGCTGGCGGACGGCGAACGCTGGTGCGGCCGCTGCCCCAAATGCGTGTTCACCGCCGTGATCTTCGCCCCGCATTGCGACGCCGTGACGATGGACGCGATCTTCGGCAAGGACATCCTTGGCGACGAGGCGAACATTCCGATGGCGCGCGACCTTGCTGGCCTCGGCGCGATGAAGCCGTGGGAATGCGTCGGCGACGTGGAGGACACCGCTGCGGCACTGGCCATGCTGGAGGATGATCCGCGCTGGCGCGGCAAGGCGGTGGTCGCGGCGCTCGCGCCCGATCTGGACGAACGTTACGGCCTTGAAAAGCTGCGCTTGCGCTTCGCCGCCGAGATGGGACTGCGCGGCCCCCACCATGTGCCCGAGCCATGGGCGAGCCTGATCAGGCGCTTCGTCGTCTGCCCTGCTAACGCGCGCCCATGTCATCCTCCCAATTCCTTGCCGGCACCCGCCGCTACACGCAAGCTAACACGGTGCGCCGGCTGTACAGGTCACCGTATACTCGCATTGATTGAGCTGATAGCTCTTCATAGGGAATGTGCCTGTCACTCTACGGTGATAATTAAATAAGGAATAGGTGAGACGTTTAACTATGTTATCCTTTGACCCAACGGCATAGGCGAGCTCGGAACTCTAACTACGTAGTTTGTGAAAACTTTGCAATAGTGTCGCTGGGATAAAAATGTTCAAAATTGTCATCTAGCAATGTCAAGCCCATTGAAGAGGGTATGAAAGGGGGGATGGGTAGCAGAAGAGAAAAGGTAAGGTAACAGCCGGAAAAGAATGGATGAGGGAATAAGAGGGATCTGAGCCTCAAGTTCGTCTTCCACGCGTACTTTGCGGCTCAGGGCCATCCCCATCTTAAAGAACT
>JALOTE010000077.1 GCA_025458045.1 Rhizobiaceae bacterium
GGCGAGCCGACCTGCTCGATGCGGCCCGCATTCAGGACCACGATCTTGTCGGCCATGGTCATGGCCTCAACCTGGTCATGCGTCACATAGATCATCGTCGTCTTGAGCGACTGATGCAGTTCGAGGATCTCTTGCCTCATCGTCACCCGCAGCGCCGCATCGAGGTTCGACAGCGGCTCGTCGAACAGGAACGCTTTCGGTTCGCGCACGATGGCGCGGCCGATGGCGACACGCTGGCGCTGGCCGCCCGACAATTGGCCGGGCCGCCGGTCGAGATAACTCGTGAGGTTCAAAACCTTCGCCGCCGCATCGACCTTGCGCATCTGCTCGGCCTCGGGGAGACCTGCCATTTTGAGCGGGAAGGCAATGTTCCGACGCACCGTCATGTGCGGGTAGAGCGCATAGGATTGGAACACCATGGCGAGCCCGCGCTTGGCGGGCGGCAGCGCGGTCGCGTCAGTCCCGTCAATCAGGATCGCGCCGCCGGTCGTGTCTTCGAGACCGGCGATGAGACGCAGAAGCGTCGATTTCCCGCAGCCCGACGGGCCGACGAAAACAACGAACTCGCCCTCCTCGATGTCGAGATCAACCCCGTGGATGATATGCGCATCGCCGAAGGACTTGCGCACCTGTTGAAGTGTGATCCGGCCCATAGGTCTTCCTTACTTGACTGCGCCGAAGGTCAGCCCGCGCACGAGCTGCTTCTGGCTGAACCAGCCCATGATCAGGATGGGCGCGATCGCGAGCGTGCTCGCGGCGGAGAGCTTGGCGTAGAACAGCCCTTGCGGGCTGGAGAAGCCGGCGATGAACTTGGTCAGCGGCGCGGCGTCGGTGACCGTCAGATTGATCGTCCAGAAGGCTTCGTTCCACGCGAGGATGATGTTCAAAAGCACGGTGGAGGCGATGCCCGGCAGTGCCATCGGCGTCAGCACATGGATGATCTCGTTTCTAAGGCTCGCGCCATCCATGCGTGCCGCTTCGAGGATCTCGCCGGGGATCTCCTTGAAGTAGGTGTAGAGCATCCAGACGATGATGGGCAGGTTCATCAATGTGAGAATGACCGTCAGCCCGATGCGGCTGTCGAGCAGGCCCAGCCAATTGAACATCAGATAGATCGGCACAAGCACGCCGACGGCGGGCATCATCTTCGTCGACAGCATCCACATCAGGAGATCCTTTGTCCTCGCGCCGGGCACAAAAGCCATCGACCAGGCGGCGGGGACCGCCAGCGCGATGCCGAGTGCGGTGGAGCCGAGCGCGATGATGATGGAGTTGACGAAGTAACGGAAATAGTCGCGCTGCTCGTTGACGTCGATGAAGTTTTGCAGTGTCCAGTCAAAGCCGAGGAAGATCGGCGGCGAGGCGACGGCCTGCGGCTCCGGCTTGAACGCGGTGAGGAAGGTCCACAGGATCGGGAAAAACAAGAGGAGCGCCACCGCCCATGCGGCTGCGGTCGTGAGGCTCTTGCGTTGAATGCTGGTTGTGCGGGCCATCAGTTCGTTTCCTCACGCATCAAGGTTCTTGCCGATCGCGCGCATCAGGAAGAACGCGACGACATTGGCCAGGATGACCGCGACGACACCGCCGGCGGCAGCCGTCCCGGCGTCGAAATCAAGGAGCGCTTCCTTGTAGATGAGGTAGGGCAGCGTGGTGGAGGCCGTGCCCGGCCCGCCATTGGTGGTGACGAGGATTTCACCGAAAATACCCAAAAGGAAGATCGTCTGGATCAGCACGACAACGGTGATGGCGCGCGCCATGTGCGGCAGGATGATGTGCCGGAAGCGGCTGAAGGCCGGCGCGCCATCCATCTCGGCTGCCTCAAGCTGCTCCGACGACAGGGACTGCAGCGCGGTCAGCAGGATGAGCGTCGCAAAGGGCAGCCATTGCCACGCGACAATCAGGATGATGGAGGCGAGCGGCGCCTGTCCGAGAAAATCGAAGGGGGCAAGCCCGATGAATTTCGCAGCTTCGGCAAACAGCCCGTTTGTCGGGTTCATGAACATGTTCTTCCAGATCAGTGCCGCCACGGGCGGCATGATGAAGAAGGGCGAGATGACAAGGATGCGCACCACGCCTTGCCCCCAGATCGGCTGGTCGATCAGCAGCGCGATGGCGATGCCGAGGATGACCGTGATCGCCAGCACGCCGCCCACAAGGATGAGCGTGTTGAAGATCGCGCCGACGAACGCAGGTGTCGCGAGGAAGTTCACGTAGTTGCCGAACCAGATGAAACCGGCGCGGTCCGGATAGAGCAGGTTGTAACGCTGGAAGGAGAACCACAGCGTCATGGCAAGCGGCACGATCATCCAGATCAGGAGCAGGATGACTGTCGGCGACAGCATCAGGCGAGCCGCTGTGCGAGACGATTGGGTTGCCATTGGGTTCCTCCGGGGTGGTCTGCGGCGTGGAAGGTGCAAACCATCGACCCGCGCGTCGATCGCGGGGAAATTCCGGGCCGACAGGGAGCGGCCGGCCCGGGCTTGCGGGGAGTTACTTGATATAGCCCGCGTTCTTCATTTCAGCCATGACAGCCTCTTGCGCGGCGGCACGCGCCTCGTCAGCCGACTTCTGGCCGGCGAGCGCCGCCGAGAACTCCTGGCCTACGGTCGTGCCGAGACCCTGGAATTCCGGGATCGCGACGAATTGGACACCGACATAAGGCACCGGCTTGACCGTCGGGTTGTTCGGGTCAGCCGCGTTGATGGAGTCGATGGTGTATTTTGCGAACGGGATCTTGGCGTATTCCGGGTTGGCGTAGAGCGAGGTGCGCGTGCCCGGAGGAACGTTGGCCCAGCCTTCCTTGGAAGCGACAAGGGCAAGGTAGTCCTTGTTTGTCGCCCAGTTGATGAACGTCTTCGCGGCTTCGACCTTCTGTGAACCCGCCGGGATGGCGAGCGACCATGCCCAGAGCCAGTTGCCGCGCTTGCCGAGCCCGTTGTCCGGGGCGAGCGCGAAGCCGACCTTGTCGGCGACCGTCGAATCCTTGCCGGTCACGAAGGATGCGGCGACGGTGGCGTCGATCCACATGCCGCATTTGCCCTGCTGGAACAGCGTCAGGTTTTCGTTGAAACCATTGTTGGAGGCACCCGGAGGGCCGTAATTGTTCATCAGGTTCAGATAGGTGTCGAGCGTGGCTTTCCACTCGGGCTGATCGAACTGGGGTACCCAATTCTCATCGAACCAACGGGCGCCGAATGAATTCGACATGGCGGTCAGGAACGCCATGTTCTCGCCCCAGCCGGCCTTGCCGCGCAGGCAGATGCCGTACTGTTCCTTCGACTTGTCGGTCATGGCGGCGGCCGCCTTCTCGATGTCGGCCCATGTCGGAGCATCCGGCATGGTGAGACCGGCGGCGGCCATCAAGTCGGTCCGGTACATGACCATCGAGGATTCGCCGTAGAAGGGCGAGGCATAAAGGTTGCCGTCAACGGTCAGGCCGCCGCGGATGGCGGGCAGAAGATCGTCGATGTCATAGTCGGCCGGCAGGTCATTGAGGCTGACAAGCCAGCCTTGCTTGCCCCAGATCGGCACTTCATAGGTGCCGATGGTGAGCACGTCATACTGGCCGCCCTTGGTTGCGATGTCGGTCGTCACATTCTGGCGCAGGACGTTCTCTTCCAGCGTCACCCATTCGACCTTGATGTCCGGATGCTTGGCGTTGAAGTCATCCATCAGGCCTTGCATGCGGATCATGTCGCCATTGTTCACCGTGGCGACCGTGATGGTGGTTTCCGCCGAAGCGGTGGAAATCAGCGCGCAAAGCGCCGTGGCGCCGAGAAGGGCGCGGCTCATATGTGTCATGGAACTCCTCCCGAGGACCTTTGGGCTTTTGCCCCAAGGTTGGGCGGATACTCAATACTTGAGCCGAATCTGTCAAGCCGTAATCGATGCTGCACTGCCGCAAGACAAGCGACTGCGCCGATAAATCATTGTTTTTCAACTTGTTATAAGAATTACGCTTTTGCCCGCTGATTGAGCAATTGTTCAGCCGTCGTCTCATTTGTGATCAGGCCGTTGATCAGGCGGCCCGTCATGGCACCATGGATGGCCTCGACCTTGGACGGACCGGCTGCGATTCCGATGACGGGCGTCACCTTGCCGGGTGTAAGCATCATGGACGCGACGCGGTCGTTGACAAGGCCTTCGATGAGCCGGCCGGACGCATCGAACACCCAGGAGGTGATCTCGCCGACAGCGCCGGCCTTCTCCAGCGCGCGCACCTCGTCGCGTGTGATGAACCCGTCGACATGCAGCGGCGCATTCAGCCCCATGTTTCCGACTCCGACAAAGGTCACGTCGGCCTGGCGGGCGAGTTCCATGATGTTGTGGACCGTTTCCTGCGCGTGCAGCGTGCGCTTTTCCTCCAGCGAACGGGCAAACACCGGCAACGGCATCGGATAATGCCGCGCATTGACGCGCTCCGCCATGCGGATGACGACGTTGTAGGCGGTCGCCGACCCGTCCGACATCATGTTGCCGAGCAGCGAAACGATGCGGTGCTGCGGGCAATCCATCGGCGCCAATTGCTCCACAGACGCGCGAAGCGCGCGGCCGGTGCCGATGGCGATGATTTTCGGGTGAACCGATTTGAGGTGCCGTTCCATTTCGGTCGCCCCGGCTTCGGCCAGCCCTGCCGTGCCGGCCGGATTGTCCGCATCGCTCGGGACGACGTCACAGACCATGAGGCCGAAGCGTTCGGTCAGCGCGTGGGCGAGTTCCATGCAGCGTGCGATCGGATGATCGAGCCTGACCTTGATCAGCTTTTGGGAAACGGCGAGCGAGACAAGGCGCTGGGCCGATTGGCGCGACACTCCGAGCTTGCGGGCGATTTCGTCCTGCGTGTTGCCGGCAACATAATAGAGCCAGCCCGCGCGGGCGGCATCATCGAGACGGGTGGCTTCGGTCTCTGGTTTGAAACTCATCGTCATGCACTCAACTGGCGCGCGCGGAAGCACGCAGGCCCGGTTCCATGTCAAAGAATTGGGTCCAATTGTCAAAAGAACGATGGGCGAGCCCGCCATGACCGACAGAGCCGCCCGCAAGATGGCTGCCTCCGGTGAAATGCCAGACCTGCATTCCGGCGGCTTGGCCTGCAGCCATGCCAGGCATGCTGTCTTCGATGACGAGGCACCGCGCTGGTTCGGCCCCCATCACCCGCGCGGCGTGAAGGAAGAGATCGGGCGCAGGCTTGCCATGCTCGACCTCTGACGCTGTGAACACATGCGGCGCGAACCGGTCGAGCAATCCGGTCAGTTCGAGCGAGCGACGGGCGCGCGGCGGGCTTGACGAGGTGGCGACACAGGCGGGAACCGCCAGTTGGGCGAGCACCTCCGTCACGCCCGGCATGGCGTGCAGTTCATGCTCGAAGGCCTCCAGCAAGGTGCGCCGGTAGGCTGCCTCGAAGTCATCCGGCAAGGTAACGCCGGATGCGGACCGCACCTCGGCCGCAACCTTAGGCCATGAACGGCCGAGGAACCGGGTGCGGAAGTCGTGCATGTCGGCCATCACGCCGAAGCTTGCCAGATGACCGAGCAGCACGCGCGCGCTGATCACCTCGCTGTCGATCAACACGCCGTCGCAATCAAGGATGATCAAGTCGAAAGACGGCATGGACAGTGACCAAACGCATCACGTCGGATGATGGCCCTTTGGCGGGATCAGAGCAAGCTTGAAGGTGTTGTCCGTGCCACGATCATCAGCCGCGGTCAAAGCTTCCGATGATGGAGTTCGAAGCCATTGGGCAGCCATTTCAATGAAATCAATGGGTCCTGACCCTAGTCGCGGTTGGATGACAACTCGGTGGCAGGTCATTGTCGGCCTGGTCCGACGCCGACACCGGAAGCCGTCACGCCGGTTGCGCGCCCGCTGCTGGAGGCCTCGCGTGCTGGGCGGCAGCCCGGACATCAGGCCGACGAAGTCGGCTGCGGCATCTTCGACCGTTTCGGTTTCTGGGGCTTTGGCCCGTCGCTGACGATCAGGCGCGACAGGCTCGAAGATCACTTCCATGTGCCGCCGCGCGGTGCGATCGGGGCGGTTATCCGCTCAGGCGCACAAAGCCAGCCTTGCTTGCGCATATTCGCGCGCCATCTGCGCCACGCGCTCGGCGGCAGGCACCACGGCTTTCACCGCGCCGATGCCTTGTCCCGCACCCCAGATGTCCTTCCATGCCTTGGCGGCGTCCTTCCCGTCCTTCGGTCCGTCGAAATTCATTTTCGAAGGGTCGGCGTCGGGCAGATTGTCGGGGTCCATGCCGGCATTGGCAATCGAAGGCTTGAGATAATTGCCGTGGATGCCGGTGAAATAGTTGGAATAGACGATGTCCTTGGCCGCGCTTTCGACAATCATCCGCTTGTAGCTGTCGACAGCGCGCGCCTCCTCGGTGGCGATGAAGGGCGAGCCGACATAGGCGAGGTCCGCGCCCATCGCCTGGGCGGCGAGCACGGCGCGCCCGGTGGCGATCGCGCCGGAAAGCAACAGCGGCCCGTCAAACCATTCTCGGATTTCCTGGATGAGCGCGAAGGGCGACAACGGACCGGCATGCCCGCCTGCACCCGCCGCGACCGCGATCAACCCGTCAGCGCCCTTGTTGATGGCCGAATGCGCGTGGCGCACCGAAATGATGTCGTGCAGCACGATGCCGCCATAGGAATGGATGGCAGCATTGACCTCTGGCACCGCGCCCAGAGACGAGATGACAATCGGCACCTTGTATTTCACGCACATCATCAAGTCATGTTCGAGGCGCGTGTTGGATTTGTGCACGATCTGGTTGACAGCGAAGGGTGCCGATGGTGCTTCCGGATGCGCCGCATCATGGGCAACCAGCCCCTCGGTGATCTCGGCCAGCCATTCGTCAAGCTGCGCCTCGGGCCGGGCGTTGAGCGCCGGGAATGAACCGACGATTCCGGCCTTGCACTGGGCCATCACCAACGGCGGGTGCGAAATGATGAACAATGGCGCACCGACAACGGGCAGGCGCAAGCGGTCTTTCAGGATCGGGGGAAGGGCCATGAGGCGGATACCGGACAATGATTGACGTGCGCGTAAGCGTAAATGACCGCGCCGCCCCGCGCAAGACGTCTTGGCAGGTTGGTTCGCCCGGCGCGCACGCCGTGGCATCCCACGCTGTGCGCAATTGGAACCGAGGCTTGAACGCCGGTGGCAAAGAGACTAGCGCTGCATGCCAAAGGACATCAGACGGAAACAACAAAGGTGGACGCAGTCGAACGCGCCGTGCGCGCCGCGCTGGACAAGGGCAATGCGGAAGATCGCGCCTTCCGCATGCGCATCTATGCTTCGGCACAATCCGCACTGGAGCGCTCGCTGGCCGCGCGCAATGCGCCGGCTGACCAGGTGGACCAGAGACGACGGCATCTGGCCGCCATCATCGCGGGGGTCGAGGCCGATTTTGTGCCCGCCATGGCGGCGGATCATGTGGACGTGGCCGTGGTCGCGCCGCCAACTGGGCGCATGATGGCCGAGCCGGCCGCGCCCGTGCCAGAACCGTTCCAGGCCGCGCCCGCCCAAATTGCGGAACCTGTGGTGGAACCTGTGGCGGTACCTGTGAGTGAGCCGCAGATGCAGGCCTCACCCTCCGTGGCGCCGCCGTCATCAGGCTCGTTGCGCACCGAACCCGCCTTCATGGACCCTGTGTTGACCGATCCCGCGCCACGCTCCGCTGCGCCGATGGATCACCAGGCCGGTCTGCGCGACGGGGCGGCCCAAGCGAAACCGGTGGCGGCACGGCAGCGCGCCAAACCTGCCACGGTGGATGACCTGATCGGCGGCAAGCCGGAAAGGCCGCGTTCGCGCTGGCGCTGGTTCAGCCTTGCGGCCAATGCCGCGCTGCTGCTGGCGCTCGTGCTCGGCGGATGGTGGCTTTATGCCGAAGGGATGCGCCAATATCAGGCGGCGACAACGGATGCACCGTCGTCGAGCGCGCCTGTTCTGGCTGAACCGGGCACCGATCCCGCTGCGGCGGCCCGGTTGCTGGACGTGTTCCGCCCGCAAAACGCCGATCAGCTCAGCGTGCCGTCCGGAGCGGAGGCGCGGCTCGTGCAGCGGGACGGCGCGGATGCGCTGTCGATCAGGGCGACGGCTCCGGGTGCGGCGGTGGGCTTTGCGGTCGGCGAAGGCGCATTGCGTGAATTCGCCGGGCGGCGCGTGCTGTTTTCAATCACCGCTCGGGCGGAGGGCGCGGGCACTGTCGATACTGGCGTCACCTGCGCGCTGGCAGGCCTCGCAACATGCGACCGCACGCGCTTTCGTGTCACACCCGGGGTGGCGGAGTATGTGCTTGTCGCAACGCTGGCCGGCGGCGCGCCGCAGGGCAATGGCGTCATCACCATCGAGCCGGATCTGTCAGGCGGCGCCGCCGCCATTGAAATCCTCGGCATCCGCATGGGCGAGGCGCAGAGCGAGTAAGTTCAGCGCAGCAACTGCTTCAGCGTTGCCAGCCGGTCGGCTTCATGCGGAGGTTTGTCGAAACGCAGGCGCGCGATTCTCGGAAATCGCATGGCGACCCCGCTCTTGTGGCGGGCCGACGCGTTCAGCCCTTCAAACGCGACCTCGAAGACGAGGCCGAAATCCGCGGTGGCCCGCACCACGCGCACCGGGCCATGGCGGTCGACCGTGTTGTCGCGCACGAATTTGTCGATGCGTTTCAGTTCCTCATCCGTGAAACCGGAATACGCCTTGCCGACCGGCACCAGCACGCCGCCTGCCGAAGGGTCATCCGTCCAGCAGCCGAACGTGTAGTCGGAATAGAAGCCGGAGCGTTTGCCATGGCCGCGCTGCGCATACATGAGCACGGCATCCACCGTCATCGCGTCGCGCTTCCATTTGAACCAAGGGCCTTTCGGCCGCCCGGCGAGATAGGCGCTGTCGCGGCGCTTCAACATGACGCCCTCGATGAGCCCATGCGGAGGGTCGGCGCGCAATTGCCCCAGCGCGGCGATGTCCGCCGCATTGAGCACGGGCGAAACATCAAACCGCGCCGGGTCAAGCGTTGCGGCGAAGCGGTCAAGCCGGATGCGGCGTTCGGCAAGCGGCAGCGCACGCACATCGTCCGGCCCGTCCACCAGCAAATCATAGGCGCGCAGGCAGGCCGGATACTGCCTGAGAAGTGCTGGCGCCACGCTCTTGCGGTTCAACCTCTGCTGCAAATCGCTGAAACTGCCGATGGACAGCGCCCGCCCGTCGAAATGGCCGACAAGCAATTCGCCATCGAGTGCGCCCTCGAAATCCATGGCCGCCACGAGATCAGGGAAGGCGGTGGAAATGTCGTCGCCGGTGCGTGAGTAGAGGCGCCGCACGCCGCCGTCGCTGACCGCCTGCACGCGGATGCCGTCCCACTTCCACTCAATCTGGAAGGCGCCAAGATCGAGCGTCGCCAGCGCGTCCTCTTCCAGCGGATGGGCGAGCATCACCGGTCTGAATGGCGCAAGCGCATGCCCGGACGGGCGGGTGCCGCGTCCCTCAAGCCAGGCGAACAGGGCGCGATAGGGCGGCGTCTGCGCGGGCCAGATTTCCTCGATCTCCTCGACAGCGATCATGGTGCCCCGCGCGGCGGCAAACTGCGCCAACGCCTGTTTGGCAAGGCGCGCCGAGACCCCCATGCGCAGGCCGCCGGTCGCAAGCTTGACAAGCGCGTAGCGGTCCCCCGGTTCCATCGTATCGAGCCACTGCGTGACGAGCTTCAGCGCCTGCGGTCGCGTGGCGCGGCTCAGCGTTTCCACGACCTCGCCCAGTGGGGGTGTCGCTTCCGTTGACGAGGACGGCCAGATCAACGCGATGGTTTCAGCCAGATCGCCGACAAAATCATAGGAGAGCGCGAAAAGTTCGGCGTCCACCCGTTCGGCAGCAAGGGACCGCAGCGTCGCGCCCTTGACGGCCGCAATGTCCAGATCGCCGGTGATCGCGGCAAGCGCGTAGCCCCGGTCCGGGTCGGGTGCGCGGGCAAAAAAATCCGCCACAAGGTCAAGTTTGCCATTGCGCGACGGTGTCAGAACCAGGGCTTCGAGCAGGCGGGAGAAGGCGTGCATTCACTCAGCCTCGTCCTCATAGCCGACAAGGTTGAGCGGCCGCGCCACGCGCTGATGCAGCGCGCACCAGCGGACAAGCGCTTCCTCGCGCCCATGCGTCACCCAAACCTCTTGCGGGTTGAGTTCGCTGATCGTAGCCGTCAATTCGTCCCAGTCCGAGTGGTCGGAGATGATGAGCGGCAGTTCCACTCCGCCTTGCTTCGCGCGCTGGCGGATGCGCATCCAGCCTGACGCAAACGCGACCACCGGGTCGGGGAAGCGCCTCGACCATTTGTCGGCGATCGCCGATGGCGTGCCAATGATGACGCCTCCCGAAAAATCCCCGCGCCTGCCGGATTCGACGGTGGCCGGGCGCAGATCACCCAGTTCGATCCCCTGCGATTGGTAATAGGCGCACAGCGGGATCATCGAGCCATGCAAATGGATCGGCCGGTCATACCCCGCATCGCGCAGCGCACGGATCACGCGCTGGGCTTTTCCCAACGCATAAGCGCCGATGACGACCGAGCGTTCCGGCGAGCGCGCCAGCACATCCAGCACCTTGGTGATTTCGTCCCGTGTATCAGGATGACGGAAAACCGGCAGGCCAAACGTCGCTTCCGTGATGAACACGTCGCAGGCAACCGGCTCGAACGCAGCGCAGGTCGGGTCGGCGCGGCGCTTGTAATCACCGGAAACGACGATCACCTGCCCGTTCGCCTCAATGCGGATCTGCGCCGAACCCAGCACATGGCCTGCCGGATGAAACGACACAGACGCATCCCCGATGCGGATCATCTCGCCCCATTGCGCCGCTTGCGTGGCCGCGGCGAAACGCTCGCCCATGCGGATCGCCATGATGTCGAGCGTCTGGCGTGTCGCCAGCACATGGGCATGGCCGGGGCGCGCATGGTCGGAATGGGCGTGCGTGATGAGCGCGCGGTCAACGGCGCGCACCGGGTCGATGAAGAAGCGCCCCGCTTCGCACCAAAGGCCTTCCGGGCGGGGGACAAGGATGGGGTTGGCGATCATGGTGCCGTGCGACATTTGTTGTTCAATGGGCTTTTCCCTTCGTCCTTCGAGGCTCGCTTCGCTCGCACCTCAGGATGAAGGGAAGAGGCGGCAGGCATTCGGTTTCCTTCATCCTGAGGTGCGAGCGAAGCGAGCCTCGAAGGACGAAGGGAACAGCAAAATGCGCCATTGATCTTCAATCCGAAACACAATCTGACTCGCAACAGGGGCATGGAACAATATATGAACCTCCCATGCAAATGACAGGCCTTTCTGATTGTGCCATCGACGAGACCGCGCCGCCCGCTCGGCTGCCGGAACGTTTTCTGGCATGGTTTGCCGCTCGCGGCTGGGCCCCGCGCACCCATCAGCTTGAATTGCTCGCCCGTGCGCAGGCCGGCCGTTCGGCCTTGCTGATCGCGCCGACGGGAGCAGGCAAGACGCTGGCCGGTTTCCTGCCCGCGTTGGTCGATCTTGCCGCGCGCGGCGCAACCGGCGAGTTGAACACGCTTTATCTATCGCCCTTGAAGGCGCTCGCGGTCGACATCGAGCGCAATCTGCAAACGCCGATTTCCGAAATGGGCCTGACCATCAGCGTCGAGACCCGCACCGGCGACACGCCCGCCTCCACGCGCCGCCGCCAGAAAACCGCGCCGCCCGACATCCTGCTGACGACGCCGGAACAATTGGCGCTGCTGATCGCCGACGCCCACGCCAAACGGCTGTTTCATACGTCGTGATCGATGAGTTGCACGCGCTCGCCACCAACAAGCGCGGCCATCTGATGGCGCTCGGCATTGCGCGGCTCCGCCGCATCGCGCCGCAACTGCTCTTGGTCGGCCTGTCGGCGACTGTTGCCGACACGGATGGGCTGCGCCGGTTCCTCGTGCCGCAATTGCCGGGCGAAGACGCCATGGCCGACCTGATCACGGTCGATGGCGGCGCAAAGCCAGACATCGGCATCCTGGAAACGACCGAGCGCATGCCGTGGCAGGGCCACACGGCACGCTTCGCGGTGCCGGACGTCTATGCCGCCATCAAGCGGGCGAAAACGGCGCTTGTCTTCGTCAACACCCGCTTCCAGGCCGAACTGATGTTCCAGGAGCTCTGGGCCATAAACGAGGACAATCTGGCGATCGCGCTCCACCATGGTTCGCTCGATGCCACGCAGCGCCGCAAGGTCGAGCGCGCCATGGCCGCCAATGAACTGCGCGCCGTCGTCGCCACTTCCACGCTCGAACTCGGCATCGACTGGGGCGATGTGGACCTCGTCTTGCACATTGGCGGGCCGAAGGGAGCGAGCCGGCTGGCCCAGAGGATCGGCCGCGCCAATCACCGCATGGATGAGCCGAGCCGTGCGCTGCTTGTGCCGACCAACCGCTTCGAGGTGCTGGAGTGCCAGATCGCCATCGAAGCCAATTATGTCGGCGGGCAGGACACCGATCCGGTCGGCGAAGGCAATTTCGACGTGCTTGCCCAGCACATTTGGGGCGTGGCTTGCGCCGGGCCGTTCGAGGAGGAGACGCTGTTCGCCGAAGTCACGTCCACCGTGCCCTATGCGCTGCTTGATCGCGCGACGTTCAGGCGCGTGATCGAGTTTGTGGCGACCGGCGGCTATGCGCTGCGCGTCTATGAGCGCCATGCCCGCATTGCGGAGTTCACGCCGGGCTGGTGGCGGCTGCGCCATCCGAAGCTGATCGAAGCCTACAAGCTGAACATCGGCACGATTGTCGAATCCCCCAGCCTTCTGATCCGGCTGTTGAAATCGAAGCCCAAGGGGCCGGTCGTGCGTGGCGGCATGGTGCTCGGCAAGATCGAGGAAGCCTTTCTCGAAAGCCTTGTGCAGGGGGATACCTTCGTGTTTTCCGGCCGGGTCGTCTGCTTCGAGGGCATCCGCGAAAACGAATGCATCGTCACGGATGCGCAGAAGCGCGACCCGATGATTCCGTCTTATGCGGGCGGCAAGTTCCCGATGTCGACCTACCTCGCCGAAGGCGTGCGGCGGCTGCTGGCGAGCCCTGAGCGTTGGGAAGCGCTCCCCGGCGAGGTGGCGCAATGGCTGCGGCTGCAACAGGTCAAATCCGTCATCCCGCGCGCCGACGAAATGCTGGTCGAGACCTTTCCGCGCAATGGCCGCAACTACATCGTTGCCTATGCTTTTGAGGGGCGCATCGCCCACCAGACGCTCGGCATGCTGCTCACACGCAGGCTGGAGCGGGCGGGTGCCAAGCCCATGGGCTTCGTCGCCAATGACTATGCCCTCGCGGTCTGGGGCCTTGAGGACATGAACGCGATGATCGCAGCGCGGACGCTGTCGATTGCAGATCTTTTCAATGCCGACATGCTGGGCGATGATCTCGAAGCGTGGCTTGATGAAAGCTACATGCTCAAGCGCACATTCCGCTATTGTGCGGTGATTTCCGGCCTGATCGAACGGCGACACCCGGGCAAGGAAAAGACCGGACGGCAGGTCACGGTGTCATCCGACCTGATCTATGACGTGCTGCGCCGCCATGAACCCGATCACATCCTGTTGCAGGCGACGCGGCGTGATGCGGCGCGCGGCCTGCTCGACATCCGCCGCATTTCGGATTTGCTGTCGCGCATCAACGGGCGAATCATCCACAAGGCGCTTTCGCGGATTTCGCCTTTGGCGGTTCCGGTGATGCTGGAAATCGGCAAGGAGCCGGTGATGGGTGACGCAAACGAGGCGCTGTTGGGCGAAGCAGCCGAAGACATCATGCGCGACGCGCTCGGGGATCTGGCATGACAGGCATGGCCGCGATCCGCGCATTGCCACCGGTAGCGCCAGTCCATGCATCGGCCGAGGCGCAACTTGGTCCGTTGCACCTCGTCCTCGATCTTTCAGGTGCGCTGTTCCTGCCCGGAGAGCAGGTTTTGCTTGTCGCCGACCTCCACCTTGCCAAGGGTCATGCGCTGGCGCGGCGCGGCGTGTTTCTGCCGCCGCAGGAAAGCACCGAAACGCTGGCCCGCCTTGCCGCCGTGATCGCGAGGTTCAACCCGCGCCATGTGATCTGCCTTGGCGACAGCTTCCACAGCGACGAGGCAGCCGCCACCCTTGAGGCCGACGCGCAAACCGCGCTTGCCCGCCTGGCGCAAGGCCGTGACTGGACTTGGATCACCGGCAACCATGACCCTATGGCTGGCGCCCATGGTTTTGGAACCGTGCTGCCGGAATTGGAGCTTAATGGGGTCACGCTCCGCCACGAGCCGCGGTTTCAACCCGGCGAATTTGAGATCGCGGGGCACCTGCATCCCTGCGCCCGCATCGTGCAACGCGGGCGGTCGTTGCGGCGGCGCTGTTTTGCGCTGTCGGCCAACCATCTTGTGCTGCCTGCGTTTGGTGCTCTGACCGGCTCGCTCAACCTGCGCGACCCGGCGTTCCATCGCTTCATGCAGTGCGGGCAGGCTTCGGCCTGGATGATCGGCCGCGATGCCGTTCACCGCATGGCGGCCGCGCGCCTGCTGCCGGATTGACGGGCCACCCAGTCAATATGTGCCGTAAAGCGTGATGGCGAGACAGAGGATCACCACGATCGTGATGGCGAGCCGCAAGCGGATGAACCACTCCGGCAGCACCGAACCTGACACCGCATCCCAGATCATCTGCAACGCGAACGCGCCGGTCAGCACGATCAAAGCGCTGCGGACATCCATGAACAGCGAGAAAAAACCGGCGAGCGAAGGCAGTACGCTGAAGGGCAAGGCCTCGACGGGGCCGCGGGCAAGCCCCGCCCCCCAACGGACCCCGCCGAGAAACGACAAAATCACCGCACCATAGAGGGTCGCGATTTCCTCCGCGATCCACCCTTGATAACTGCCGTCAAACAGCAAGGTCAAAATCGCGGCCGCCAGAAAGGGCAGGGCGCCGGCCGCCGTCAGCGCCAGAGCGACCAGCCGCCGTGTCTCGATCATCGGGTCTGCATCAGCCATCGGTTTCCACGCCCCCAAAGCCCTTCAATCGCGGCGGAACATCAGCCGTCCGAGCCAGCCGGTCAGCATGGCAATCAGCACGGCGACAAGGCCGTAGAGAAAGCCGTTCTGCTGGGACTGGCGAAACAGCCATTGTTCGAATGAATCCTTCGTCACATAGAGCCCGGTGGAATCCTCGTCCAGAAACATGCCGTTCTTGAAGAGGAACGCGCGCGCGCGGTGCGTGCCAAGCGGAATGTTGGAGGGAATCGCCAGCGATGCCTTGAACAGGCTCTGCGACAGGAAGCGCACGTCGCCGGTTCCTTCGTGGTAGAGCCCGTCACGTTCTTTCAGCTCCTTGAGCGCCGCGCTGAAGGCCTCCACACGCCATGATGCTTCGCGCGGATTGGCTGGTGCGAAAAAGCGCTGGTCCACGCCCAGGGCCAATTGCCGGTACAGTTCGTCTGTCGCGATATCCTGAAGTGCGCCGGTCGAGGCAAGCACATAGGACCGCTGCACATCGTCGAAGCTCATGGAATCGGCATTCACCCACATGCCAAGCACGCGTTTCTTCTCGCGAATGATCAGCGGTCGTGGCGGTCCTTCAAGCACGACGATGACATCATAGCCGCCAGTCGCAATCGAATCGGCGCGCGGATTGTTGACCGAGCCGAAGATCGTCAGGTCCATCCCGGTGAAGTCGGTGGCGATTTCGATCACATCGCTGGAGAGCCCGATCGTGATTTCCTCGCGCGGCGAAGCCTCGCCTGCATCCGCGGCGGGCGGGTCGGCTTGCGCCACTGCCGGCTCTGGCGCTTCCTGCGCCTGCGCTGCCTGCATCAGCATCAGCGCGCCGCCCAGCGCGACGACCGAAAGCGGGGCGATGGCACGCAGGCACCGCATCAGTCGATCACCGTGAAGATGCCGTCCGGCGTGACGAAAAGGTTGAAGGCGAGCCGCAACGCCACCACGATGATGAGCACCGCCAGCATGGCGCGCAGCTCCTCGCCCTGAAGCCTCTGGCCGACCTTGACGCCATATTGCGCGCCGATCACGCCGCCGATCATCAACAGCAGGCCGAGAATGATATCCACGGTCTGGTTCGTCGTCGCCTGGATGATTGTCGTGAAGATCGCGACAAAGGTGATCTGGAACAGTGACGTGCCGATCACGACGTTGGTGGGCACCTTCAACAGATAGATCAATGCAGGCACCATGATAAAGCCGCCGCCGACACCCATCACCCCGGCGAGCAGGCCGATGGCGGCGCCCAGCCCGAGCACCGGCAGGATGCTCACATAGAGTTTCGAGCGGCGGAACCGCATCTTCCACGGCAGCTTGTGGATCCAGTTGTGCTGGCCGCCGCGGCGCAACTCCGGCGGTCTGCCCGCCCGCTTGCGCCACAGCGCTTGCACGCTCTCGACAAGCATCAGGCTGCCGACGACGCCAAGAAACACCACATACAGAAGCGAAATCGCCAGATCGAGCTGGCCGCGCGCCTTCAGCCAGCCATAGATGAACACGCCGATTGCTGAGCCGGCCATGCCGCCTGCCAGCAGCACCAGGCCCAATGGCACATCGATCGTCGCCCGCTTGAAATGCGAAAGCGCGCTTGAAAAGGACGATGCGACAACCTGGTTCGCACCGGTCGCCACCGCGACCGCAGGCGGGATGTTGTAGAAAATCAGCAAAGGCGTGATCAGGAAGCCCCCGCCGACGCCGAACAGGCCCGACAGAAAGCCCACCGCCCCGCCCATGGCGAGCAGCACCAGCAAATTGACCGAGATTTCGGCGACCGGCAGATAAATGCCCACCGTGCTGACCTTCGCTGCGCGGGTTGAACGGATGTGCGATCCGCACTGCGAATTGCCGCCATTCCCGCGACCGTGTCAACCGAAGGCGGCGTCCATGCTCAACGCCGCGTCTTCAAATCGGCCTCAGCCATTCTTGGCAAGAAGGGCCTTGACCAGCGCGGCATCGATCTCGCCCGTTTCGGGCAGGTTCTCGGATTTCTGGAAGGCGCGGATCGCGTTGCGTGTCTTGCCGCCCATCACGCCGTCGGCCGGGCCGGGATCATAGCCAAGCTTGGTCAGGATGAGCTGCACATTGGTGATCGCCTTCTTGACATCGACGCTTGCCGTTGTCGCTTGCGCGATGCGCCACTCGTCCGGCACCGAGATGTCGTTGGCAGTCGCCACAAGTTCTTTCGGCTTCCACAGTTCGGCCTTGGCGCGCGCGCTTTCGAGCTGTTCCGGGCGCAACGCCTTGGCGATTTCATCGCGTTTGGATGCGGCATCCTTGTCGCCGGCCTTGGCGACGATCGCGAACCATTTGTAGGATTCCTCAAGATCCTGCGCGACGCCTTGGCCTTTGGCTGCCAGAATGCCGAGATTGTACTGGCTGTCGGCGACGCCGAGTTCGGCTGCCTGCACAAACCATCGCGCCGCCGATTCGGCGTCGGGCGCGCCCTCAGCGCCATTGGCAAACAGCACGGCAAGGTTGTGCATGGCACTGGCATTGCCCTGTTCGGCTGCCATTTGATACCAGAGCTTGGCCTTGGCCGCATCAAGCGGCGTTCCGAGGCCCTTCTCGTGCATGTTGCCGAGGCGGTACTGCGCCGGCGCAAAACCGGTCTGCGCGGCGGCATCGAACCATTGGACGGCGGTTTTGAGCCCCTCCGGATCCGCGCCATTCTCAGCGAAGCGCCGGCCGATCTCGAACATCGCCTTGGCGTCCCCGGTGGTAGCGGCGGTGACAAGCGGTTGCGGGCCGAAGCCCTGCGGCAGGCTGGCGACCAGCGCCGCCGAGCCTGCGATGGCTTGCGCAGCCGCATCGGGTGCAGGCACGGCCACTGACGGAGCGTTCACGGCATCGACGGGCGGTTGTGCTGTGATTGCAGGCGCTGCCGTGTCGGCTGGAGCGGACTGCGGCTCGACGCCCACCACGCGGGGCCCATCTTGCGCCGGTGTCTCCGGCCCGAGCAGGTCGACGCCGCCGGGCAGGTTCACAGATGTTCCGTCGACAATGGGTTGGGGCGCGGACAGAGGTGCGGCTTCGTCCGACGCCGTGGCGGAAGCCGGAGCATTGTCGGGTGTCGCGAGCGGCAGTTCCGCCACCGGCTGGTCGCCGCCAAGGAACGCGCTTGACAGTTGCAAGCCGCCGATCGCCACGATGGCGGCGGCGGCCACCATCAGGATGGGACGACGGAATTTTGCGTAAAGGTCGCCGACCGCACCGAATTTGCCTTTTGCGCCGGCCTTCGGGTCAACGCTTTCGACTTCCGCCGCCGCCGCCTGCGCGGCACGCTTCACGGATGAGAAGAAGTCTTTCTTGTTGGCCGATTGGCTGATTTCGGCCTGCGCCGCTTTTTTCTGGTCGCGCACACGCTTCAATATGGCGTTCAGGTCAGGCACCGCGCCACCGGGCGCGAGCGGCTCGTCAAAGGCGGCATCGGGAGCGCCCGGCTGGGTTGCCTGCGGCTGACCACGCCCGACTGCCGCGGCGGCCGCGGCCTGCGCCATTTCCTGCGGCGTGCGCGGCAATTTGCCTGACACTGCCGCTGGTTCGACGCTGAAGCCGTCGAGAGCGAGGGCGTCATCATAGGTGTCGATGGATGGTGCAACCGGTTCCGCCATGCCGGCGTCGGCGACATTCGACTGCGCGGCTGCAGGCATGGTCACCGGCATGGGGGCCCCAACGGGCGCGCGCGGCGTTTCGAGTGTCGAAATGCGGTCCACGAGCTTGACCAGCGTGTCGTGGATCGCCTCGAACGACCTTTGGTTGCGCTCGGTGCTGACGCGGGTCAACTGCTCCAGTTCGCCCAGTTCACGGGCGAGCGCTGACACATCGTCGGCCGCTCCGGCGTTGGACTCCGCGATGCGCATGCGGGCCGCGATTTCATCGGCGGCGCGGCGCGCGGCTTCGATGGCGATGCGCTCCTGGTCCTCCAGCATCAGCGCCGGATCAAAACCTGCCGCGCCTTGATCGGCGGCACCCGCCCGCGCGGCAATGAAATGCGACAGGTCTGCCAACTGGTTTTCCAGCCGTGCCAGCGCGTCTTCCGCTGGCGCGTGTTGCGCGCCAACCGTGATCCGGTTGGAAATGTCGATGAGGCGGCGCTCCAGCGTGTCGATGTCGGGCGATGCGAGAGCCGCGTGCTGGCCCGCCAATTGGCCCGACAGGTCTGCAAAGCGCCGCTCCAGCATGTCGAGCAGAGCGTCAGGGTCGACCCCCGCCGATTGGGGCGCAGGCGGCAATGGTTGATCGGCAAGGCGGCCAAGCCGCGTCTCGATGGCTCCGAGCCGGGTGTCGATCCGGCCCATCGCTTCCAGTGTTTCATCATGCGCAGGGTTCGGGCGGCGCACCTCGTCAGCCAGCCGGTTCATCTGCGCCGTCAGCGCGTCAAGGCTGGCCGCCGAGATGTCCGGCATTCGGAAGGAGGCGACGCGGTCGGTGAGCCGGTCGAGACGCTCCATCACCGGTGCCGGATCGAAGGATTCGTGCATCCGCGCCATTCCGTCGGCCAGAGCGCCGACGCGCGCCTCGATGGCGGCAATCGCCGGCGACGCCTGCGACTGCACCGACAGCGCCTCGATCTTGCCTGCCATCCGCGTCAACGCCTGCTCCACCTGGCGCAACGCGTTCTCATCGGCCAATTGCTGGCTGGCGTTGGAAACAGGGATGGCGTTCGGCAGGGCCGCAATCGCACGGGACAATTCGTCGAAGCGGCTCTCGATCTGGGTGAGCGCGCCCGGCGCGCCGACGCCTTGCTGCGCCAAGGCGTCCACGCTGCGCGCCAGCAACAGCAGCCGCTCCTCCAGCGCCTTCAGTCCATTGTCCGAAGCGGCCTGATTGAGGCTCGCCAGACGGTCATGGATTTTCTGCAACTCCGGCGACAATGCGCGCGGCAAGCCGGTCACGCGCTCTTCAAGCCGCGTCCATTGATCTTCCAACGCGTCCCAGCGCCGTCCAAGCGAATCAAGGCCGTCTGTCCGCGCAACGCCGTCGAGTGCCGATTGCAGCGCTGACATTTCCCGCTTCAGGAACCCCGACAAGTCATCCTGGCTGCGCTGGATGGAGCGGTGCCCGGCCGACAGCGTGTCGAGGCCGCGCATCAACTCGGCGATTTCACCGCGGAATTCGCCCTGCATTGGCGAGCCCTGGACCGCCTTGGCGAGCATGTCCAACTCGTCACGCAGGCGGTGATATTGCGAATCGAGATCGTCGCGAAGCTGGTTGCGGACATCGGCTTTCAGCCCGTCCACCAGCCCGGCCATGCGCTCATAGGCGGCGTGCGACACATCAGGCGCCTGGGCCGCCAATACCGGGGCATGGGCGCGCGATGGCTGTCGCTCGGGCATTGCGGGACTGTAAACGGCGCGATCCTGCGCTGCGCGCGCCGCCTTGATGCGCTTGATCTCTTCGGCGATGGCATCGAGCTCACGCGTCAACTCATTGACCATGCCTGCTTCCGGTCGCGCCGCCTGCGCCTGGTCCGGCAGGCTGCGCCGGGTGCGTCCCGCATTGAGGGCTTCCGGTGAGTAAGGGCGGTGCGTCATGGCGGATTCGCGGCTCCGGCTGTGTGACATGCAGAACCCGCTTGATGCGGATGCCGCACCGGCCCGATGCAAGGCGCATCAGGCCGACGATATGACCGGACCATTAACGAACGTGGTAAACATGCGGTTAATGCCGTTAACCTTTTGTCAGCCTGGCCGGACCCGCCTTGCCGGTTCTGCGACATGCGCCATTTTTTACTCTTCGTCCTAAAACGCTTGTGTGGGATAGCGGTCTTGAAGCACTGTAACATGCTGAAAAGATGATGGAATTGGGTTCAAGTGGAAAAGCATCGACATGCGTGGCTGCTCAGCAATGCAAAAATGTGACAACGGCGTCCTTGAAATTCAAAGCGCTTTGAATTACGTGGACGTAAGAGTTGGAAAGAGGGCTCCGGCGGGGATAGAGTGCCGGTCTGCCATTCTCAGAGCTTAAAATTCGTGAACCGTGTCACATCCACCCTTCTGACAGGATGGCCTTTGCCATGCAAAAGTTCGACCACGACTCCGTTGAAGCTGAAGATCTGAGCCGCATCGGGGAGATTGCCGACGAGTTTGACGTCACGCTGCGCACATTGCGCTTCTACGAGGACAGGGGTCTCATCGCGCCGAAGCGTGTCGGTACCGCGCGTCTCTATGGCCGCCGCGAGCGCGCGCGTCTGCGGCTCATCCTTCTTGGCCGCGATGTCGGCTTGTCGCTGGATGACATCCGCGAACTGCTTGATCTCTATGAGCCGACCAGCGGCAACAAGGCGCAACTGACTTTGGCGCTGGAGAAATCGACGGCGCAACTCAGCCGCCTTCATGATCAGCGCAAGTCCATTGATGAAGCGATCGCGCGCCTTGACGATGTTCTTGACATCATCCGCGAGAAGCTCAAGGCCGCGCAATAAGCGTTACCTGGCGTCGACGGCATTGCTGCCGAATGGTCTTTCGCGCGTCGGCGAGTTCACCGGACAAATTCCGCGCATTTTCAGCCTCCGCCCCTTGAACGGCGGGGGCTTTTGATAAAAATGACGTTTACGCAAACGTCAGAAAATGTTATCGCACACAAGGGTTAGCGCACACATGGGCGGCGGGCAGGGCCGCCCATGCCATTGGAGGAAAGCCATGCCTGTTTACAAAGCGCCCGTCGCGGACACGATGTTTGTCTTGAAGGATGTGCTCGGTTACGAGCGCTACAGCAATCTTGCAGGCTTTTCCGACGCGTCGATCGACCTTGTCGAGGCGATTCTCGCCGAAGGCGCGAAATTGGCCGAGAACGTCATGTTCCCGCTCAATCAGGTCGGTGACCAGCAGGGTTGCACCCGCCATGCCGACGGTTCGGTGACGGTGCCCGACGGTTTCAAGGAGGCGTATGATGCCTATTGCGAGGGCGGCTGGCTGGGCCTCGCCTTCGACCCGGACTATGGTGGCCAGGGTTTGCCTTATGTCCTGCACACGGCCGTCGGCGAATACATGTCGTCGGCCAACATGGCGCTCATGATGTATCCCGGCCTGACCCAGGGGGCCATCGCCGCCATCCACACCCATGCCTCGCCCGAGCAGAAGCAGACCTTCCTGCCGAAGATGATGGAAGGACGCTGGACGGGAACCATGAACCTGACCGAGCCGCATTGCGGCACGGATCTTGGCCTGTTGCGCACCCGCGCCGTGCCGCAGGCGGATGGCTCGTTCAAGATTTCCGGCCAGAAGATATTCATTTCAGCCGGCGAACACCCGATGAGCGAGAACATCATTCATCTGGTTCTTGCCCGTATCGAGGGTGCACCGGAAGGCGTGAAAGGGATTTCACTCTTCATCGTGCCGAAGTTCATTCCGGACGCTGACGGCAATCCCGGCGCGCGCAACGGCGTAAGCTGCGGGTCCATCGAGCACAAGATGGGCATCCACGGCAATTCCACCTGCGTCATGAATTATGACGAGGCGACAGGCTGGCTCGTCGGCCAGGAGAATTCCGGCCTGAAGGCCATGTTCGTGATGATGAATGAGGCGCGTCTCGGCGTCGGCCTGCAAGGACTGTCGGTCTCGGAAGTCGCCTATCAGAACGCGGTCAACTACGCCAAGGACCGCATCCAGGGCCGCGCGCTGACCGGGCCGAAAGCGCCCGACAAGAAAGCCGATCCGATCATCGTCCACCCCGATGTGCGCCGCACGCTGATGACGATCCGCGCCTTCAACGAAGCCGGCCGCGCCTTCGTGCTGTGGACGGCACTCAAATCCGACATCGCGCATCGTTCGGAGGACGCGGCCGAGCGCCAGACCGCCGATGACCTTCTGTCGCTGGTGACACCGATCGTGAAGGGCGTGCTCACCGACAAGGGCTTTGACCATGCCGTGATGGCCCAGCAAATGTATGGCGGCCATGGCTACATCGAAGAATGGGGCATGAGCCAATATGTGCGCGATGCCCGCATCGCCATGATCTATGAAGGCGCGAACGGGATCCAGGCGCTGGATCTCGTCGGCCGCAAGCTTGCCCAGAACGGCGGGCGCGCCGTGATGGCGATGTTCAAGGAAATCGAGGAATTCTGCGCGCTCCACCGTGAGAACGAGAAACTCGCCTTCTTCACCAAGCACCTGAAAAAAGGGTTGGGCGACCTTCAGGCTTCGACCATGTGGTTCATGCAGAACGCCATGGCCAAGCCCGACAATGCCGGCGCGGGTTCCACCGACTACATGCACCTGTTCGGCCTTGTCACACTCGGCTACATGTGGGCCTTGCAGGCGAAGGCGGCCCATGAGGCGCTCGATGGCGGTGCAGCCAATGCGGCCTTCTATGAAAACAAGCTGGTCACGGCGCGTTTCTTCATGGAGCGCCTGATGCCAGAGACGGTGCTGCGCCGCACCCGCATTGAAACCGGTGCCGACAGCATGATGGCGCTTGCCGCCGACGCGTTCTGAACATGACAAGCGCGGGCAAGCCCCGCGCTTTCTGCAACGAAATGAAGCAGGTGGCTGCGGCAAAGGCCGCGCTGCCGGGGAGGATGAGATGGCAGACGCATTCATTTATGACGCGGTGCGCACGCCGCGCGGGCGCGGCAAGAAGGACGGGAGCCTGCACGAGGTTCCGTCGCCCCGCCTCGGCGCGAAAGTGCTCGAGGCTCTGCGCGACCGCAACGGCCTCGACACATCCAAGGTTGACGACGTCATCTTCGGCTGCGTCGATGCCGTGGGCGAAGCGGGCGGTGACATCGCCCGCGCCTCGGTCTTTGAAGCCGGCTACAAGACCGAAGCGCCGGGCCTGCAGATCAACCGCTTTTGCGCCTCCGGGCTTGATGCGATCAATTTCGGCGCCGCGAAAATCGCTCAAGGGGCGGACGATATCGTGATTGCCGGCGGCGTTGAATCCATGTCGCGCGTCGGCATGGGCGCGCAAGGCGGCTCGTGGTTCATGGACCCGTCAGTGAACCTGCCGTCCTACTTCATGCCGCAGGGCGTCTCGGCCGACCTGATCGCCACGAAATATGGCTTTACCCGCGACGATTGCGACGCCTATGCGGTCGAAAGCCAGAAGCGTGCCGCCAAAGCCTGGGCGGAAGGCCGCTTCACCAATTCCGTCGTGCCGGTGAAGGACCAGAACGGACTGACGATATTGGCGCATGACGAGCATATGCGCCCCTCAACCGACATGCAGTCGCTCGGCCAATTGCAACCCTCCTTCATGATGCCCGCCCAGATGGGCGGTTTTGAAGCGGTCGCCATCGCCGCGCATCCGGATGTCGAGACGATGAGCTACGTGCACCATGCAGGCAACTCCTCCGGCATCGTGGATGGTGCCGCTGCCGTTCTGCTCGGTTCGAAGAAAGCCGGCAAAATGATTGGCGTCAAGCCGCGCGCCCGCATTCGCGCGTTCGCCAATGTCGGTTCCGACCCTGCGCTGATGCTGACAGGTCCGGTGGACGTGACGGAAAAGCTCCTGAAGAAATCTGGCATGTCCTTGTCAGACATCGACCTGTTTGAATTGAACGAGGCCTTTGCCGCCGTGGTGCTGCGCTACATGCAGGCTTTCGACGTCAGCCATGACAAGATGAACGTCAATGGCGGCGCAATCGCCATGGGCCATCCTCTGGGCGCCACAGGCGCGATGATCCTCGGCACGGTGCTCGATGAACTGGAGCGCCGCGATCTGAACACGGCACTGGTGACGCTGTGCATTGGGGCTGGCATGGGCACCGCGACGATCATCGAGCGGGTGTGACGGGAGGAATGACAATGGCTTACGTGAATTTCACCGTCGCAACCGACGCCGACGGCATCGCACTTGTCACCTGGGACATGCCAGGCAAATCCATGAACGTTTTCACCGTCGAGGTGATGCGGGAACTGGATGCCATCATCAACGCCGTGGTCGCCGATGCGGCGATCAAAGGCGTGGTGTTCACCTCCGGCAAGCGGGGCTCGTTCTCGGGCGGCGCGGACCTGTCGATGATCAAGGGCATGTTCGACCTGTTCGAGGCCGAAAAGGCGAAGAGCGAAGAGGCGGCGATCAAGCTGCTGTTCGACAATGCCGGCTATATGAGCCAACTGTTCCGCAAGCTTGAAACCTGCGGCAAGCCGTGGGTGTCCGCCATCAACGGCACCTGCATGGGCGGCGCGTTTGAA
>JALOTE010000078.1 GCA_025458045.1 Rhizobiaceae bacterium
GTCGGCGCGGCGCTTCTTGCGGTACGCATCTTTGACGCGGTCAATGATCCAGTGATCGGCTGGCTGGCCGACAAATGGCGGCCCCGCTTCGGGCGTCGCCGCACCGTGATGGCGCTGTCGATCCCCATTGCTGCCCTGTCCGGCTTCATGCTGTTTGCGCCGCCTGCCGATGCGACCGCGCTCCACCTGTTCGGCTGGGCAACGGTGCTGACGATTGGTTTTACCGGGGTCATGCTCCCCTATTCGGCGTGGGGCGCGGAACTGTCGGGTGACTATTCGGCCCGCGCGCGCATCACCGGGGTGCGCGAGGCATTCACCTTGGCTGGAACCTTGCTCGCCATCGCGCTTCCGTTTTCGCTCGGCATGGATGATCCGGCGGCATGGCACGGGCTCGCCATGCTTGGGGCGGCCGTCGCCGCCGGTCTGGTGCTGCTCGGCGGCATCATGATCATACGTCTGCCGGAACCGAAGGAATATTCCACCACCGAACTCGGCCTGCGCGACGGATTGGCCGCCATGGCGCGGAACCGCCCGTTCCTGCGGCTGCTGGCTGCGTTCTTTCTCAATGGGCTCGCCAATGGCATTCCAGCGACATTGTTCCTCTATTTCGTTTCCTCCGTCATCGGAGACGAGGCGCTGCGCGGGCCGATGCTGCTGTTGTATTTTCTCTGCGGAATTGCGGGCGTGCCGGCAGCCTTGTGGCTCGCCAAACGCTTCGGCAAGCACCGCGCCTGGTGCCTCGCCATGATTGTCGCCTGCCTTGTCTTTGCCTCCGCGCCCCTGATGGGGACGGGCGATGTCACGGCCTTCGCCATACTCTGCGTCATCACCGGCGTCTGCCTCGGCTTCGACCTGACGCTGCCCGCCGCGATCCAGGCCGATGTGATCGATGCGGACACGGCCCAAAGCGGCGAGCAACGTTCCGGCACTTACTTTGCGGCGTGGAGCCTTGCCACAAAGGCGGCGCTTGCCTTCGGGGTCGGCATCGCATTTCCTTTGCTAGCCGCCTTTGGCTTCGACCCGTCACCGGCTGCGCGAAACACGCCGGACGCGCTGTTCGCGCTGGCGGTCATCTATGCGTGGGTGCCGATCCTGCTCAAGCTCGCTGCCATCGGCCTGATGTGGAATTTCCCGCTCGGCGAACGTGAACAGAAGGCGCTGCGGCAAAGGATCGAGGCGGTGCGCTGATCATTTGGATGCGCCGGTCGTGCGTCCGATCAGCCAGAAATACAGCTGGTAGGGCAACTTGCTCGTCAGCTTCAGCATCCAGGTGAAGCGGCGCGGAAAGGTGATCTCGAACGCCTGCCCCTTGAAACCGTCAGCCATGCGCCGCGCGGCTTTTTCCACCGGCATCAGGAACGGCATGGGAAAATCGTTCTTCTCGGTCAGCGGCGTGTCGATGAAACCGGGGTTCACCAATTGTATGCCGAGGCCCATCTTGTCGAAATCGAACTTCAGGCATTCGGCCATGTTGATCATGGCGGCCTTTGACGAGGCGTAGGCTGCAGCCTTGGGAAGACCCGCATAGCCTGAAACCGACGACACGATGACCAGATGGCCGCGTCCGCGCGCCTTGAAACGCTCCACGAGCGGGACAAGGCCGTTCAGAACGCCGAAGACATTGATATCATAGGTTTTGCGGAAGGCTTCGATCTCGAGCTTGGTGCCGTCAGTCGGCCAATAATTGCCTGCGTTGAAGACGGCGAGCGCAATCGGTCCGTGCGCGGCTTCAATGTCCAATACGAGCGCGCCCATCGCCGCTTCGTCCGTCACGTCGGCGGCGGCGATCACGGCCTTGCCGCCTGCAGCTTCGATTTCCGCCTTTGCGCTTTCGAGCTTGTCGGCTGACCGCGCCGTCAGCACGACGGTGTAGCCGTCGCGCGCCAGATCAAGCGCCAAGGCACGCCCGATGCCGGTCGACGAGCCGGTGACCCAAGCGAGGCCATCGGCGGGAGAGGCGCGGTAGTTCATGGGAAAGCTCCAGATGGACGACGTGTCCGTTTGTTGGAGCTTTACGTTTCAGGCGGGTCGGCGGATTGGGTCAGCGGCCGAACAACATGCCGATCTTTTCGCTGAACGAGCCGGTCAGGCGCAGCGGCGCGTCCGTCACCGAAAAGCCAATGCACGGGCGCTCCAGACCGGCCACCGGGCGGTGATTGACGCCATCATCGGCAATCGACAGATCTCCCGGCCCATAGGTGCCGCTGTCGTCGCTGAACGAGCCTTCCAGCACAAGGAACAGTTCGGTGCCTTCATGCGTGTGGGTCGGCATTTTGCGGCCGGGCTTGATCCAGAACATGTGCATATCGCAGCCGTCTTCCGTGCCGATCTGCCACTCGCGGAACCCCGGCAAAACCGTTTTCCACCGGATGGCGTCGATGTCCGCGCCGGCATAGCGCTGCAGAGCGTGTGGAATGGCGGATGTGCGCGGCTGAACCACCGCATCAATGTGTTCCGCACCGAAGATGGCCGCAAGCCGCGCATCGCGATTGCTGACGGCTACCGGCTCGACCCGCTCCAATGCATCAGCCGCCAAATCTTCGAGCCCGATCACAAAGCGGCGATTGTCCGCCTTGAGTTCGAGATGGGCTGCAATCACAGCATGGGCGGGCGCGCGCAAATTGCCGATCGCGAATTCCGCCAGCAAAGCTTCGCGCGCGCCGGTCATATCCACAGCCATGTTCATTCTCGTGCCCGCCGTTGCGTCCGCCTTCCACCCCACCATAGGGAGACTCGGCTCTGCGCTTGATTGGTTTGTGGTTGAATACGGAGCGTGCATCAATTTGGATCAAGGCAAAGCTGGGGATGCACCTGCAAATTTGGAATAAGTCCAATGCCAAGCCGCACATGCTTAACAATGGCTGAAACGTGCCGCTGGCGGCCTTGCCAAGACCCGGTTTGCCAAGGCAAACGCGTGGCATACGATGTGTTGTGACAAAGGGGTCGGGGGAGAGTCATGGCCGGAAGCGTGATCGATCTGATTGGCAACACGCCGCTGATCCGCCTGAAGCGCGCCAGCGCCGAAACCGGCTGCGACATCTATGGCAAGGCGGAATTCCTCAATCCCGGCCAATCGGTGAAGGACCGCGCCGCGCTGTTCATCATCCGCGATGCGGAGCGGCGGGGCTTGTTGAAGCCGGGCGGCACGATCGTGGAAGGAACAGCCGGCAACACCGGTATCGGATTGACGCTGGTCGCCAGCGCGCTTGGCTACAAGACGGTCATCGTCATCCCCGAGACACAGAGCCAGGAGAAAAAGGACGCGCTTCGGCTGGCCGGTGCAGAGTTGATCGAAGTGCCGGCTGTGCCCTATCGCAACCCCGACAATTATGTCCGGCTCTCGGGGCGTCTGGCGGAACAATTGGCAAGAACCGAGCCGGGCGGTGCGATCTGGGCCAATCAGTTCGACAACACGGCCAATCGCGACGGGCATATTGAGACAACTGCGCGCGAGATTTTCGATCAGACCGGCGGAAAGGTGGACGGGTTTGCCGCAGCGGTCGGCACGGGTGGCACACTGGCCGGTGTGTCGATGGGCCTGAAAGCGTTGAAGCCTTCGGTGAAATCCGCGCTCGCCGACCCGTATGGCGCGGCCTTGTTCAGCCACTATACGACGGGCGAATTGAGGGCCGAGGGCTCCTCCATCACCGAGGGGATCGGGCAAGGGCGCATCACCGGAAATCTTGAAGGCTTCGCGCCGGATTTCGCCTACCGGATTTCGGACGGGGAGGCGCTGAACATCATCTATCCGCTCGCCGAGGAGGAGGGGCTCGTGATGGGCGGCTCAACCGGGGTCAACATTGCCGGGGCCATGGCGCTGGCGCGGGACTTGGGGCCGGGCCACACCATCGTCACCATCCTGTGCGACTATGGCCATCGCTACCAATCGAAAATCTACAATCCTGATTTCCTCAAGTCCAAAGGACTGCCGGTGCCGCGCTGGCTTGAAGCACGCCGCTCAATCGACGTGCCGTTTGAGGCAGTGTGATCATGGGGTTCACGGTCCGCCCGCTCTTTGCCGAAGACGCCTATCTTTCGGTGGCCGAGGCTATGGTTGTCGCTGTCGACGCGCGCGGCGTCATGCTCGACCAGACGAATTTCTATGCCACGTCCGGCGGCCAACCCGGCGATACAGGCTTTCTTGAGCGGGATGACGGGACGCGGCTCCTTGTCGCCGCCACGGTGACGGGCGACACAAAGGCCGAGATCATCCACCAACTTGCGCCAGGCTCGGCTGTCCCGGTCGTTGGCGAGCGGTTGACATTGCACATCGACTGGGCGCGGCGCCACCGGCTGATGCGGATGCACACGGCCTGCCACCTCCTTTCGGTTGTCTGCCCGTTTCCGATCACCGGAGCGGGCGTGGGCGAGGATGAAAGCCGTGTTGATTTCGACATGACTGGCGTGAGCATCACCAAGGAGGATGTCACCGTGCGGCTGATGGCGCTGGTCGAGGCCAATCATCCGGTGTTCACGCGCTGGATCGAAGAGGCGGAACTGGACGCCAACCCTGCGATCGTGCGCTCGAAGAATGTGCGTCCGCCGCGCGGACTTGGCCGGATCCGGCTTGTGTGCATCGGCGAGGATGCAGCCATTGACAGCCAGCCCTGCGGCGGCACCCATGTCAGCGAGACAGGCGAAGTGGGTGCGATCCACATCGCCAAGATCGAAAACAAGGGCAAGGAAAACCGCCGGATGCGCATTCGCTTCGGCGTTGCGTCCGAGGGAGCAGAGGCATGATGCCACGAGGTGGAACGAGCCGGTTCGTGGCGGAATTCGACGCGGTTGAGGCGAGGCTCGGCACGCCGGGCTTCAAGCTGATCGATGCCTCATGGTATCTGCCGCAGCAGAACCGCGATGCGGCCGCTGAGTTTGCCGAGGCGCGCATCCCCGGCGCGCAGCGCTTTGATCTCGATGCCGTGGTGATGCCGGGCTCGCCTTTGCCGCACATGCTGCCCCCGCCTGAGATTTTCGCCGGGGCGCTCGGCGCGATGGGGATCAGCGAGGCGGATGAGATCGTCGTCTATGACGGACCTGGCATGTTTTCAGCGCCGCGTGTCTGGTGGATGTGCCGGGTGTTCGGCGCAAGCAAAGTGCGTGTTCTGAATGGTGGTTTCGACCGTTGGAAAGCCGAGGGGCGGTCGGTCGAAACCGCCGCGCCTGTCCCGCCGCCGCCGGTGCGGTTCGACGCGCGGTTCAATGCGCGAGCCGTGGCGGACTTGGCCGACATCCGTGCTGCGGTCGAGAGGGGCACGGCCCTCATCCTTGATGCCCGAAGCCCCGGCCGGTTTGCCGGAACCGCGCCTGAGCCGCGTGCAGGCCTGCGATCAGGCCACATGCCGGGTGCGGAAAACCTGCCGTACTCGATGCTGACTGACAGTGGAAGATTGAAATCTGACGGTGAGTTGCGAAGGATTCTCGCTCGACATGAAGAGTTCGAGGAACAGTCGGATGCCGGACATGGTTTGACGATGCCTGTGATTGCCACTTGCGGCTCCGGTGTGACGGCGGCCGTCATCATTCTTGCGCTCGCGACCATCGGCCATGCGAACCACCGCCTCTATGACGGTTCTTGGGCCGAATGGGGCGGGCGCGATGACACGCCGGTTGAAACGGGGGCAGAATGATGGGTGAGAATCCGGCGGCAGGCGGCAAAGGCGAGTATGGCGACGAGAATGGCATCGCCACAACGGTGACCTATCTTGAACTGATCCCGCCCGGCCCGCGACGTGAGCCGCTGCCGTTGGGCCAGCCGATTGCGCTCATGCGCGCAACGGAGCCGCCCCTGCATTTCTACCGTTACATGATGTTCCGCACCGGCCGCCCTTGGCATTGGGTCTGGCGGCTGCGGCGCACAGACGAGGAACTGCGCGCGATCATCCATGCCGAGACGACGGATCTCCATGTGCTGTATCTTGCCGGTGCTCCAGCCGGCTTCTTCGAGATCGACCGGTCTGAACCGGACGCGACCAACATCGCCTATTTTGGCCTGATGGAGCATGCCTATGGCCGAGGGCTAGGGCGCTGGTTTCTCTGCGAGGCCATCCATGCGGCGCTGGAAACCAAGCCGGCCAAGGTGACGGTCAACACCTGCACGCTCGACCATCCGGCTGCCCTGCCGCTCTACCAGAAATTGGGCTTTGTGCCTGTCGGGCGCGAGGAGACGGCGATCAGGCCGCTGAGTGAAGCGGAGCTTCTGCGGCTGTCGACCTCGAACTGAAGCTGAACGGCAGACAACAGCCGCATTCAAGGCCTGTTCAGACGCGGACAGTGAAGATGACAGCATCCTTCAAACGCTGAAAGGGCGCTTCCATGGATGCCACGTCTTCCCTTCTCACTCGCCGCAGCCTGTTCGGCCTCCTCGCTGGCGGCGCTGCCGCGATTGCGTTGCCCGAATTGGCCGCGGCGCAGGCGCAAATGCCGTCAGCCGCGACGATTGAAAACCAGTTAATGCGGGCCGCACCGCGGGCGCGCCGTCCGCGTGTGACCATCGAGCAATTGAAGCGCGACTTGGCAATCCGTCGGCTCGCGCCCTCCATCGACATCCAGGCGATCAACTTCCGCACCGGGTCAGCGCGCATCGAAACTGGCGAATTGTGGAAAGTCGAGCGCATCGCCGTCGCGGTCGACCGCATCTTGAACCGCAATCCGGATGAGCTCTTACTGATTGAAGGCCACACCGATGCGGTCGGCTCGCGGTCCTCCAACCAGACACTGTCGGACCGCCGCGCATGGTCGCTCTCGGCGTCGCTGCAATCCGGCTACGGATTGCCCGGCTACGCCCTTGAAACCGTCGGCTATGGCGAGGACTTCCTCCTTGTTGCGACCCAGAGGGCGGAGTGGCGCAACCGCCGCGTCACCATCCGCCGCATCACGGATTTCATCGCCTATTGAGCGTGCGGCAAGGCAGGTGGACCGGTGCAGGCGTGCCGCCGGTCCTCTGGCCGGCACCTGTGACGCGTTTCGTGAGGTCAAGCTTTTGCGGCGCGGCCTTCGCACGCCGCCAAGACAGAGCAGGCCAGCCCCATGGCGATGAAGGCCAGCCCGGCCAAAGGCATTGCGATCCCGGCGCCGCCGGAAATCAGCTGGCTGCCCGTCGCCGATCCGACCGACTGGCCGAAATAGACAAATGAACTGTTGAGCGCGACCGTCGCCGAGGCGAGTGCGGGCGCGATCCCGACAAGGCGGCCCTGCTGGATGGAGTTGCCCGCAAAGCCACCTGCCGACCACAGGCAAGCGCCTGCGAGGAACACCCACGCATTGCCCCAGCCTGCCGCAACCAGTGCGAGGCCGACGGCAACCGCGCCAAGCGCGATCATCATCGCGCGGTCCGCCCCTAGGCGGCCGACATGGCGGGCGGCCAGCGCGCTGCCGCCGACACCGGCAAGGCCGGTCGCAAAGAAGATCGCGGCGATGCGGTCGGCGCCAAGGCCATAGGCGTCGCGCAGGATCGGCGCCAGATAGGTGAACATCACGAATTGGCCTGACAATGCGCAGAGTGTCACCAGCAGCACCAGCATCAATTGCCGGTTGCGGGCGACCGCCAGCCAGGAGGACAGTTGCAGCGGCGCGACCTTCAGGCCGCTTGGGAGCACCGTGAACACCGCGGCGAGCCCGAGCGCCGAGAACGCCGCCATCAGCGCATAGGTCGCCTGCGATCCGAGCATCTCGCCCGACAACGCGCCAAGCGGGATGCCGGCGACCGAGGCGAGCGACCAGCCGATGAAGATGAAGCCGATGGCCGCGCCGCGCTGTTCGGGCGCGACAATCAACCCGGCAGTGGCGGCGGCCTGCGGCGTGAAGATGGCCGCGCCGGCCACTGTCAAGGCGCGCAGCACCAGAAGCGTGTTCAGGTCGGATGCGAACGCGCTGCCGAGATGGCCGATCACATAAAGGCCAAGCGCGACGCACAGCAGCACCCGCCGGTCGATTGAGGAGGTGAATGCCGCAAGCAGAGGCGCGCCGAAGCCGACAACGATGCCGCCGACAGTCATCAAGAGGCCGGTGCGCGCGGCATCCGTGCCGAGATCAGCTGACAGTGTGTTCAGCATGCCTGCGGGAAGCAGGACGCCGGTGCCGATCACCAGATTGCCGAACAGAAGCGCCCACAGCGCCATGCGTGATTGACCAGCCGACATGTGCGCCCCTTTTTCATTGGTGGCGCACCGACCACCGGAGGCGGCCAATGTCAAACGAAAAACCCGGCGGCGCAGGGTTCGCTCGCCACCGGGTTCAACTGTTCAGACATTGGAGGCGATCAGGCAACTTTCAACGCCGCATCGGGTGCGACCATGTCATAGCCGAGCGCTTCGGCAACCGCCTTGTTGGTGATGCGGCCGCGATGCACGTTGAGCCCGTTCCTCAGATGCGGGTTTTCGGCAATCGCGTTCAGGCCTTTGTTGGCGAGCGCGATGCCGTATTGCAGCGTTGCATTGTTCAGCGCATGGGCGGAAGTCACAGGCACCGCGCCAGGCATGTTGGCGACGCAATAATGGATGACCCCGTCGACCACATAGGTCGGTTCGGCATGGGTGGTCGCGTGCGACGTCTCGAAACAGCCGCCCTGGTCAATCGCGACATCGACCAGCACCGCGCCCTTTTTCATCCCGCCTAGCATTTCGCGGCTGACGAGCTTGGGCGCGGCCGCACCCGGAATGAGGACGGCGCCAACCACGATGTCGGCCGAGAACACTTCCTCTTCGATGGCGTCAATCGACGAGTACCGGGTGTGGACGCGGCCGTTGAAAATGTCGTCAAGCTGGCGCAAGCGCGGCAGTGACCGGTCGATGATCGTGACATCGGCGCCGAGGCCCGCTGCCATCTTGGCCGAATTGATGCCGACGACGCCGCCGCCGATGACAGTGACCTTGCCCGGCAGCACGCCCGGCACACCGCCGAGCAACACGCCGCGTCCGCCATTGGCCTTTTGAAGCGCGGTCGCGCCCGCCTGGATCGCGAGGCGTCCGGCCACCTCCGACATCGGAGCCAGAAGCGGCAAGCCGCCGAAACCGTCCGTCACGGTCTCATAGGCGACAGCCGTGACGCCTGATGCGATGAGGCCCTTGGTCTGGTCCGGGTCGGGCGCGAGATGGAGGTAGGTGTAAAGGATCTGGCCATCGCGCAGTTGTGCCCATTCCTGCGGCTGAGGTTCCTTGACTTTCACCACCATGTCGCACTTGGCGAAGATTTCGGCTGCCGTTGCAACGACCTTGGCCCCGGCCGCCGCATAGGCCCCGTCATCGGCCCCGATGCCCGCGCCCGCGCCCTTCTCGATCCAGACCTCGTGGCCGTTCGCCACATATTCGCGCACCGAACCGGGGGTGAGCCCGACACGGTATTCATGGTTCTTGATCTCTTTCGGGCAGCCGACGCGCATCATGTTCCTCCGTGGTGACCGGTGAAGAATGCCGTAGAATGCTGGAAATGTCCTTGCAAAGCCATGTGCGAAACACCAACATGACGCAATGATCGTCGAAGAACGACGTATCTTTGGCAAGGAACCTCCACGCATGGAATTGGACAGGATCGATCATGCCATACTGGCTGCCTTGCAGGAGAATGCCCGCATCCCCAATGCGCAGCTCGCCGACAAGGTTGGCCTGTCGCCATCGGCCTGCTCGCGGCGGCTCGACGCTCTGGAGCAAGCGGGCGCGATCCGCGGCTATCATGCGCGGCTGTCAAACCGTGTGCTGGGGCACCCTGTGACGGTCATCGTGCACATGTCGCTTGCAAGCCAGTCCGAGCGGCATCTGGCCGAGTTCGAGGAGGCGGTGAAGGCCTGCCCCAATGTGCAGATGTGCTATTTGATGAGCGGCGAGCACGATTACATCCTGCGCGTCGTGGCTCGCGACCTTGAGGACTTCGAGCGTATCCACAAGACGTGGCTTTCGGCCATGCCGCATGTGGTGCGGATGAACTCGTCCTTCGCGCTGAGGAATGTCGTGGACCGCGCGGGCAGGGGGCTGAACACGGACCTCATCCGCGGTCAGACGCGCGGCGTGTAGCCCGGCACATGGTTGGTGCGGCTGATGTCGCCTTGCGCCCAAGCCATCACTTTCGGGTCCATCACCCGCCGCCACAGGGGCGGCATCACCGCCAATGCAAATGACCCCGGATAGCCCGACGGCAGGCGCGGCAGGTCCTCGAAATTGCGCAGGGTCTGGTAGGGCCGCATCGGGTTGGCGTGATGGTCGGAATGGCGCTGCAAATGGAACAGCATCAGGTTCGACAGGATGTGGTTGGTGTTCCAAGAATGATGTGGCTCGCATGGTGCGTAACGGCCATTGGCGAGTTTGGGCCGGAGCAGGCCGTAATGCTCCACGTAATTGGCCAATGTCAGTTGCAGCCAGCCGACACCATGATGGATGAGCAGAAACGGCAAAATGGCAAGCCCGCCAATGGCGGTCAGCGCCGCCGCCATCAGCGCGGCCAAGCCGTAGCCTTGCAGCAGATCATTGCGCCAGTGCCAGAAGCCGGAGCCCTTGACAGAAAGCCGCTTGCGCTCGGCCTGCCAGCCGCGCCGCGCGGCGCCCGGCAACTCGCGCAAGGCAAACGCATAGACGCTTTCGCCCAATCGCGATGATGCCGGATCTTCCGGTGTCGCAACCTGAGAATGATGCCCCTTGTTGTGCTCGATGCAGAAATGCGCGTAGCCGGTCAGTGCGAGGATGAGCTTTGCGCCGAATTGATCGAGCCGCGCCGGCTTGTGGCCAAGTTCATGGGCGACCGTCAGTCCTCCGCCAGCCGACACGCCTGCCGAAACGGCGATCAGCACATTGGCCCACAATGGCAGCCCGGCCCACAGGATCGCGGCGAAGGCCAGTGCCGAGGAAGCATAAAGCACGGGGATCGTCAGGAACAGCAGCGCGCGGTACCATTGGTCGGCGGCCAATTGCTCGATGATGTCCTCGGGCGGGTTGTCGATGTCCTCGCCGATGATCCAGTCCAGCAGGGGCACAAGGCCGAAATAGAAGACCAGCGGGACGGCGGACCATGAGGGATGCGCGCCGGACAACAGCATCAACGCCGCGAGCCCCGGCAGGCCGGGCGTCATCACGGAAAGCAGCCACCACCAGCGCTTGGTGTCCCGGTAGGTGACGCGGCCGTTTTCCACCGTTTGCTCAACAAAGATCACCCGGACGCCTCCCCGCGTTAAGCTGTCCTTAAGTCTGCCACGAAAGAGTTCACCATGCAAAAGGATGGACCGACCATGTCAGCCCGCGACCGACTGTTGAAGGCGTTTGCCCGTTTCAACGCGCACTTTTCCAAACGACCCGCGCGCAGGCGGCGTTTGCGCATCCCCGATGCGCCATCCATCGTCCCGGACACGATCTGAGGTTCAGCGCGGTCCCGTCAGCCCGATGCGGGCCCACAGGGCGTCCTCCTCAACGCGAGCGGCAAGGGCGTCGACCGTGCCGGACCCGATGTCCGCCAAGGACAAGCGCGAGCCGAAACCGAGCCGCGCAAACAAGCCGCGCGGCGCGCCGATCAGGCGGGCTTCGGCCTTCTCGCCAAAGCGTGCCTTGAGGCTGGAGCGCAGGTCGCCGATCCCGTCGATCAGGCCGAGAGCCAGCGCCTTTTCGGCAATCCAGTAGCGACCGGAAAACACGTCCGGATCGTCCTTGAGCCGTGCGCCGCGCCCCTCTTTCACCAGCGCGATGAACACGCCATGGAGATCATCGAGCACGGATTTGAGATAGGCGACATCTTCAGGTTTCTCGCCCTGGAACGGGTCGAGCGTCACCTTGTTTGTGCCTGCGGTGTAGACGCGGCGCTCCACGCCGATACGGGCGATTGCATCCTGCAAGCCGAACGTGGCTGCCACGACGCCGATTGAGCCGACGACCGAGCACGGATCGGCGATGATCTCGTCACCGGCGCAGGCGATCATGTAGCCGCCCGACGCCGCCGCATCCTCGACAAACACGAGGACCCTTTTGTTCTTCTCGGCGGCAAGGTCGCGGATCCGCTTGTAAATCAGCCGCGATTGCGCCGCCGAGCCGCCGGGCGAGTTGATCACGATGGCGACGGCCGGGGCGGCCTTGATCGAGAATGCCTTTTCCAGCGGGCCGGCCACGGAGGCAAGAGAAAGCGTCGGGTTGAGGCGGGAGCCGCCCGCCGCGATCGCCCCCGTCATGCGCACGACCGGGATGATGACCGGGCCGCCGCCGCGCCATTTTTCAGGCTTCAGCCGGTCGGGGATGGCGTTGCGGATCTGCTTGAACATGGGGCGCTCCTTTGGGCCCCATGTATGGGCGCGGCTTGGCGGTGCAAGGGCCGCCAAGCTTCCCCGTCATTTGACCGTCACTTCACGACGCAGAAACGCTTGACGCCATCATAGCCGGTGAAGGTGCCGCTCGCCGGGTTGAACGAGCGGTAGCGGTTGCGGCACCAGTCATGCCATGCCGGGGTCCAGGGCTCGAACGCATTGTTGACCGTCACCACATGCGGACCGGCCGCCGGGCGGGGCGGATAGGCGTTCGACAGTTGCGGCGGCGTCACCGGGCGCACGGGCTGGGCCACCACCGGCCGCGTCTGCTGCTGCACGCCGCCGACGATCGCGCCGATGGCAAGCCCGGCGATGCCGGCGATGATGGCAGCTTCAGCCTGCTTGTTGCGCTTCTTGCGGACCGGCGGATGGGCGGGAGCGACATTCTCCTCCCAGTCACCGTTCCAGCCGCCATGGTGGATGGTGCCGCCATGGTCGTCGATCTCCGGGTTCACGTCGTGATCCCAATATTGGACATAGATGCGCTGGCCGTGCCGGATGTAGAAACGGCCGATCTCGTCGCGGTAGAAGCGCTTGTAGGACGGGCCGCCTTCGACATAACCGCCGGACGATCCGCCATGTTGGCCGCCATGTTGGCCGCCATACCATTCCACATCATTGGCGAGGGCCTGCGGGGATGCCAGAGGCAGGGCGAGTGCGGCAGCCAGAAGCGCGGCAATGCCGGTGCGGACGGGGGAAACGGGGGTGGAATTGCGCATGGGCGTGTCCTTTCAGCAGTCCGGTGGCGGGGGACGATCCATCCGGCATGAATGGAGATTGGGACAGGGCCGCTGAACCGCGCATGAATGCGATGTTCATTCCATCCCGCATTCATCGGCCGCATTCATTGACAGTTCAGCCGCATGGCCGCATCGTCTGCGCCGGACCATGCCTGACAGGCCGGAGAACTGACCATGCGCCGCGTCGAACCCCGCTTTTCCCCCCGGTTGATCCACCGTCTCGCCGCGGGCGCGGCGCTTGCCGCCGGTGCCTTGCTGCTCGCCTCATGCGTCGTGGAAAGCGATGGCGGGCCGACGCCGCAGCCACGCCCGCCGGTGAACCCGCCCGTGAACCCTCGGCCGGACATCGCCTGCCCGGCGATCTATCAGCCGGTCTGCGCCGTGCGCGGCGACCGCCAGCGCACTTTCGGCAATGGCTGCGAGGCCAATGCGCAAGGCTGGCGCGTTGTCGCCCA
>JALOTE010000079.1 GCA_025458045.1 Rhizobiaceae bacterium
ACGCATATCGCGCAGTGCTGCGTAAAGCGCGCGGTATTCGGCAAAACGGGCTTCGTGCCGGGCCGCTTCGGCCAAGCGCGGCTCGAACATGCGATCGGTTTGCACGAAATCGCAGGCCGCCGATCGGATGTCGGCGTGAATGCCGGCACCAATGGCAGCCAGCATGGCCGCTCCGGCAACGCCCGCATCCAGCGCTTTCACCCGGCGCAAGGGCCGCTGCAGGATGTCGGCGCGGATCTGGCACCACAGCTCCGATTGCGCGCCGCCGCCAGCGTGGGCAATGGTGTCCGGCCGGCATCCGGCCGATCGCTCCAGTGTGTCCAGAAGCCAGCGCGCGGCGTAGCCCGTGCCTTCCAGCACGCCCTTGGCAGCCTCAGCCGCGCCGTCGGCTGCATGGAGGCCGGTGAACGCGCCGCGCGCGCCCACGTCCCACAGGGGCGCGCGCTCGCCATCAAGATGCGGCAGAAACAAGGGCGCACGCGCGGATGCGGGCAAGGCCGCCGCCATGTCGAGCATTTCGGCGGGCGCGCGGTTGAACAGCCGCGCTGCCCATTCGAGCGCCGAACCCCCGCATTGCGTCGGCCCCGCATGGAGGGTGATGCCCTCGCAAGTGGGAAATGCGATCACGCCCGGCGTCGGCATGCGGATGGGCGAAACAATGCCGAGAATGTCGCTCGTGCCCGAAAGATGCACCGCCTCGCCCGGTTGCGACACACCGGCCCCCAGCAACCCGGCCCAGGCATCCATGCAGCCGGTGATCATCGGTGCGCCAGCGCCGGGCAGGCCCGCCCTGATCCGGCCCGCCGGTGTGGTGAATCCGGCAATCAATGGCAGGCGTTCCCGCGCGCCACCGACCAGATCCGCCAGCGGTCCGATCAGGGCGAGCGATTGATCGACGACGCCGAATGCCGTCATCGGATCGGTGCAAACGACGCCGGTCAGCCGCGCGATCAACCAATCCTTCGGCGCGAGCACATGGCGGGTTTTATCCCAGACATCCGGGTGATGGCGCTGCACATGCAGCATGCGGGCCAGCACATGGCTGGCGTCGATGGGCAGCGGAGCGCCCCACCAGCGCAGCTTGTCGGCCAAGGCAATCTTGGCATCAAGCTCGGCGGCCTCCTCCGCGGCCCGCCCGTCCTGCCAGGTGATGGCGGGCAGCAGCGGCTTCAGCGCAGCGTCGCAAAACACGTGGGTGTTGACCTGGCTGGTCAGCCCGACGGCTGCCAGCGCGCCTGAGGGGAGATCATGTGTCAGCGTGGTGAGCGCTTCGAGCGTCAGCCGCAGCCAGTAATCGGGATCCTGCTCGGCCCGCCCGGAGCTTGGCCGGACCGTGGCGTGCCGCGCGCTGGTCTGCCGCAGCACATCGCCGCTCGCGGAAAACAGTGCCGCCTTGATGCTTGTCGTTCCAGCATCAATGCCGATGACCAAAGGCTGAGTGAAATTCTGTCCCATGGCCCCTTTTGCGTTGCGGTCATGCCCCTTGGCAAGACCGCTGCAAAGACGGGACATCGCGATGATTGAAGCGTCTGCGCGCTCCATGCTACGCCGCGCGGGACACAACACGACAACGCCTTGGGAGGCACTTCATGTCACGACTGACCATCACCCGCCGCGCAACCCTGTCTGTCCTTGGCGCTGCGGCGCTCGCGCTTTCATCCGGCGCGGCATGGGCGGCAGGCAAGGTCACGGTGGTGACGCCCTATCTCGCCCAGCCGGGCACGCAATTCTACGTGGAGGCGTTCCAGGCGGAAGCGGCCAAGGAAGGCTGGGAGGTCAATGTCGTTGATACCAAGGGCGACATTGCAGGCACGGTTGCGGCACTCGAAACCGCCGCCACGCAGAAGCCGGATGCCATCGTCATCAACGTCGACCCGTCGCAGGTGACAGCCGGGCTTGAAGCGGCCAAGGCCGCAGGCGTTCCGGTGTTCGGCATGGATGCCGGCGCAAACCCGCTCATCGTCACCAACGTCACGTCGAACGGATATGCCATGGCGGCAGACACAGCGGCCTATGTCGCCAACCGCATCGGCGGCAAAGGCAAGGTCGTGATGTTCGTCTTCGACGCCTTCCCGCCAGTGCAGCAGCGCGGCATCATCGCCGACGCCATTTTCAAGAACAATCCCGACATCACCATCCTCGACCGCGTGACGCCGGACGTGCAGGATGGCGGCATCGCCGACAGCCGCGCCAAGATGGAGGCGATCCTCGCAGCCAATCCGGACGCAGGCTCGATTTCGGCTGTCTGGGCCGCATGGGACCAGCCGGCGCTGGGTGCGCTGCAGGCGATCGAGGCCGCCGGCCGCACTGGCGAAGGCATCGTCATCACCGGCATCGACGCCAACCCGCAGGCGCGCGAAGCCATCGCCAAGGGCGGCAATTTCGAAGCCTCCATGGCGCAGGATTTCAAGGGCATCGGCGCCGCGACGGCGCAAGCCGTGAAACAGCACCTCGCCGGCCAGACGCCGAAATCCAGCACGATCTATGTGCCGACCAGGCTGATCACGGCCTCCAATGTGAACGAATGAGCTGCGACTGAAACGGCTTTCGGCCCGGCACATGGGTTTGCCGGGCCTTTCCTTGTGATTTCCGGAGCATGAGCCGCATGGCCATACTGGACATTGTCCGCCATCGCGGCACGGTGATCGCCTTCGCGCTGATGGTCGCGGCCTTTGCCGTGCTGCTGCCGGACACGTTCCTGACAGCCCGCAACCTGCTCAACATCTCGCAACAGGTCAGCATGCTGGCCGTCGTCGCCATCACCATGACGATCGTGATGGCCATGGGCGACTTTGACCTCTCTGTCGGTTCGATGGCGTCGCTCTCCGGCATTGCCGCCGCTGTCACGTTCCGCGAAACAGGTTCGGTAGCGCTCGGCATCGCGCTGGCCTTGGTCATTGGTTTGGCCGGTGGCGTGTTGAACGGTTGGCTTGTCGCCAAGCGCGGGATCCTGCCCTTTGTTGCGACGCTTGGAACCTTGACCATATTTTCGGGCCTCGCCTTCCTCGCCGCCGACGGCAAGACGATTTTCGGCGGCGACATTCCGGCCGCCTTCTCCAATCTCGCAAAGGGCGGGATCCCCCTTCCCGGAACCGGCGCGCCGCCGCTCGCGTTTCCAAGCCTGACGATCATGGCGCTTGTCGTCCTGGCGCTTGCCTGGTTTGTTCTCGAAAAGCGGCCGTTCGGGCGGCACCTTTATGTGATCGGCAACAACCGGGAGGCGGCGCGGCTTGCGGGCATTCCGGTCGCAAATCTCCGCCTCGCCGCCTTCGCGCTCACGGGGCTTGGCGCGGCACTGGCCGGGCTGATGTATGCGGCGCGCGTCGCTTCCGCCAATCCGGTGCAGGGCTCGGGGCTCATGCTTGATGCCATCGCGGCGGTATTCCTCGGCATGACCATGGACCGGCAGAACGAGCCGCGCGTCATCAACACGCTGATTGGCGTCGCCATGCTCGGCGTGCTCGGCAACGGGCTGACGCAGCTTTCCGTCAATTCCTATGTGCGCGAAGTGCTGGTCGGCGCGATCATCCTTGCAGCCGTCGCATGGTCTTCGGGCAGAGCGGCCCGGTCCGCCTGATCAGCCGCCGCTCCACGCGGTGGCGAACGCTGCGCGACGATGACGGCCGCCGCGACAATCAGCGCACCAAGCGCCTGCCACCAATTCCACGCCGAGCCGAGGGCGAGCATGAACACCATTACGTAAAACGGCGCGGCATTGATGTGCATCGAGGCAATGCCCACCCCCAATCCCCTGACGCCGCTGATCCACAGGATCTGCGACAAACCGAGCGAAGCGATCCCGTAAACCAGCATTGTGACGACCTCCAACCGGCCGATCGCGTGCCAGGCGACGGGCATGTCTCCGAGGAATTGCATCGCAATCGCCGCGGTCGCCGTCACAAGAGCAGCGCCGCCAATCGTGATCGCCGCACTGCCGATGGTCGTCATGCCGCTCAGATGCGTGACCGTCAGCCGGGACGCGACGGTGAAGGCGGCGATTGAAAGCAAGGTCAGCAACGCGCCCTCGCCGAACCCGAGCCCCGACAATCCGTTGGCATAGGCGATCACGCCGCCAAGCACGGACAGGAGCAACCCGAGGACAAGCCAGCGGTGCAGCGGCCGGTTGTCCAGCAGCACTTCCAGGGCCACGCCGATCACCGGCGAGGTTGCGGCAATCACCGCCACCGTGACCGGGTCACTTGTTTTCTGCGCGAAGACGAGGGCGGATGCACCCACACCGAACCCCAAGCCGCCAATGACAGCCCCCTTCATCCAAGGAGCATGACGCGCCGGTGCAAGCCCTTCCACGGCAAGCCACAGGGAAAGCAGGAATGCAAAACCGATCACCATCCTGACAGCCGTCAGAGCCATCGGCGGCATGTGAGGCAACAGGATTTCAACCGCAGGAAATGCGGTCGCCCACACCAGCATGGAAGCCATGCACACCAGATTGGCGCGAAGCAGTCCGGGCGCGTCGGTGGCGGCTTTGGTCATCGCCTCTCGTTCTGCGATTTGCGGGCCGGGCGCAAGACGGCCGCCGACTTTCTCACAGGCGTTAAAAAACCGTGAATCCGGGTTGAATTTCAAACCGTCTCGGATAGATCGTTTGCTGGGAGAATTCCGTAGCTGACATTTTCGCCTTCCAGAAGCGTATTTTGGGGCACGGTCCTTGCGTTCTGTTCACGCGCGGCGCGGCGTGGAGCGCATCGAAAACGACGCGTCTAGGGTGGGACAACAACATGAACAATGCACAACGCGATGCGGCGCATTGGTCGGCAACCAAAGGGTTGATGATCAAGATGCTCGCAATTTGGGCGGTGTTTGCCTTCGTCATTCACTTCTTCGCAGCCGCGCTGAACGGCATCGTGATCCTGGGCTTCCCGCTCGGGTTCTACATGGCAGCACAGGGCTCGCTGATCGTTTTCGTGGCGATGCTGTTCTGGTTTGCTTCGGCACAGGACAAGATCGACCGCGAGCACGGCGTAGCGGAAGAGTGAGGAGGGACCCATGGCTCAATCATCATCGGACGGCTTCCTTGGCAATCTCGGCAAGGTTTACGGCCTCTACACCGGCGGCTTTGCCGCTTTCGTCATTTTCCTCGCGATCCTCGAACAGATGGGCGTGTCAAACACGATCATCGGCTACCTGTTCATCTTCTTCACCATCGGCATCTATGCCTTGATCGGCATCCTGTCGCGCACCATGCAGGTGTCGGAATATTATGTCGCGGGCCGCAAGGTTCCGGCATTTTACAACGGCATGGCGACCGGTTCGGACTGGATGTCCGCGGCATCCTTCATCGGCATGGCCGGCATCCTCTACAACCAAGGCTATGACGGGCTCGCTTATATCCTGGGCTGGACCGGCGGTTACGTGCTCGTCGCCGTGCTCATCGGGCCTTATCTCCGTAAATTCGGCTGCTACACGGTGCCGGACTTCTTCGCCGCCCGCTACGGCGGCAACTTCGCGCGCTTCCTCGCCATCATCATCCTGATGGCGACGTCGTTCACCTATGTGACGGCGCAGCTTGTCGGCACCGGCCTGATCGCGCAGCGCTTCTTCGGCATGCCGTTTGAATATGCGGTTCTCGTCGGTCTGGCAGGCATTCTCGTCTGCTCGATGCTGGGCGGGATGCGTGCCGTCACCTGGACGCAGGTCGCCCAGTACATCGTGCTGATCATCGCCTATCTCGTGCCTGTCGTGATCCTCTCGACCCAGAACTACGGCATTCCGGTGCCGCAGTTGACCTATGGTCAGGTCCTGTCGGACATCGCGGCGCGTGAACAGGAAATGATCGCTCAGGGCCTCACCACGGTCGAGACGCTGAAGCCGCATGTGCAGCCCTTCCTCAACATGAACATGCTCAACTTCTTCACGTTGGTCATCTGTCTCATGGTGGGCACAGCTGCCCTGCCGCATGTTCTGATGCGTTACTTCACCACACCGTCGGTGCGCGATGCGCGCAAATCCGTCGCTTGGTCGCTGCTGTTCATTTTCATCCTCTACTTCACGGCGCCGGCCTATGCCGCCTTCGCGAAACTGGAAGTGTACACGCACGTCATCGGCGCCAACATCGCGGAACTGCCGCAGTGGATCTACACCTGGGGCAAGACCAACCTCGTGTTTGTCTGCGGGAAGGCTGCAACTGACGCGGCTGCCGTCGCGGCGGCATGCGGCGCACTCGAAGGTCATCAAGGCGTCGTGCGCCTTGCCGACTTCCGCATGGTCAACGACGCCATCGTGATCGCAACACCGGAAATCGCCGGCCTGCCTTACGTCGTCGCTGGCCTCGTCGCCGCAGGCGGCCTGGCTGCCGCGCTGTCCACCGCTGACGGGCTACTGCTCGCCATCGCGAACGCGCTCAGCCATGACATCTACTCCAAGATGATCGACAAGAATGCCTCACCCGAGCGCCGCCTCGTCGTCGCCCGCGTGCTGCTGGTCATCGTGGCGTTGCTGTCGGCCTACTATGCATCCACCAACCCCGCCGACATCGGTACGCTCGTCGCCTGGGCGTTCTCGATGGCCGCCGCCGGTTTCTTCCCGGCGCTGGTGCTCGGCATCTGGTGGAAGCGGACGACAACGGCCGGAGCAATCTCGCAAGGTTCGCAGAACTGAAAGCCGCCTTGGCGGCTGCAGCGGATGCGGAAGCCCAAAAGGCCGCTGCCGCCGCACTCGACGCGCATGCACGCACCATCGCCAACTGGTGGGGCATCTCCAACCTGTCGTCGGGCATCTTCGGCCTGATCGTGTCCTTCGCGGCCACCATCATTGTCAGCCTGCTGACGGCCGCACCGTCGAAAGCCGTCTCCGACATGATCGACAGCATCCGCAAGCCGGGTGGCGCGATCCTGTTCGAAGAGAAGTGATCGGCAACCTAACCTGAACGAAAGGGCGGGGTCACCCGCCCTTTCTTTTTCCGGCGCCGGCCTGCCAACGGTCAGCCAAACCGCATCACTCCGGACCAGCAATGCTCGATATTTCGTCTGTTCCCATTGTCTACACCGCGCTCAACCTCGTGCTCGCGATGGCGATGTACACGCTGATGGCGCGTTTCCTGCTGATGATCGTCTTCGACGATGATTCGCAGACAGTGTTCTGGAAAGTGTTCCGCCAGGTCTCCGATCCGTTGATCCGCCTCGTCGGTGCCGTGACGCCTGCCGTTGTGCCGACCGGTGTGCAAATTCTGTTCGGAATTGTCTGGATTGTCGGCATTCGCGTGTTGATTTTGCTGACGTTCATAAGCTTCGGCTGGATTTCGCTTGGAGGCGTGCAATGAACACCAACATGCCGCCGGACCTGCCGCCACTGTCGCAGGAAGAACTGGATGAACGCGCGGCGCTCATGAAGCGCGATGGCTTTCTTGTTGCCATCGGCGGCCTGTCACTGGCAAACGGCATGCATCTGTCGCCGTTCTTTGATCCGGCCTACCTGGTGTTCCGCAATTTCGCGCCAGCCTTTTTCATCAATTCTCCGGTGCTGGTATTCTATTTCACGTCGCTGTTTCTTGCGGCCTTCACTTTGGTGGTCGCCGGGCTTCCTGCCGCCCTCTTCGAAAAGTTCACGGGCCGCACGCAAAGTGATGCCGCTTCGCTCGGCATTTGGCTGGCGTGCCTCGTGCCGCTCACATTGCCGTCACTGATGGCACTGATCAACCGGTAGGCCCGTCTGCGCCCGCACCAATGTCCGACGGGTCGACCGCCACGGTTTTCAGCACGGCATGGCACGAAAGCCCCGGGCGCAGGCCAAGCGCATTGGCCGAACGTTTGGTGATCCGGGCCATCAGGTCCAGTCCGCCGCTGGCGAGCGAAACCAGAACTCCCGGCCCATCTCCATCGCGGATACGGGTCACGGTCACGGGAAACACATTCAGAGCGGAGATGCCCTCCGGCTTGCGCAGGGCGATCATCACGTCCTGCGCCAGCACGCGCACACGGATCACGCTGCCCGGCGCGCGCCCGGCATGAGGCAGGTAAAGCGGCCCGCCGCGCGTGGCGAGCTCCGTCAGACCATCCGCATGATGCGCGACAATTGTCGCCTCGATCAGCACGCCAGCCTCGCGCACGCCAAAGAACGGCGCGGCTGTCGGATCGGCCATCACCGTGTGGGCAGGCCCGGCCAGCACCACGCTGCCCTCCTCCATCAGCACGATGTGGTTGGCCAGCCGCGCCACCTCCGCCACTGAATGGCTGACATAGAGAATGGGGATTTCCGCCACGTCGCGCAGCTTTTCTATGTATGGCAAGATTTCCGCCTTGCGCGGCTGGTCCAGCGCGGCCAGCGGCTCATCCATCAGCAGGAGTTGCGGGCGGGACAGGAACGCCCGGCCCATGGCCACGCGCTGCGCCTCGCCGCCAGACAGCGTCGCGGGCCTGCGGTCCAAAAGGTGTCCAATGCCGAGCAGGGCGGCGACATCCTCAACTGTCGGTCCGGGCTGGCGTGGCGCGCGGTCCAGCCCATATTCAAGATTGCGGCGCACGCTCATGTGCGGAAACAGGCGCGCATCCTGAAAGACATAGCCAATGCGCCGTTTGTGGGCAGGCATCCGGCCTTGCCCGGCTTGCCACACGGTTCCGTTGAACCGGATTTCGCCCTGCGCTTCCGTCTCCAGCCCGGCGATAGCGCGCAGGACTGTGCTCTTTCCAGCCCCCGAGCGCCCGAAAACGGCGGTCAAGCCTAGGGGCGGCAACCGGGCCAGCACGCTCAGGTTGAACCCGGGGCGGGCAAGCCGGATCGTGAGAAACAGCCCTTCGGATCCATTCATCGCAGGCTGACCTGCCCTTGCCGGTTCGAGACATAAACGACCAGCAGCACCATGAACGAGAACACCATCAGGATGGCGGACAGAACATGCGCCTCGGCGTAGCGGATCGTCTCGACGTGCTCGTAGATCGCGATCGAAATGACCTTGGTTTCACCGGGGATGTTGCCGCCAACCATCAGCACCACGCCGAACTCGCCGATTGTATGGGCGAAGGTCAAAATCGCTGCGGTCAACAGGCCGCGCCGCGCCATCGGCAGCGCGACGGACCAGAAACGGTCAATCGGCCCTGCCCCCAGCGTCCTGGCCGCTTCGACAGCCCGCAAACCCGCCTGTTCGAAGGCCGCTTGCAATGGCTGGACGGCAAACGGCAGCGAATAGATCATTGATGCAATGACCAGCCCGGTGAAGGAAAATGTCAGCGTGTCGCCTGTCATGCTGACCCAGGCACCGCCGAGCGTTGAATTGGGGCTCATCAAGATCAGCAAATAGAAACCAAGCACGGTGGGCGGCAGCACGAGCGGCAGCGCCGTCACGGCTTCGATCGCCGGCTTCCAGCGTGACCGCGTATGTGCGAGCCACCAGCTGAAGGGCATTGCGAAAAGCATCAGCAGCACGGTTGTCACCGCGGCCAGCTTCACTGTCAGCCAGAGCGGCCCAAGATCAACGGTCAAGTCGCCTCACGGAAGACCATAGCCAAATGTACGGATTGTCGTCTTTGCCGCATCGGATCTGAGATAGTCAAGAAAGCCCTCGGCCGCCTCATTGTCCTTTCCGGCGTTCAGCAGCACCGCATCCTGCAAAATCGGGCTAAACAGGGATTGCGGAACATCAAATCGCGATCCGCGCGGCGCGGAACCCGGCGCATCCAAAGCGGAGGTTGCAATGAAGGCCGCCTGCGCGGCACCGGTGTCGGCAAGCGAAAAGACCTGCCCGATGTTCTGCCCCAGGACGATGCGCGGTTGCACCTCGTCCCACAAGCCAAGCGCCTGCAAGGCTTCGCGCGCCGCGACACCATAGGGCGCAAGATCGGGATTGGCGATGGCGATGAAGCGAACCCCGCCATCGCGCAGCGATGCTGCGGCATCCGCGCCGATAACTCCCACCGCGGCGCTCCAGATCGTCAGTCGCCCGACCGCGTAGGTGAAGCGGCTGTCGGCAATGGCGAGCCCCTCTGCTTCCAACCGTTCCGGCGTCTTGGCATCGGCGGACAGAAAAATGGCGAAGGGCGCCCCTTGCGCAACCTGTGCGTAAAGTTTGCCGGTTGCCCCGGTCGTGAGCACGATGTCATGGCCGGAAAGCGCCTCATAGTCCCGGGCCAGGGCCTCTGCGGCACCGGCGAAATTGGCGGCAACTGCGACAAGCGCCTCAGCGGCAGCCGAGGGGCGGGCGAACACCAACGCGAAAGCGAGAACCACGGCAAAACGCATCGTTCGCAACTCCATCGATATGTATGTAAAAACATATCGATGGAGTTGCGAACGCGCAAGCGTTATTTCTGTTCAGAAATATCGCCAAGCATCTCGGACAACGTGAGGATGCGGTCGGCAGCCGATTCCTCCGCCGCCGTGACAATCGCGACATAGGTGTCGAGCACGCGGCGGCCGGTCTCGGTCAGTTGCGCGCCGCCGCCATGCGCGCCCCCGCGCGCACTTTCGACAAGAGGCATGCGGAAAGCGGCGTTCATTGTCTCAACCAGCATCCAGGCGCGTTTATAGCTCATGCCCATGGCCTTGCCTGCCGCTGAAATCGACCCGGTCGCGGCAATGTGCTGCAACAATTCAGCCTTGCCGGGCCCCAGCATGAAGCCGTCCCAGACAAGACGCAGGCGGATGGCGGGTGCGCGCGACTGAACACTCATGGTCGTCACACTGCCATCGCGGTTTGCCGATGGGAATGCCTATTCCGCCGCCAAGCGCCGCTCCGGCCCGCGCGCCCATTCAGGCAGCCATTGGCCGTGCGCTGAAAGCATGTCCTCCACCAGATCATGGATCTGGTCGAGATCGAGCTCGGCGGCCGTGTGCGGGTCGAGCATCGCCGCGTGGTGGATATGCTCGCGGTTTTCTGTCATCAGCGCGGCAACCGTCAGCTCCTGCACATTGATGTTGGTGCGCATCAGCGCGATCAGCTGCGGCGGGATGTCAGAAACCACAGTCGGCTGCAGGCCGTTGGCATCGACCAGCGTCGGCACCTCCACCGCACAGCCTTCCGGCAATTGCGGGATGAAGCCCCGGTTGGCGACATTCCCATAAATCACGGATGGCTCGCCGGTGACGACCGAGTTGACGATTTGGCTCGCATATTCGTGGCTCGCCTTCACTTCGATCGTTTCGGCGTTGCGGTACTCCTCCGCCTCGCTTTTCCAACGCTCCACCTGTTCGACGCAGCGCTTGGGATATTCATCGAGCGGAATGCCGAAGCGTTCGATCAGGTCCGGCCGGTCACGCTTGATGAAATAGGGCGTGTATTCGGCGAAATGCTCCGAACTCTCAGTGACGAAATGGCCGAGCCGCATCAGCATCTCGTAGCGGACCTTGTTGGGACAGCGCGGATTCCAGTGCGAAGGTTTGGGGAAGCGCCCCTCACGATAGCCCTGTTTCAGCGCCGGATAGAGATCGACATAGGAGCCGTCCTTTTGGCGGTGCTCGAAGTTCAGATAGAACGCCATGTGGTTGATGCCGCCGGCGCGGTAGCGGAGCTCTTCGACCGGAATGTCGAGGTCGCGCGCCAGTTCCCACGCCGTGCCTTGGACCGAATGGCAGAGCCCCACCTGCCGGATCGACGGATATTTCTGCGCGATCGCCCAGGTGTTGATCGCCATCGGGTTCACATATTGCAGCATGATGGCGTTCGGGCAGACCTCCAGCATGTCCTCGCAGATCGACCAAAGATGCGGCACGGTGCGAAGCCCGCGCATGATGCCGCCGACGCCCAGCGTGTCCGCGATGGTCTGGCGCAGGCCAAATTTTTTCGGCACCTCGAAATCCGTCACCGTGCAGGGCTCATAGCCGCCGATCTGAAACGAGACGACAACGAAATCCGCCCCTTCAAGCGCGCGCCTCTGGTCGAGCGTCGTCGTCACCTTGGCCGTTCCGCCGAGTGTTTTGGCGAGCTTGCCGACGACGATTTCGCTTTCCTCCAGCCGCTGCGGATCAATGTCCATCAGCGCGATATGGGCGTTGGCCAGCGCAGGGCGCTGCAAAATGTCACCTGCGATGTTCTTGGTGAACACGGTGGATCCGGCGCCGATGAAGGCGATCTTGGGGGTGTGGGGCATGATGCGTCGATCCTCGGCGGTTGGCGGAAACGACCCGGGACCCTTCATCCTGAGGTGCTTTTTCCTTCGTGGTTCGAGGCTCGCTTTGCTCGCGCCTCGCCATGAAGGGAAAAAGCCTCGAAGGGGGAAGGATCCGGCGCTCCGATCGACACCAATCTCTTGCGAAAACATGTCGCGCTCAATACCGTTTTCACAGATTGAATTCCGTTTTTTGAAGATCATGGCGACATCCGCATCGACGTCCGGCATTTATGATCCAGCCCGAGCGTTCGGTGATTTTGCCATCCGCCGTCTCACACCGCATGTCATGGACGCACCGCATTGGCACGGTCACGTCGAGATCAACAGGATCGCCGGCGGTGCCCTGCATTATGATTTCGACGGCGCGCCGGTCATCGTGCCGGAGGGCGGGGCAGCGCTGTTCTGGGCTGGCGTGCCCCATCGCGCCATCAAGGTGACGCAGGCCGGTTCGGCCCCGCCTGTCCTCACCAACATTTATCTTCCGCTCGACGCTTTCCTGCTGATGTCGCATCTCACCGCTTTGCAGCAGGCGCTCCTGGCCGGGGGCGTGATCGCGCTGCCGCACGGTTTGCTGGACGAAGCCCGCCTCGATGGCTGGCACGATGACTTGGCGGGCGGCGGCGAGGACATGCGCGCCATCGTGCTGATGGAGTTGCATGCACTGTTCCGCCGTTTGTGCCAGCGGCCCTTCGCCTGTCTGCGCCCTCCCGGTCTTGCGGCGCAAGGCGGCGCGCATTCGGCCAACATCCGCCATGTCGTCGCGATGATCCGCCACATCATCGAGAATTTGGAGCGGCCCCTTGCCAATGCCGACGTGGCCCGCGTCACCGGCCTGCACGTCAATTATGCGCTCAACATCTTCTCACGCGTGATGCGCATGCCGATGAAGCGTTTTGTCATCCGCATGCGGCTCGCCCGCGCCCGCGCGCTGCTGTCTGAAAGTGATCTCCCGGCCGCGACCATCGCGGCGCGGTCCGGCTTCGGATCGCTCAGCCAATTCTATGAGGCCTTCAAGGCCGCCTATGGCGAAACGCCGAATGCCGCGCGCGCAGGTTGACGGCGACGGTCAGCGGCGCACATTGTGGGCGGCAGGTGAAGCGGCCTGAAATCCACCCTTCGAGGCATTTTCCCTTCCTGCTGAGGTGCGAGCTTTTGCGAGCCTCGAAGCACGATGGAAAATGCACCTCAGGGTGAAGGGGATTTCAGGTCAGTTCCGCCCGACACAACAAGAAGCCGGGGAAACGCCGATGGATATCGCCGCCGAGCGCGCGGGCACGCTGCGCCTCAACGAAAATGACAATGTCGTTGTCACCGTGAAAGCCTTCGCCAAAGGCGCTCAGCCGCTGGGTGACGGGGTTCCCTTGGAAAAGCCGGTGCCGCTTGGCCACAAGATCGCGGCGCAGGACCTGGCCAAAGGCGACGCCATCATCAAGTTCGGCCAGATCATCGGCTACGCGACCGAGCCTGTGGCGCGTGGCGGCCACATCCACAGCCACAATTGCGTCTTCGGCGCGCATGACCAGAGCTATGTCATCGGCGCGGATTTCAGGCCGGTCGAGATGGTGCCCGAAGCCGAACGCCGCACCTTCATGGGCTATCGCCGCGCCGACGGCAAAGCCGGCACCCGCAACTTCATCGCGCTCTGCGCGACCGTGAACTGCTCGGCCACCGTGATCCGCCACATCGCCGACCGGGTAAACCGCTCCGGCCTCCTCGACACATACACCAATGTCGACGGCGTCATCGCGCTCGCCCACGGCACCGGCTGCGGCATGGCCTCATCCGGCGAAGGCTATGAGGCGTTGCAACGCGTGCTGTGGGGCTATGCGACGCATGCCAATGTCGGCGCGACGATTTTTATCGGACTTGGCTGCGAGGTCATGCAGATCGGCCGCATGAAGGAGATGTTCGGCGCAACCGGCAACGAACGCTTCCACGGCCTGACCATCCAGGAGACGGGCGGCACGCGCAAAACCATCGAGGCGGGCGTGAAAGCCATCGAGGCCCTGCTGCCCGAAGTGAACAAGGCGACGCGCGTTCCCATTCCCCTGTCCGAACTGATCGTCGGCCTGCAATGCGGCGGCTCGGACGGGTTTTCCGGCATCACCGCCAACCCGGCGCTGGGTGCCGCGACCGATTTGCTGGTGCGGCAGGGCGGCACGGCATTGCTGTCGGAGACGCCGGAAATCTATGGCGCTGAGCAGTTGCTGGTGCGCCGCGCGGCAAGTCAGGAGGTTGGCCGCAAGCTGATCGACCGCATCCGCTGGTGGGAGGATTACACGGCGAGAAACGGCGGCGAGATGGACAACAACCCCTCGCCCGGCAACAAGGCGGGCGGGCTGACGACCATCCTGGAAAAGTCGCTCGGCGCCGCCGCCAAGGGCGGGACGCTCGCATTGGCCGACGTGCTGCTTTACGCCGAACCGGTGAAGGAGCGTGGCTTTGTCTTCATGGATTCGCCCGGTTACGACCCCGTGTCTGCAACCGGCCAGATCGCGTCTGGTGCGCAATTGGTCGTTTTCACCACTGGCCGCGGCTCGGCCTTCGGCTCCAAGCCCGCGCCCACCATCAAGGTCGCGACGAACACGCCCATGTTCCGCATGCTTGAGGAAGACATGGACATCAATGCCGGTGATATCGTGGATGCCGGCGTGTCGATCGAGGCCAAAGGCGCGGAGATGCTCGACATGATGATCGAGGTCGCGTCGGGCAGCAGATCCAAGTCCGAGTTGCTTGGACTTGGCGACAATGAGTTCATTCCATGGCAGATCGGGGCGGTGATGTGAGCGCGCCCCTTCAACGCCCGCCCCTGTATGCGGCACGGCTGAACGCCTTCAAGATCGGCATCAAGGACAAATGGCCCGGCCGCAACCGCATCACCACGCTGGACCTCATCGAGCGGGCGGCGGGCGTTCCCGGCCTGAACGCGGCCGACCTCAACTACCCCGACCATTTCGACGGCCTGACCGAAGCTGACATCGGCTCAACACTTGAACGGTTCGGCGTCACGCTCAACGGCCTTGCGATGCGCTATTACACCGAACCGGAATTCAAGCTCGGCGCGTTCACACATCCGGATCGGCGCATCCGCCGCGCGGCCATCGACATCACCAAGCGCGGCATTGATGCGGGCAGAAGGCTGGGCAGCCAGCTGATGACCTTGTGGATGGGCCAGGACGGGTTCGACACGTCCTTTCAGTTGGACTACGCCCAAGCCTGGGATTGGACGATTGAGGCGCTGCATGAGGTTGCCGCCCATGACCCTGAGACCGAAATCGCCATCGAGTACAAGCCGAACGAGCCGCGCGCCTTCGCCCTCATGCCCGATGTCGGCACCACGTTGCTGGCCATCAGGCAAGCGGGCAACGCCAATCTCGGCGTGACTCTGGATTTCGCCCATGTGCTCTACGCCGATGAAATGCCGGCCTTTGCCGCCCATCTGGTGGCCCGCCATTCAAAGCTGATGGGCGTCCATCTGAATGACGGCTATGGCAAGCGCGATGACGGGCTGATGGTCGGCACGGTCCACCCCGTGCAAACGGTTGAATTGCTGGTGGAACTGCTACGGCAGGGCTATTCAAGTGCGATCTATTTCGACACGTTCCCCGATCACTCGGGCCTTGATCCGGAGGCTGAATGCGCTGCCAACATTGCGGTTGTCGAGCGGCTGAAGGCCGTGGCGGCCATGCTGGCCGATGACGCGGCACTGGCCGCAGCCACGGCACGGCAGGACGCACCGGCGGCTCACCGCATCGTGTCGCGCGCGCTTTACGGGGCCTGAACGATGGCTGAGATCCTCGTTGTCGGCGCGCTGCACCATGATGTGATCGTGAATGCGCCGCGCATGCCCGCGCTTGACGAGACATTGCCCGGATCAGGCGTCACTTATGCCCTTGGCGGCAAGGGCGGCAATCAGGCGCTGGCCGCCGCGCGCCATGGCGCAACCGTCGCCTTTGCCGGGCGCGTCGGTGCCGATGAGGCGGGGCGCTCCATGCGCACCGCGCTTGCGGCAGGCGGTGTGGACACCTCCCGCATCGCCATCGACCCGACACTTGCCTCCGGCATGAGCGTGGCGATTGTCACTCAGGCGGGTGACTACGGCGCGGTGATCGTGTCGGCGGCGAACATGGCGATCGATCCCGCCGCAATCGAGATTCCCGGCGCGTGTAAAGTTCTCGTCCTGCAAAACGAGGTGCCGGAGGCGGTCAACATCGTCGTCGCAACCAGGGCGCGCGCCAAAGGTGCCAGCGTGATGCTGAATGCCGCGCCCGCCCGCGCCGTTACGCCAGACCTGCTCGCCATGGTCGACATCCTGATCGTCAACCGGGTCGAGGCGGCCATGCTGGGGGAGGCCCTGAAGGGCTTTGCGGGCACGGTGATCGAAACGCGCGGCGCTGACGGCGCGCTGATCCACCTGCCGTCGCGGCCGGAACGGCAAGTGCCCGCCTTTCCCGTTTCCGTCATCTCCACCCATGGCGCGGGTGACTGCTTTGTCGGCGCCCTCGCCGCGCGCCTTGCGCAATCGGAACCATTCGATTTCGCGCTCGCCTATGCATCCGCCGCTGCCGCGCTGCATGTCTCGATACCGGTTGACCGGCGCGGCACCATCACGCCCGACGATGTCATTCGATTGATTGGAACCCGCCATGCTGATGGGCATTGACCCGCTGCTGCCGCCCGAGCTGCTGATGGTGATGCGCGCCATGGGCCATGGCGACGATCTGCTGCTGTGCGACCGCAATCACCCGGCAGCGACAATCGCGAGACACACGACGCATGGCCGCGTGATCCATGTGCCGCTGCCCGACATGATGGATCTGGCGCGCGCCATCCTGAAGCACTTCCCGCTCGACACCTTTGTCGATGCGCCGGTGACACGCATGAAGGTCGTCAATGATCCGGATCGATTGGTGAAGGCGCACACCGACATGCAGGCGGTGGCCAACGCCGCCGCAGGCAAGCCAGTCCTGATCCGCGCGATCGAGCGTTTCGAGTTCTACCGCGAGGCGCAGTCGGCATTCGTTGTCGTGCAAACCGCCGACCCCGGCCCCTATGGCTGCTTTCTGATCAAGAAGGGCGTGTTGTAGAAATGGCAGCCTGCCGCCATGTCAAACCGCGGCATCGGCTCGTTCCTTCGCCCTTCGAGGCTCGCTTCGCTCGCACCTCAGGGTGAAGGAAAGGAGTGGGTCCTTCGCTGTCAGGGTGAAGGAAAGAAGGACGTCCTTCACCCTGAGGTGCGACAGCGGACAATGTCCGGTGGAGCCTCGAAGGGCGAAGGACAGATGCGGAAGACGGACATGCAGGCAAACCGTCCGCACGCTGTCCTGTCGATTCACCCGATCCCGTAAAACCGCGCAGCGGTGCCGCCGAAAATCCGCGCCCTGTCCGTATGGCTCAACCCATGCGTCAGCTCGCGGGCCGAGGCGAGCCATTCGCCATGTTCGCAACGCAAGCGGCAGACCGGCCAGTCAGACCCCCACATCACGCGATCCGGCCCGAAAGCCTCAAGGACGAATTCGGCATAGGGAAGCAGCCGTTCAGTGGACCACGCTTGGACGTCCTCGGTCACCAGCGCCGAGAACTTGCAGCAGGCCTGCGTCTCGCGCGCAATGCGGCCCATGCCCTCTGACCAAAATTTGAACTCGTCCTTCGCCGTGCCATTGTCGCGGATTTGCGGCTTCATGCAGTGGTCGACAACGACGCGCAGCTTCGGATGGCGTTGGAACACCGTCAGGAAATTGGCCAGATGACGTGAAAAGCCGAGCGCGTCGAAAGTCAGATCCAGATCGACGAGCGCGTCGAATGCCCAGCGGATATCGGGCCGGAGCATCCAGTCGGTGTCGGCGATGTCCTGGATCATCGGGCGGACGCCGGCGAACTTCGGATGTGCCTTTAGCCGCTCCAAATGGCGCAGGTCGTCGCGGTTTTCGAAATCCACCCAGCCGACGACTTTCGCCACGCTGGCGGAGGCATCGGCTATGCCGAGCATGAACTCGGTCTCATTGACCGTCGGCGCGGCCTGCACCAGCACGGTTTTCTCAATGCCTGCCGCCTTCAACTGCGGGTCGAGGTGATGCGGCATGTAGATGCGGTCGAGCACGGGATCGCCCTTCGGCATCCAGAAATAGTCGCCGCGCGCCGGGTTCCAGTAATGCTGATGGGCGTCGATGAGCATGGTTTCCGTCATCGTCTTGGCCTCAAGCCGGCACCGGCGCGTCGTCGCGCATCAGCCCCTCGCGCTTCAAGTCAGCCCAGAGCGCTGGCGGAATTCTGGCGGACAAAATGTCGAGATTGGCTCTCACCTCGGCTGCGACCTGTCCGCCCGGAATGAGCGAGACGACGGACGGATGCGTGAGCGGGAAGTTCAACGCCGCCTCGATCAGCCGCACGCCATGGCGGGCGCAGACGGCTTCGATTTTTGCAACTTTGTCAAGCACAGCCTGCGGCGCCGGGTTGTAGTTGTACCAGGCGCCGGGCTTCGGACCGGTGGCGAGAATGCCCGAATTGTACGGTCCGCCCAGCACGATGCCGGCACCCCGCTGTTCGCACATCGGCAGGAACGAGCCGAGCGCCTCCTGTTCGAGAAGCGTGTATCGGCCGGCGAGCAGGAACAGGTCGAAGTCGCCGCGCTCCAGCATCCATTGGCAGGGCTGCCACTCATTGACGCCCGCACCAAACGCCTTGATCGCGCCTTGATCACGCAAGCTGAGAAGCGCCTTGTAGCCGCCCTCCATGAACTGGTTCAGATAATGGTCGAGCCGCTCCTGCGTGCCATGGTTGAAGATGTCGAGATCATGGGCAAACAGGATATCGACCCGGTCGAAGCCAAGGCGTTCCAGCGACGCCTCGAATGACCGCATCACGCCGTCAAACGTGAAATCGTAGATTTCTCTCCGGTTCGGCACGTCGAAGAATTTGCCAATGCCCGTGCGTTCCTCCGGCCTGCACAGTTGCAGGATGCGGCCGACCTTGGTGGACAGCACATAGTCGTCGCGGTTCTTGCCGCGGAAGAACGTATTCAACCGCGTTTCGGCAAGGCCGAGGCCATAAAGCGGCGCGGTGTCGAAATACCGGCAGCCGGTTGCCCAAGCGGCATCGAGCGCGCCTTGCGCTTCCTCCTCGCTGACGGCGCGGTAGAGATTGGCCATGGGCGCGGTGCCAAAGCCAAGCTCGGTGAAGGTGATGCCGCCATTGTCCAGGCGGTTGTAATGCCGGGTTTTCATGGGTGAACGCCGCGCCTCCCAACGCGAATGGGGTAGGAAGCTAGCACGTTTGCGGGTGGGTGGAAGTGGTTGCATCAATTGGGTAGCAGGATCGGCCGGAACTTCCCGTCAGCCCGCCATTGCGCGGCCTGCGTCGCCCCGATAGCTTCGGCATGACAGGCTTGGGAGGCCGCCCCATCATGACAATGAAATTCCGCCGTGTGTTTGGCGACGGCAAGCCCCTCATCGCGATGGTCCATCTTGGCGCGCTGCCGGGCGCTCCGCTTTACGATGTCGAGGCAGGCATCGAGACTATCGTCGATACCGCCGGGCGCGATCTCGATGCGCTGTGCGCCGCCGGCTTCGATGCTGTGATGTTCGGCAATGAAAATGACAGGCCCTATGAGTTTGCGGTCGACATCGCCTCCACCGCGGCGATGGCCTATGTGATCGGACGGCTGCGCCCGCGCATCACCGTGCCGTTCGGCGTCAATGTGCTGTGGGACCCGATGAGTTCGATCGCACTGGCCGCCGCGACGGGCGCATCATTCGTGCGCGAGATTTTCACCGGCACCTA
>JALOTE010000080.1 GCA_025458045.1 Rhizobiaceae bacterium
CGTTACTGGCGGAACGGGAAGTTGAAGAGACGCAGCAATTCGCGCGCTTCAGCATCCGTCGCGGCAGTCGTGCACACGATGATGTCCATGCCCCAGATCTGATCAACCTTGTCGTAGTTGATCTCCGGAAACACGATGTGCTCCTTGATGCCCATGGCGAAGTTGCCGCGGCCGTCAAAGCTTTTCGGGTTGAGGCCGCGGAAGTCACGCACGCGCGGCAGCGCGATGGTGACGAGGCGATCAACAAACTCATACATGCGGTCCTTGCGCAGCGTCACCTTCGCACCAAGCGGCATGTTCTCGCGAACCTTGAAACCGGCGATCGAGGTGCGTGCCTTGGTGACGACGGCCTTCTGGCCAGCGATCATGGCGAGGTCGGCGGCAGCGACGCCGGGCTTCTTGGAGTCGCCGGTTGCCTCGCCGACGCCCATGTTGATCACGACCTTGTCGAGGCGCGGGATCATCATGACGTTTTCATAGTTGAATTTTTCCTGCATCGCCTTGCGCACGACAGCGTCGTAATGCGCCTTCAGGCGGGGCGTGTAAGCCGTGTCAGCCATCGATCACTTCTCCCGAACGCTTGGCCACGCGGACCTTTTTGCCGTCCTTCACCATGAAGCCGACACGGGTCGGCTTGCCGTCCTTCGGATCGATGATCGACAGGTTCGACAGGTCGATCGGCGCTTCCTTGGAAATGATGCCGCCTTCGCTTTGCGGCGTCTGGCGCGTGTGGCGGCGAACGATGTTGATGCCCTGCACCACGGCCTTGCCCTCGGACGGCATGACTTGCAGCACCTGACCGGTGCGTGCCTTGTCCTTGCCGGCCAGCACGACGACCTTGTCGCCTTTGCGGATCTTCTGCATCGTGCTCTCCCTTAGAGGACTTCTGGCGCCAGCGAGATGATCTTCATGTGGTTCTTCGCGCGCAACTCGCGTGGAACCGGCCCGAAGATACGGGTCCCGATGGGCTCTTTCTTGTTGTCGATCAGAACGGCTGCGTTCTTGTCGAACCGGATGACCTGGCCATCGGCGCGGCGGATGTCGACAGCCGTGCGCACCACGACCGCCTTCATGACATCGCCCTTCTTCACGCGGCCGCGCGGAATGGCATCCTTGACGGAGACGACGATGATGTCGCCAACCGAAGCGTATTTCCGCTTCGAACCGCCCAAGACTTTAATGCACATAACACGACGCGCGCCGGAATTGTCGGCAACGTCGAGGTTTGTTTGCATCTGAATCATGGCTTTTCGCCTCTTTCACTGTTCAAAAACGGTGCTTGCGGCACCGCGTCGTTCAAAAGCGGTGCGCCGTGCGCACCGCAATCCCGTTTCAGGCTGCAGCGTCGGCCTTCACGACCCAGCGCTTGTTCTTGGAAATCGGAGCCGATTCCTCGATGAAAACCGTGTCGCCCACTTTGCAGGCATTGGCCTCATCATGTGCGTGATACTTCTTGGAGTCGCGCACGGTCTTTTTGAGGACCGGGTGCGTATAGCGGCGCTCGACGCGCACCACAACGGTCTTGTCGTTGGTGTCGCTCACGACGACGCCCTGCAGAACGCGTTTCGGCATGTTCGTCAGGCCTTCTGGTTGGCTGCCTTCTGGGCAGCGACGGTCTTGATGCGTGCGATGTCGCGGCGGATCTTGCGAACCTCCGCGGTTTTCTCCAGTTGGCCTGTCGCCTTCTGGAACCGCAGGTTGAATTGTGCCTTCTTCAGCTCGGCAAGCTTGTCGGCCATCTGATCGGGGGTCATCGCCCGGACGTCAGCGATTTTCATCATCATACTTCCTTCGATCAGTCGGGAATGCGCGCGACGAAACGCGTGCGCACCGACAATTTGGCGGCTCCCAGTGCCAAAGCCTCACGTGCGATATCTTCGGCGACGCCGTCGATCTCGAACATGATGCGGCCCGGCGCCACGCGCGCGGCCCAGAATTCAACGCCACCCTTGCCTTTGCCCATGCGGACTTCGGTCGGCTTCTTGGTCACCGGCAGATCCGGGAAAATCCGGATCCACACGCGACCCTGGCGCTTCATCTGGCGGGTGATCGCGCGGCGGGCCGCCTCGATCTCACGCGCGGTGACGCGGTTCGGTTCCAGCGACTTCAGGCCGTACTCACCGAAGTTCAAATCGGTGCCGCCTTTCGATTCACCGCTGATGCGGCCCTTGAAGGCCTTGCGGTATTTGGTGCGCTTCGGCTGCAGCATTGTTTCCTACTCCTCGATCCGAAGCTCAGGCGTTGTCGCGGCGGCGTGCCGGAGCATCGCCTTCCGTCGCACGACGCTCGGATGCCATCGGATCATGCTCAAGGATTTCGCCCTTGAAGATCCACACTTTCACGCCGCAAATGCCGAATGCGGTCTCGGCTTCCGCCGTCCCGTAGTCGATGTCTGCGCGCAGCGTATGCAGCGGCACACGGCCTTCGCGGTACCATTCCAGACGCGCGATCTCCGCACCGCCCAAACGGCCGGCGCAGTTGATGCGGATACCTTCGGCACCCATGCGCATCGCTGACTGCACGGCGCGCTTCATCGCCCGGCGGAACGCAATGCGGCGCTCCAGCTGCTGCGTGATGGACTGCGCGACCAGCGTCGCGTCGGTTTCGGGCTTGCGCACTTCCACAATGTTGAGGAAGGTTTCAGCCTTGGTCATGTCCGAGACCTTCTTGCGAAGTTTCTCGATGTCCGCGCCCTTCTTGCCGATGATCAAACCCGGACGTGCGGCGTGGATCGTCACGCGGCACTTCTTGTGCGGGCGCTCGATCACAACCTTCGAGATGCCGGCCTGCTTCAGCTCGGACTCCAGATATTTGCGGATCTTCAGGTCTTCGTGCAGCAGCTTGGCATACTCGCCGGTGTTGGCGTACCAGCGGCTGTCCCAGGTGCGGTTGATGCCAAGGCGAAGCCCGGTCGGATTGACTTTCTGACCCATCAGGCGGCCTCCCCTTTTTCTTCAACTTCGCGCACGACAATCGTCAAATGAGCAAACGGACGCTCGATCCGGCTGGCTTTGCCGCGCCCGCGGGCATGGAAGCGCTTCATCGAGATCGATGTGCCGACGAATGCCTGAGAAACGACAAGCGCATCGACATCAAGCGAGTGGTTGTTCTCAGCGTTGGCGATGGCCGACTGGAGCGTCTTGCGCACTTCGTTGGAAATGCGCTTGCGCGAAAACTCCAGTTCGGCAAGCGCGCGCGACGCTTTCTTGCCGCGGATCAGAGCCGCAACAAGGTTCAGCTTCTGCGGCGAGATGCGCATCATGCGGGCAACCGCGCGCGCCTCATTGTCCGCAACGGGACGGGGTGCCTTGGGCTTGCCCATCGTTACTTCCTCTTCGCCTTCTTGTCGGCGCCATGGCCGTAATAGGTGCGCGTCGGCGCGAATTCGCCGAACTTGTGGCCGACCATTTCCTCGCTTACCGCAACCGGGATGTGCTTCTGGCCATTGTAGACGCCAAAGGTCAGCCCGACGAATTGCGGGATGATTGTCGAACGACGGCTCCACATCTTGATGACTTCGCCACGACCAGACGAGCGGGCCTTGTCTGCCTTTTTCAGCAGATAGCCGTCGATGAACGGGCCTTTCCAGACAGAACGTGCCATGGATCAGTAGTCCCTTACTTCTTCGTCGCGTGGCGCGAACGCATGATGAACTTGTTGGAAGACTTGTTGGAACGCGTCTTCTTGCCCTTGGTCGGCTTGCCCCACGGAGTGACCGGGTGACGGCCGCCGGACGTGCGGCCTTCGCCGCCGCCATGGGGGTGGTCGACCGGGTTCATGACGACGCCGCGCACATGCGGACGGCGCCCGAGCCAGACCGAACGGCCGGCCTTGCCGAGGTTGATGTTGGCATGATCCGGGTTGGAGACGGCTCCCACTGTCGCGAGGCACTCGCCATGCACGAGGCGCTGTTCGCCCGAGCCCAGCCGCAGGATCGCCATGCCGCGGTCACGGCCGACGAGCTGGGCGTAGGACCCGGCCGAACGCGCGATCTGACCGCCCTTGCCCTGCTTCATCTCCACATTGTGGACGATGGTTCCAACCGGCATGTTGCCAAGCGGCATCGCGTTGCCGGGCTTCACGTCAACCGTGCCAGCCGACGCGATGACATTGTCACCGGGAGACAGGCGCTGCGGCGCAAGGATGTAAGCCTTCTCGCCATCCGGGTAGACAACCAGCGCGATGAACGCGGTGCGGTTCGGGTCATATTCCAGACGCTCGACAGTGCCGACAACGTCGAACTTGCGGCGTTTGAAATCGACCATGCGGTAGGACCGCTTATGACCGCCGCCCTGGAAGCGGACGGTGACGCGGCCGGTGTTGTTGCGACCGCCCTGCTTGCGCAGACCCTCGGTCAACGCCTTTTCAGGCTTGCCCTTGTAGAGATCCGAACGGTCCACCAGCACCAGCTGACGGCGGCTCGGGGTCGTCGGTTTGAAGCTCTTCAATGCCATTGTCTTGATCCTTCCCCGCCTCAGAGACCGGTGGTCACGTCAATCGACGCGCCTTCGGCGAGGGTCACGATGGCTTTCTTGAAATCGGATTGTTTGCCGATGAAGCCACGGAACCGCTTGACCTTGCCCTTGCGGACGAGCGTGTTGACGGCCTTCACCTTCACACCGAACAGGGCCTCGACAGCCGCCTTGATTTCCGGCTTGGTCGCGTCGCGCGCGACCTTGAAGACCACCTGGTTGTTTTCGCTCGCGATCGTCGCTTTCTCGGTGATGACCGGGCTGACGATCACGTCATAGTGGCGCAGATCGGTCATTTGAAGCGCTCCTCGAGAGCGGCGACAGCCGCTTTGGACAGGACGAGCGTGTTGCGGCGCAGCACGTCGTAGACGTTGATGCCCTGAACCGGCAGAACGTCGATATTGGCGATGTTGGATGCCGCACGCGCGAAATTCACGTCCACCTCGGCGCCACCGATGATGAGCGCGTTGGTCAAACCGAGCTTGTCGAAATGACCTGCCAAAACTTTCGTCTTGGCTTCCGCCAATGCCAGATCATCAACGACGATGACGCTTGCAGATTTCATCTTGGCCGACAGCGCATGGCGCAGCGCCAGCGCGCGAACCTTCTTCGGGAGGTCATGGGCGTGGTCGCGAGCGACCGGGCCATGCGCCTTGCCGCCGCCGCGGAACTGCGGAGCGCGGGCAGAAGAGTGCCGGGCACGGCCCGTGCCCTTCTGCTTGTACATCTTTGCGCCGGTGCGCCAGACATCGGCGCGGCCCTGCGACTGGTGAGTGCCCTGCTGGCGTTTGGCCAGCTGCCAGCGCACGGTGCGGGCGAGCAGATCGTCGCGCACATCGAGGCCGAACACGGCATCCGACAATGCGAGCGTGCCTGCAGCCGAGCCGTCAAGCTTGGTGACTGCGATATCCATCAGATCGCTCCCTCAGATTTGGCGCGAAGCGCGGCGGGCATCGGCAGATTGGCGGGAGCGGCGGTCTTCACGGCATCACGCACAAGAATCCAAGCGCCCTTCGAGCCCGGAACCGCACCACGCAGCAAAATCAAACCGCGGTCGGCATCCGTCGAAACAACCTCGACATTCTGCGTCGTCACGCGGGTCTGGCCCATGTGACCGGCCATTTTCTTGCCCTTGAACACTTTGCCAGGATCCTGTCGCTGGCCGGTGGAGCCATGCGAACGGTGCGACACCGAGTTACCGTGTGTTGCACGTCCGCCACCAAAATTGTGGCGCTTCATCACACCCTGGAAGCCCTTGCCCACCGTGGTGCCGGTCACGTCAACACGCTGGCCCGAAACGAAATGGCTGGCCGTGATCTCGGAACCGACATCGAGCATGTTCTCCGGCGAAACGCGGAACTCCGCGACCTTCACCTTCGGTTCGACGGTTGCGGCAGCAAACTGGCCGCGCTCCGGCTTTGTCACGTTTTTCACCTTGGCAGTGCCGACGCCAAGCTGAACGGCCGCGTAGCCATTCTTCTCAACGGTCCGCTGCGCGACCACCTGGCAATTCTCCATCCGGAGAACCGTGACGGGGACGTGCTCGCCCTCGTCGGTGTATACGCGCGTCATGCCGATCTTCTGTGCAATCACACCTGAACGCATCGGTAGTTCCTCAAAGGGACATATCGGCGGCAATCCGCGTGCGACATAGGTCCCGGCTGGTCTTTATCGGTCCTTCCGGACCGGCTCATCGTCGCCTTGCGGGTCCTCAGAGCTTGATTTCAACGTCGACACCGGCGGCGAGGTCGAGCTTCATCAGCGCGTCCACCGTCTGTGGGGTCGGGTCCACGATGTCGAGAAGGCGCTTGTGCGTCCGGATCTCGAACTGTTCGCGGCTCTTCTTGTCGATGTGCGGCGAACGGTTGACCGTGTAACGCTCAAACCGTGTCGGCAGCGGGATCGGGCCGCGCACGCTGGCACCCGTGCGTTTCGCCGTCGACACGATTTCGCGCGTCGATGCATCAAGCACGCGATGGTCGAAGGCTTTGAGCCGGATGCGGATATTCTGGCCGTTCATGTTCACCGTTCCTCATTGAACAAGGCGCGCCACTTGGGCGGCGCGCCCGTTTCATTTGTCCGTCAATCAGGCGATGATCGCCGAAACGATGCCTGCGCCAACCGTGCGGCCACCTTCGCGGATGGCGAAACGCAGGTTTTCTTCCATCGCGATCGGCACGATCAGCTCGACGTCGATCGTGATGTTGTCGCCGGGCATGACCATTTCCGTGCCGGCCGGAAGCGTGACGACACCCGTCACGTCAGTGGTGCGGAAGTAGAACTGCGGACGATAATTGGCGAAGAACGGGGTGTGGCGGCCGCCTTCCTCCTTCGAGAGCACGTAGATCGCGCCCTTGAACTTGGTGTGCGGCTTCACCGAACCCGGCTTGCAAAGAACCTGGCCGCGCTCGACGTTCGCACGGTCGATACCGCGGATCAGCGCGCCGATGTTGTCGCCGGCCTGACCCTGATCGAGCAGCTTGCGGAACATCTCGACGCCGGTGCAGGTCGTCTTGACGGTCGGCTTGATGCCGACGATTTCGAGTTCGTCACCGACTTTGACAATGCCGCGCTCGACGCGGCCGGTCACGACGGTGCCGCGACCCGAGATCGAGAACACGTCCTCGATCGGCATCAGGAACGGCTGGTCAATAGCGCGCTCCGGTTGCGGGATGTAGCTGTCAACAGCGGCCATCAGCGCGCGGATCGCGTCTTCGCCGATTTCCTTGTTGGTGCCGTTCATCGCGTGCAGGGCCGAGCCCTTGATGATGGGGATATCGTCGCCCGGAAATTCGTACGACGAAAGCAGCTCGCGGAGCTCCATCTCGACGAGTTCGAGCAATTCCGGGTCGTCAACCTGGTCGACCTTGTTCATGAACACGACGAGCGACGGAACGCCGACCTGACGGGCGAGCAGGATGTGCTCGCGGGTCTGCGGCATCGGGCCGTCGGCGGCCGAGCAGACGAGGATCGCGCCATCCATCTGCGCGGCACCGGTGATCATGTTCTTCACGTAGTCGGCGTGGCCCGGGCAGTCGACGTGGGCATAGTGACGGTTCGCGGTCTCATACTCGACGTGAGCGGTCGAGATGGTGATGCCACGGGCGCGCTCTTCCGGAGCCGCGTCGATCTGGTCATAGGCGCGGAACTCACCGAAATACTTGGTGATCGCCGCCGTCAGCGTCGTCTTGCCGTGGTCAACGTGGCCGATCGTGCCGATGTTGCAGTGCGGCTTGTTGCGTTCAAACTTGGCCTTACCCATCTCATTTCTCCGTTCGTCCTGCCCTAGGGCAGCTCTTGAAGTTCGCGGCTTAACTCTTTGGAATTAAGCGTATTTCTTGATGATCTCGTCCGAGACGTGGTTCGGCACGGCCTCGTAATGGTCAAACTGCATCGTGTATTGGGCGCGGCCCTGTGACATCGAGCGCAGGTTGTCGACATATTTGAACATGTTGGCCAGCGGCACGAAGGCGTTGATCACCACGGCGATGCCGCGCGCTTCCTGCCCCTGGATCTGCCCGCGGCGTGCGTTCAGATCACCGATGACCGAACCGACATAATCTTCCGGCGTCACCACCTCGACCTTCATGATCGGTTCGAGAAGCTGGGCGCCCAGCTTGTTGGCGCTTTCACGGAAGCAGGCGCGCGATGCGATCTCAAACGCCAGAACCGACGAGTCGACATCGTGATAGGCGCCGTCGATGAGTGTCGCCTTGATGCCGAGCATCGGGAACCCGGCGAGCGGTCCGGAATTGAGCACGCTTTCGATGCCCTTCTGGACACCCGGCACATATTCCTTGGGAACCGAGCCGCCGACGATCTTCGATTCGAATACGAACTCTTCAGAATCCGGGTTCGGCTCGAACTGGATCTTCACACGGGCGAACTGGCCGGAGCCGCCGGTCTGCTTCTTGTGCGTGTAGTCGGCCTCATAGGCGCGCGTGATGGTCTCACGATACGCAACCTGCGGCGCGCCGATGTTGGCTTCGACCTTGAACTCGCGGCGCATGCGGTCGACGATGATGTCGAGGTGCAGTTCGCCCATGCCGGCAATGATCGTCTGGCCTGATTCCTCGTCGGTCTTGACGCGGAAGGACGGATCTTCCTGGGCGAGACGGTTGAGCGCGAGGCCCATCTTCTCCTGGTCGCCCTTCGACTTCGGCTCGATGGCGATCTGGATGACCGGCTCCGGGAATTCCATGCGCTCAAGGATGACAGGCTTGAGCGGATCACACAGCGTGTCGCCGGTCGTCACTTCCTTCAAGCCCGCGAGCGCGACGATGTCACCTGCGAAGGCTTCCTCGATGTCTTCGCGGCTGTTGGAGTGCATCTGCAACATGCGGCCAATGCGCTCGCGCTTGTCTTTCACGGTGTTGAGGACGCCCGAGCCTTTTTCCAGCTTGCCGGAATAGATGCGGCAGAAGGTGAGCGAGCCGACGAACGGGTCGTTCATGATCTTGAAAGCGAGCATCGACAGAGGCTCTGCATCGTCGGCCTTGCGGACGATCTCGGCTTCGGTCTTTGCGTCGATCCCCTTGATCGACGGGATGTCGATCGGTGACGGCAAGAACTCAACCACGCCGTCGAGCAACGGCTGAACGCCCTTGTTCTTGAAGGCCGAGCCGCAGAACATCGGGAAAAACTTCACGTCGATGGTGCCGCGACGGATCAAAGCGCGCAACTGGTCGTTCGTCGGCATGACGCCTTCGAGATAATTCATCGTGGCTTCTTCGTCGATCTCGACCGCGGTCTCGATCATCTTCTCGCGCCACTGGGCGGCCTTGTCTTTCAAGTCAGCCGGGATTTCGACGACATCCCAAGCGGCGCCGAGCGATTCATCGCGCCAGACGAGGGCATTCATCTCGATCAGATCGACGACGCCTTTGAACTCGTTTTCTGCGCCAATCGGCAGCTGGACAACAACCGGCGTCGCGCCGAGGCGCGATTTGATCATCTCGACCGAGCGGTAGAAGTCTGCGCCGATCTTGTCCATCTTGTTGCAGAAGATCATGCGCGGCACGTTGTATTTGTCGGCCTGACGCCAGACAGTTTCCGTCTGCGGCTCGACGCCGGCATTGGCATCGAGCAGCGCGACCGCGCCGTCAAGCACCCGCAGCGAGCGCTCGACTTCAATGGTGAAGTCGACGTGGCCCGGCGTGTCGATGATGTTGAAACGGCGCATCTTGCCGTCACGGCCTTTCCAGAAGGTCGTGGTGGCGGCGGACGTGATGGTGATCCCGCGTTCCTGCTCCTGCTCCATCCAGTCCATCGTGGCCGCGCCGTCATGGACTTCGCCGATCTTGTGCGACTTGCCCGTGTAGTACAGGATGCGCTCGGTCGTCGTCGTCTTGCCGGCGTCGATATGCGCCATGATGCCGAAGTTGCGATAGTCTTCGATTTTGTATTCGCGGGCCATGGGAGGATGCCTCAGAATTGCGGGTGACGCGCCGTTACCAGCGATAATGCGAGAAGGCGCGGTTGGCGTCGGCCATGCGGTGCGTGTCTTCACGCTTCTTGACGGCGGTTCCGCGGTTGTTCGCGGCATCCATCAATTCGCCCGACAAGCGGTCGATCATGGTCGTCTCGTTGCGCTTGCGGGCGGCGGCGATGATCCAACGGATCGCAAGAGCCTGGCGGCGCTCCGGGCGGACATCGACGGGAACCTGATAGGTTGCGCCGCCGACACGGCGCGAGCGCACTTCGAGATGCGGCGCCACATTGCCGATCGCCTGGTGGAACAGCACGATGGGGTCCTGCTTGGAGCGGTCGCGCACCTTGTCGAAAGCGCCATATACGATTGTTTCGGCAACCGATTTCTTGCCGTCATACATGATGGCGTTCATGAACTTCGAAAGCACCAGATCACCAAACTTGGGATCCGGGTTGATCTCGCGTTTCTCGGCACTGTGACGTCGTGACATGTCTTCTCGTCTCTCACCTGACCGGCCGCGGCGCAGGGCGCGCGCAGGCCGCAAACAATCTTACTTCGGACGCTTCGCGCCGTATTTCGAACGGCGCTGCTTGCGGTTTTTCACGCCCTGCGTGTCGAGCACGCCGCGGATGATGTGGTAGCGCACACCCGGCAAGTCCTTCACGCGGCCGCCGCGGATCATGACAACCGAGTGCTCTTGAAGGTTGTGACCTTCGCCCGGGATGTAACCGATAACCTCAAAGCCATTCACCAGACGAATCTTGGCAACCTTGCGGAGTGCCGAGTTCGGCTTCTTCGGGGTCGTCGTGTAGACGCGGGTGCAAACGCCACGCTTTTGCGGGTTCTGCTGGAGCGCCGGAACCTTGTTGCGTTTGACCGGAGCCTGACGCGGCTTGCGGATGAGCTGGTTGATGGTGGGCATTCACGCCTTCCCTTGTTCCACATTCGGCGCGGACGCCTGTCCGCGGGTTCTGCAATCTGTCCGACTGTCATGCCAAACAACAATCGGGCATATGGCCGCCCCATCAGGGAAGCCTGCCCGGTCAAGCATAGGAGGCCCAGTGGCCTCATGCGTCTGCTATAGCGTTTCGGTCGTCGCAATCCGTGTTTGAGGCCGCTGGTTCGCTGCAAGACGCTGCGATCTCGATGCCTCACATCGGATCAGTGGGGCGGCGAATACAGAGTGAGTCCGGCAACGTCAAGGCTTTGCAGGCAAAAAATGCCATGCCGCCCCAGTCCAGCGCGCACCGGTCGAACGGCGTGCGCGCCGTTTCGCAAAAAGTTGCGCGGGCGCTGCACATTCTTTGCAGGAATTGCTCGCATTTCATGATCAGAGCTATCGCAGCCATGGCGGCGCTCGTCTAGCATCGCTTGATCGCACGCAATTTTGCAGGGCAGGCACGCATGGCTGACGATTCGGAACCGACAATCTTCATTATCATTGGCCGCGTTTGGGAGACGGCGGGCGAAGAGCCCCTGCCAGTCCATGTGATGCTGGCCGCGCCGGACGAGGATTCGGCCGTACGCAAAACACTGGAAAGCCTTGCCGACGAGGGCTTTGTCGAAGCCGAGCTCGATCAGATCGGCCTCATCGACGAGGAGCCGGAAGAAGAGCCGCACATCTCCGCCTATCAAGGCGCGCTGGAGGGCGAGGTCGCGATCATAAGGTTCGCTGGGTAAACATAGGTGACTGCGACGGCCATGCACCTGTGCTTCATCCTGAGGTGCTTTTTCCCTCGTGCTTCGAGGCTCCCCTTGGATCAAGTCCGAGGGTCGCACCTCAGCGGGAAGGGAAAAAACCTCGAAGGACGAAGCATATGTTGCCAATCAACTTTGCCGTTCAACTGAAATTGAAACAAAGAAAGGCCGCCGGATCACTCCGGCGGCCCTTGTCACTGCAGTGCCGTCGCTCACTCGGCGGCGTCGGCCGTTGAAAGGTCGGCGATCGCTGCCTGTGCCGACGCCTCAGCCGTCTTGCGGCGCTCGTCGATGATCAGCGCGTCACGCGCCGAGGCGATGCGGCGGATGCGGGTGATCTGGCCGCCGGTGCCGGCCGGGATGAGACGGCCGACGATGACGTTTTCCTTCAGGCCTTGCAGCGTGTCGACCTTGCCGGCCACCGCAGCTTCCGTCAGCACTTTCGTCGTCTCCTGGAAGGAGGCGGCCGAGATGAAGGACGGGGTTTGCAGCGAGGCTTTGGTGATGCCAAGCAGCACCGGCTCGCCGACGGCCGGCTTCTTGCCGTCCTCGATCAGGCGCTCATTGACCTCGTCAAACTCGATGCGGTCCACCGCGTCGCCTTCGATATAGCCCGACTCGCCGCCATCCTTGATCTCGACCTTCTGCAGCATCTGGCGGACGATCACCTCGATGTGCTTGTCGTTGATCAGAACGCCTTGAAGACGGTAGACCTCCTGCACCTCGTCAACGAGGTAGGACGCCAGCGCCTCGACACCCTTGATGGCCAGAATGTCATGCGGGGCCGGATTGCCGTCGATGATGTAGTCGCCCTTCTCGATCACGTCGCCATTCTGCAAGTGGAACGGCTTCGATTTCGGGATGAGGTATTCCACCGGCTCGACGCCATCTTCCAACGGCTCGATCACGATGCGGCGCTTGTTCTTGTAATCGCGTCCGATGCGCACCGTGCCGGCGATTTCCGCGATGATCGCGTGATCTTTCGGACGGCGGGCTTCAAACAGTTCGGCAACGCGCGGCAGACCGCCGGTGATGTCCTTGGTGCGGGCGCTTTCCAAGGGAATGCGGCCGATGACATCGCCGGGGCTGACAGTCGCGCCTGGCTCCACCGACAGGATGGTTTGCGGTGACAATTGGAAGCGCGCGTCTCCGCCGCGTTCCAGCTTGGCGACCTTGCCCTTCTCGTCGATGATGATGAGCGCGGGCTTGAGACCTGCACCGCGCGGCGTGGCGCGCCAGTCGATGACGATGCGCTTGGTGATGCCGGTCGCCTCGTCTGCGGTTTCTTCAACCGACACCGAGTCGACCAGATCCTCATAGCCGATCTTGCCGGCAACCTCGGTCATGATCGGGCGGGTGTAGGGGTCCCACTCCGCCAGGCGCTGCCCGCGCTTGATCACGTCGCCGTCATCGACAAACACCGTCGAGCCATAGGTGACGCGGTGAACCGCGCGCTCCTCGCCCTTCTCGTCGACGATGACGACGGCCATGTTGCGGCCCATGGTGATGAGTTGGCCTGCCGAATTGCGGACCACGTTGCGGTTGCGCAGCTTCGCCGTGCCCTCGAACGCCGCCTCGATGAACGACGAGTCGACGACCTGCGCCGCGCCGCCCATGTGGAAGGTGCGCATGGTGAGCTGTGTGCCCGGCTCGCCGATGGACTGCGCCGCGATGACGCCGACGGCCTCGCCCATGTTGACCGGCGTGCCGCGCGCCAGGTCGCGGCCATAGCAGACCGCGCAGACGCCGCCTCGCACTTCGCAGGTGAGCGCCGAGCGGATTTTCACCGACTGCACGCCCGCCTTCTCAATGCGCTCGATGTCACGCTCATCCATCAGCGTGCCGCCC
>JALOTE010000007.1 GCA_025458045.1 Rhizobiaceae bacterium
GATGAACCGCGCGGCATTGGCGGGATATTCTACGACTATCTGCACTCAGGCAACGCAAAAGGCGAAGCATTGGCCGATGGCTCGGGCGGATGGGAAGCGGATTTCGCATTCACGCAGGATGTTGGGCGCAGCTTCGCCGACATCTACCCCAAGATCGTGCGCGCCAATTGGGCCAAACCCTATGACGATGCGACGCGGGACGAGCAATTGATCCGCCGCGGGCGCTATGTCGAATACAACCTGCTTTATGATCGCGGCACGATTTTCGGCCTGAAGACCGGCGGCAATGTCGCATCGATCCTGTCATCCATGCCGCCCGTGGTGAAATGGCCGGGTTGAACTGAACTGCCCATTCAGACCCGGTCCAACAACTCCGCCTTCGTCAGCCGGAAGCCGCTTTCCACCCAGCACAGTTCAAGTTCCTTCAGCCGCGCGCCTATCTCCGGGCCTTCGATCATGCCGAGGGCTTTCAAGTCACGGCCCGTGACTGGAAACACCGGACGGGTCCACGTATCTGCAAAACGCAGAAGCGTGAAGAACCGCGCGGCATCGCCCATGGCTTCGGTGTCACCCGCGGCAGCCTTTACACGCTTGGCAGCCAGAGCAAGGCGCAGCCGGTCACGGATCGCCTGCACATCGCCAAAGTAGAGGAGCCGGGCCACCGCGGTTTCGGCCGTGTTGGGCGGGATCGCAGCAACCATTGCCTGCACCGTCAGCCGTGCGCCTTCGGCATTGGCCATCTTCAGCCGGGCGGCCATCGCTGCACGCCGTGCCGGATCATCCGGCGTGATGGCTGCAAGCCGCAGCAGCGGGTCCGGCGCCCAGCCAAGCGCCTGTTCGGCGGCGATGATGCCGGGAATGGCGTCAATGCCCCAGTTGATCGTCTCGGGCAGCACCTCGCCCAGCACACCGACCTGCCGCATCCAAAGCAGCGCGCGCGCCGGATCAGGCGCGGCGAGCAACTTCTTCATCTCGGACCAAACACGCTCCGCCGAAAGGCGGTTCACACCGGATTTGAGTTTTGCCGTCGCGCGGATGCCGTCGGCATCGGGCCGCCCCTGCCCGTGCCATGCAAAGAACCGGTAGAACCGCAGGGCACGCAGATGATCCTCGCGGATGCGTGTCTCCGCATCGCCGATGAAGCGGATCGTCCGGGTCTCGATATCGGCAAGGCCGCCATGGAAGTCATGCACATCGCCCTCTGAATCGCAGGCAAGGGCATTGATCGTGAAGTCGCGCCGCGCCGCATCCTCCGCCCAGTCGCGCCCGAAACGCACCGTCGCGTGGCGGCCGTCGGTTGCAATGTCGGCGCGCAAGGTGGTGATCTCGAAACCGCGACCGTCCCGGACAGCCGTAACCGTGCCATGTTCGATGCCTGTCGGCACCGCCTTGAAGCCCGCCATTTCGACACGCAGCATCGCCTGCTCTGGCAGGCAAGTCGTTGCAAAATCAATGTCGCCGGCGGCCTTGCCCATCAGCACATTGCGCACGGCGCCGCCGACGATGCGCGTTTCCTCGCCATCGGCATTGAGGGCCTCAAAAAGAGCCCGCACCGCCGGATCAGCAAGAAACGGCGCGCGCGCGGCGTCCAATCGCACACCGCTCACTGGAACACCCGCTCGTAAAGCGCGCGGATGATCCCGGCGGTGACACCCCAGATCATGTGCGGACCATAGGGCATCTCGTAATAGAACCGTTCATGGCCCTGCCATACGCGGCTGGCGCGCAGATGATTGGCCGGGTTGACCATAAAAGACAGCGGCACATGAAAGGCATCCTCCACCTCGTCAGGGTTGGGGCGCAGCGCAATTCCGCCAGGCACCAGCGCCACGACCGGCCGCACCCGATAGCCGCTGCCGGTGATGTAGTCAGGCAAAATGCCAAGCGGGCGGGGGACGGCGCGCGGCAAGCCGATTTCCTCCTCGGCCTCGCGCAGGGCGGCGGCGACCGGCCCGTCATCATCGGCATCGATGCCGCCGCCGGGAAAGGCGATCTGTCCCGTGTGCTTGCGCAAATTGGCGCTGCGCTTGGTAAGAATGACGCGCGGTTCGGTTGCATCATCCGTCACCGCGATCAACACGGCGGCATCGCGCAGGCCGGGCCGCACCAGCAGGTCGCGCGTTCCGGGGTTGAGACGGAAATCGCCATCCTCCAATGCCGGGTCGAAGGGGCGGGCGAAGCCCGAGCACAATGTTTCGATCAGAGGGCTCACGCGGCCACCATGCGCGCAAGTTCATCGGCGGCCATGACGGGAAACACCGCGCCGCCGGAGCGGATGGCGAACATCATCCGCCCGTCCAGCGTGATCTCTTCGCCTGCGGCGATCAATGCATGCATCGCCGCGCGCGTGAACAGTCCTTCCAGCCGCCCGCGTACATGCAGATAGGGCTTCAACCCGCCATGTTCCGGCTCGACATCGAAGCGCAGCGCATGCTCCGGCCCGACTGCCACGACATCGCCGACATTGGTGCGCGCCGTGATGACCTGGCTCCCGCCCGCGCCGCTGACATCGATGTCGACGATGGTGAAATGCGCGTCCTCAACCCGTATGCCGACCTTTTCCACCGGGGTGACGAGGTAGGTTTTGCCGTCCTCATCCTTGCGCAGGACGGAGGCGAACAATTCCACCATGGCCGGCCGGCCGATCGGCGTGCCGCAGTAAAACCATGTGCCGTCACGGCGGATTTCCATGTCGATGTCGCCGCAAAAAGGCGGGTTCCAGCGCTCGACAGGCGGGATGCGGCGCGGGCCACCCGCCGTCCCGCCATGCGCAAGGCTGATCATCGCGGCCAATCCGGTTGTGTCCGGTGCTGTCATCGCAAGAAACCCTGATCCGTCGTCGTCACGCGCAATTCATTGGTAGAACAGCTGGTCACGAAATAGTCACTCTTGGGTTGCTTGTCAGCGGGGTCATGTCCCCTACCCTTGAAAGGCGGGCGCATGATTCCGCCGCGCCGCAAATTTCGCATCATGCGGGGCGACCCGCCGTCAAGGAGCACCCATGAGCGCCCACACCCGCACCGACAAGACAGACGAATCGAAGTTGGTCGCAGAGGCAGAGGCCGCACTCGACACGCTCAAGAGCGTCAAATCCGCCATCGGCACGGTGATCTTCGGGCAGGAAGAGGTGGTCGAGCGCACGCTCGCCGCGATTCTCGCAGGCGGCCATGTACTGCTCGTCGGCGTGCCAGGCCTCGCCAAGACGAAGCTTGTCGACACGCTGGGCACCGTGCTCGGGCTTGGTGCAAGCCGCATCCAGTTCACGCCCGACCTGATGCCGCCGGATATTCTCGGCTCAGAAGTGCTTGAACAGGCAGCGGACGGCAAGCGCTCGTTCCGCTTCATCAAGGGGCCGATCTTCACGCAATTGCTGATGGCCGACGAGATCAACCGCGCCTCGCCGCGCACGCAATCGGCGCTGTTGCAGGCGATGCAGGAGTACCACGTCACGGTTGCCGGCCAAAGCCATGACCTGCCGAAGCCGTTCCACGTGCTGGCCACGCAAAACCCCCTGGAGCAGGAAGGCACCTACCCGCTGCCGGAAGCCCAGCTTGACCGCTTCCTGATGCAGATCGACGTGCGCTATCCGGCGCTCGACGCGGAACGCCGCGTGCTGCTCGACACGACGGGCTCGTCAGGGGCCAAGGCTGCCAAGGTGATCGATGCGGCCCGGCTTTCCGAAATCCAGTCGCTGGTGCGCCGGATGCCCGTCCCGGAAAGCGTCGTGGAATCGATCCTGACGCTGGTCCGCTCCGCCCGCCCCGGCCACGGCAATAGTGATGTCGACCGGCAGGTGGCGTGGGGTCCCGGCCCGCGCGCCGGCCAGGCGATGATGCTGTGCGTGCGCGGCCGCGCGCTGGCCGACGGGCGTCTGGCACCTTCGGTGGACGATGTGCGGGCGCTCGCCGAGCCTGTGTTGCAGCACCGCATGGCGCTGACATTTGCAGCGCGTGCCGAAGGCGTGAAGGTCGCCGATGTCATCGCGCGGCTTGTGGCTGGTCTGGACAAGCGCGCATGACGGCGCTGGGCGCACGCGTCCAGCGGGGAGACCGCGCGACGGTTCTCGCCCGGTCGCGCGCGCGCGCCGCGTTGCTGCCTGATCTTCTGGTTGAAGCGCGCCGCATCGCCAACATCATCACGCCGGGCTGGCATGGCCGAAGGCGGCGCGGCATCGGCGAGGAATTCTGGCAATACCGGCCTTATGCGCCAGGCGAAACCGTCGCCCGTATCGACTGGCGGCGCTCGGCGCGCGACGAGCACATCTATGTGCGCGACCTTGAATGGCAGGCGGCGCACACGGTCTGGCTTTGGGCCGATCCGTCACCGTCGATGCTGTTCCAGTCGCGGGGCGCGACCATCTCGAAGGAATCGCGCGCGCTCGTGATCGTGCTCGCCTTGGCCGAGTTGCTGTCCCGCTCCGGCGAGCGCATTGCCTATCCCGGCGCTTTTGCGCCGACCGCCTCGCGGCTTGGGGCAGAACGCCTTGCCGCCAGCCTCTACGGTGAAACCGCGCTCGCCGATCAGCCGGACCTTAGCCATGTCGGCGGGGCGAGCGATCTGGTGATCGTCAGCGATTTTCTGGATGAGCCGGAAGCGATCGAGGCGCGTTTCGCGCCGCTCGCGGCACGCGGAACGCGTGTGCATTTCGTCGAAGTGGCCGATCCGGTCGAGGAAAGCTTTCCCTATGCCGGTCGGACCGAGTTTCTGGATCCGGAGACCGGCGAGAAGCTGACGGCAGGGCGCGCCGAGACGATCGCGGCGGAATATCGCGCGCTCTATCTGGCGCGCCGCGAGGCCCTGTCGCGCTTCGCGCAGACGCGCGGCTGGACGCACACCGTCACGCATACCGATGCGCTGGCGTCCGCCGCCCTGGTCCGGCTGTTCGGGCTTTTGTCAGGCGAGGGGTCGGCATGATCGGCTTTGGCGCGCCGTTGGTTCTGGCTGGTTTCATCGTCCTTCCGGCGATCTGGTGGCTGTTGCGTCTCACCCCGCCGCGCCCGGAAACAGAGACATTCCCGCCGCTGAAAATCCTCATGCGCATCATCCGCAAGGATGAAACACCGCACAAGAGCCCATGGTGGCTGACGCTTCTGCGCTTGGCGCTGGCCTCGCTGCTCATTCTTGCCCTGGCGCGGCCGATGCTGAACCCGCAGGCCGATCTGTCCACCGGAGACGGCCCGGTTGCGCTCCTCATCGACAACAGCTGGATCAGCGGGCCGGACTGGGATGCCCGCCAGATCACGGCGCGCGGGCTGATCGAGGATGCGGGCGAGCGCGGGCAACCGGTGCTGATGGCGTTTTCCGCCATGGCGCCCAATGCCGAAATCGGTCCGTTCGAGACAGAAGCGGCGCTGGAGCGGCTGGAGGCGGCGCAGCCCGAACCCGTCTCGTCCGACCGCAACCTTGCGCTTGCCCGGTTGACCGAGGGTGCCCGCGACCTCGCGGCAAGCGGCGGCGTCTCGCTCGCCCTCCTCTCGGATGGACTGGCGGCGGCGAACCCGTTGCCGACGCCCGACGCGACCGTGTTCTCATCCGTCACGCTGTTTTCTCCCGCGGAGCGCCGCGCATTGGCGCTGACCGGCACGGACAATGGCGCGGACGCGATGGTTGTTGCAGCCGCACGCGATCCGTCCCAGATGGAGGCGGCGGTGATGAACGTGACGGCCTTCGACAGCCGCAGCCGGCCAATCGCCTCCGCACCGCTGACATTTGCCGCCGGCGAAGATACGGGCGAGGCACGCATCGAACTGCCATTTGAGTTGCGCAACGCCATCGCCAGCATCGCCATTGATGCCACACCGCAGGCCGGTGCTGTGCGCCTGCTCGATTCAACGTCTGGCCGGCGGCGCGTCGCGCTTGTGGCCGCCGCAACGGCAGATGGCGCGCAGCCCTTGCTCGCGCCGCTCCACTATATCCGGCAGGCGCTTCTTCCCTTCGCCGACATTGTGGAGCCCGAAGGCGATGATCTGGAGGCGGTGATTGCACAGGCGCTCGATGACCGGCCGTCGGTTGTGGTGCTGGCCGATGTCGGCGTCATGCCGGAGGCGGCGCGGACGCGTCTCCAAGGCTGGGTCGAGGATGGCGGCATGCTGATCCGCTTCGCCGGTCCGCGGCTTGCAGCAACGGAAAGTGGCGATGACGCGCTCCTGCCGGTGCGCCTGCGCAGCGGCGAACGGGCTTTGGATGGCGCATTGTCGTGGAATGAGCCACAGCCCATCGCCGCCTTTCCGGCCGTTGGCCCGTTCGCAGGTTTGCCCGCCCCGCAGGATGTCAGCGTCAGGCGGCAGGTTCTGGCCGAGCCGGACATTTCGACGCCGGAACGCACCTGGGCGAGCCTGACCGACGGCACGCCGCTCGTGACCGGGCGCACGCTCGAACGCGGCACGGTTGCGTTGTTCCATGTCGGGTCGGATGCCGTCTGGTCGAACCTGCCGATTTCGGGCAGCTTTGTTGACATGCTGCGCCGCCTCGTGCGCCTGTCATCGGCCGCGGGAAGCGGAGGCGATGCGGCGGGCGGAACACTGGCTCCGCTGCGCACGCTGGATGCGCAAGGCCGCCTTGGCCAGCCGCCCGCAACGGCCAAGCCCGCCGAAGCAGAAACGCCTGTCTCATTTGAAAATCCCCCCGGCCTTTATGGCGTCGCCGATGGATTCCGTGCCATGAACCTGTTTGCCGCCGACACCCGCTTTGCACCGCTCGAACCCGGTGCGGATTGGCCAACCTTGACGCGCGCGGCCTATGCCGACACGGCCGAAACCGATCTGCGGGGGCCGTTGTTCGCCGGGGGCCTGTTGCTCCTTCTGCTCGATGCGCTGGCGGTGCTGTGGATGTCGGGGGCATTGAGGGGCGCAGCGCGCGCGCCGCGCCGCGTGGCGGCGTCGGCGGCATTGGGCCTGTTTGTCGCGGGCGGCTCGGTCTCCGGGATTGACCATGCGCGCGCGCAAAGCACGGACAACGCTCCGGCTGCTCAGGTGACAGAAATCGATGAACTGGCGGCGATCGAGGCGATCAGCCAGACGCGGATCGCCTATGTGCTGACGGGCAACGCGATCATTGACGAAACGACCGAAGCGGGCATTCGCGGGCTTTCGGATTACCTCGCAAGCCGCACCGCCCTGGAGCCGGGCGCGCCGATGGCCGTCAATCCGGAAACCGATGAACTGGCCTTCTATCCGCTGATCTACTGGCCCATCGATCCGGACAGCCCGGCACCGTCCGCCGCAGCGCTGCAACGCATCGATGCCTATATGAAAAACGGCGGAACCGTGCTGTTCGACACGCGCGACCAGTTGACCTCCGGCCTTGACCCGAACGCATCGCCCGCAACGCGGCGGCTGCGCGACATGCTGGCGGGGATGAACATTCCGCCCTTGGAGCCCGTCCCGCAGGACCATGTGCTGACCAAGTCCTTTTTCATCCTGACGGAGTTTCCCGGCCGCTACCGCGGATCGCCGCTTTGGGTGGAAGCCGCCAATGCGCCGGTCGGCGACCAGCCATCCCGCCCGGTGCGGACCCTCGACGGCATCACACCAATCATGATCACCGGCAATGATTTCGCCGGCGCATGGGCGGCAGACGCATTCGGCGAGCCTCTTTACGCCACAGTGCCGGACGATCCGTTGCAGCGGCTCTATGCCTACCGGGCGGGCGTCAACATCATGATGGTGATGCTGACAGGGAACTACAAATCCGATCAAGTGCATGTGCCGGCGCTGCTGGAGCGGCTCGGGCAATGATGAACAGCTACAGCATCACCTTCGATCCGTTGATCGGCGAGACGTTGCTCATCCTGCTTGGCGTCGCCCTGCTGGCGCTGTCTGCGCTCGCGTTCCTGCGCCGTGTGCGCGGGCGCTGGTTCCGGCTTGGCGCAGGCGCGGCGTTGCTGCTGGCCGCCGCCAACCCCGTCCTGCTGCGCGAGGAGCGCGAGCCGCTGCCAAGCACGGTCGCCATCGTGGTGGACCGCAGCCAGAGCCAGCGGTTTGACGGGCGCGATGCGCAGACGGATGCGGCGCTTTCCGGCATTCTGGAACGCTTGCAGCGCATGCCGCAATTCGAGCCGCGCGTGGTGGACAGCGCAAATTCGGCAGCAAGCGGCGAAACGCGCTTGTTTGAAGCCTTGGGCGAAGCGCTGCGCGATGTGCCGCCCTCCCGCCTCGCCGGTGCCGTCCTCATCACGGACGGGCAGGTGCATGATGCGCCGGCCAACGCCGCCGAACTTGGCTTTGACGCCCCTTTGCACACGCTTCTTACCGGCCGTGCCGATGAGCGTGACCGGCGCCTGTCCTTCACGGTCGCGCCGCGTTTCGGCCTTGTCGGCCAGCCGCTGGATTTCTCGTGGGCGTTTGAGGATGCAGGCGGCGATGGCGCGGCGGCCAATGTCACTATCCGTATCAATGGCGAGCCGGTTGCGGAAGTACAGGCGATGCCCGGCGCTGTGACGACAAGCGCCATCACGCCGCCGGTCGCGGGCCGCAATATCATCGAGATCGAGGTGGAAACCGCCGATGGCGAGATCACGCCTGCAAACAACCGCGCCATCGCCATCGTTGACGGCATCCGCGAAAATCTGCGTGTCTTGCTGGTGTCAGGCGAGCCGCATGCGGGCGAGCGGGCATGGCGCAACCTGTTGAAATCGGATGCCGACGTGGACCTCGTCCACTTCACCATCCTGCGTCCACCGGAAAAGCAGGATGGAACGCCAATCAACGAATTGTCGCTGATCGCCTTCCCGACGCGTGAATTGTTCGTCGAGAAGATCAATGATTTCGACCTCATCATCCTCGACCGCTATCAGGACAGGAACGTCCTGCCGCTGCTCTATTACGATTACATAGCCCGCTACGTTGAAGAGGGCGGAGCGCTTCTGGTCGCCGCCGGTCCGGAATATGCGGGCGAATTGTCATTGGCCTCGACGCCGCTTTATGCGGCGCTGCCTGCCATGCCGACAGGGGATGTGATCGAGCGTGGCTTCCGCCCGGAACTCACGGACCTTGGCCGCCGCCATCCTGTGACGCGCGGGCTCGACGGCGCTGATCAGACCCCGCCCGCCTGGAGCCGCTGGTTCCGGCAAATACCCGTCGGCGAAGTCACCGGTGTTCCCGTGATGAGCGGCGTCGATGGCGCGCCCCTGCTGGTGTTGAACCGTTTTGGCGAGGGACGTGTGGCGCTGCTGTTGTCAGATCATGGCTGGCTGTGGTCACGCGGGTTCGAAGGCGGCGGGCCGCATGTGCAACTCTACAGGCGCACCGCGCACTGGCTGATGGGCCAGCCCGAACTGGAGGAGGAGCGCCTGACAGCCGAAGGGGAGGGCGAGGCGCTTGTCATCACGCGGCAGACGATGGCCGAGGACGCGGCACCTGCAACCGTGCTGACGCCATCGGGCGAGCAGATCACGGTGCCGTTGGTTGAAACGGCGGAGGGCCGCTTCAGCGGGCGGCTGGAGACGACGGAGACCGGCCTGTTCCAGATCGGCAACGAGGATCTCTCCACGCTCGCCCATGTCGGCGCGACCGATTCGCCCGAGTTCCAGGCCGTGACGTCGACGCCCGAAATTGTGCAGCCTTTGGCGGAGGCAACGGGTGGCGCGGTGATACGTCTGGCATCATCTTCAGGCGTGCGGGTGCCCAACATCGTGCCCGTGCGCGGACGCACGGCGGCGGGCGATGATTGGATCGGTCTGCGCCCCACGCAAGACTCGTTGCTGACCGCAGTCAACCGCCAGCCTCTGTTCGCCGGTTTCCTTGGCCTTGGCGTGTTGCTTGTGGCGCTCGGCGCGGCTTGGTGGCGCGAAGGTCGCTGACGGTTCCGGAGACCGGTCGCCGCACCATCCAGCCTCATGTCAAGCGCCGGTGGCGCACCATGCCGACAAGCGCGGCGCGTGCCGCATCGTCCAGTTTGGCGACCAGCAAGCGGCGCGGGTCCACCGGTCCGGGCATGATCACCCGTTGCGGTGAAACCGGCAGAAATCCAAACGGGCCGTAATAGGGCGGGTCGCCGACCAGCAGCACCGGTTCGCCAACACTTGCCAGCGCATGTGCCAGCAGTGCCTTGCCCATGCCCTGCCCGGCAAAACCCGGCTGCACGGCAAGGGGGCCAAGCAGCCACGACGGTGTCTCTCCAATCCACAGCGGCGTCATCCGCACGGTCGCCCGCATGTAGCCGGAAACGCGGATGACGAAGGAATGCGCGGGGCTGTGCGGCCCCTGTTCGCGCAGCCGGAAGGCCGCGCGCGCATAGCGCCCCGGCCCGAATGCCTCGGCATGCAAGGTTTCGATCTGTGCGTGGTCATGCGCCGATTCGGGCACGATCACATGGGTGGCGGACATGGAAGCAGACATGGGGGAACCATCAGGCGAAAGGATGCAACAAGGGCGCGATTCGGCAAGCAGGCCAGTCGCCTGCGCTCATCCGATCAATCGTCGCTCTCGCCGTGACATGGATTGTGGCTCCCCGATGAAGCCCACCTACCAGCCACTCCGCATCACTGCAAGGCAGGGCAGCAAGGCCGAGCGGCATGCGACAGCCGATCACCAGAAGGGATCGCAAGGCGCATCGTCAAGCATTTCGGCCAGCCGGCGTCGCGTCGGCCCTGTCACATCATCAGGCAACGCATGAGGATCAAAAAAGCCGCAGGCGATGATTTCGCGGCCATCGATGGCAAAGCCCTCAATCGCAACGCAAGCGTCGCATCGATACAGCACCACATGGTCGCGCGGGCTGGCCTTGGTGTTCTTGTAAACCCCAAATAGCTGCAAGGGCCCGGCCGGAACATGACCGGCCTCTTCGGCGAGTTCGCGGATGGCGGCCGCCTCCACCGTTTCACCGGCATCAACACCGCCGCCCGGAAACTGCCAGCCCGCCACATAGCCGGTCTTGATCAGCAACACTTCGCCCTTGGCGTTGAACACAGCCACCTGCGCGCCCAATGTCATCGGCCGGATGATGAGGAACAGCGCGTGGAAAAGGACATGGCGCGCACGTGCAAACAGGCTTGGCATCGGGTGGCGGTTCCAACCCCCAAGGACGGGGATGACGGGGCTTAGCGGACAGGTTACACATCGACAATGTTCCGTCTTGCGCATCTTTCCGACATCCATCTTGGCCCGCTTCCGCGCTTCCGCAAGCGCGATCTGATGTCGAAGCGCATCACCGGCTATCTCAATTGGCGGCGCAACCGGGCGAAAGCCATGGGCAATTCCGCGCTCAACCTGATCCTCGATGACATTGAGGCCAGCGCGCCCGACCACATCGCCGTGACCGGCGATCTCGTGAACCTGTCGCTGGACGAGGAGATCAAGGCCGGCCGCCTTTGGCTCGACGGCCTTGGCGAACCGCACGACGTGACCTTCGTGCCAGGCAACCATGATGCCTATGTGCTTGGCGCCCTGAAGAAGACCGTGCGCGAATTGCGACCTTACATAACCGGCGATTCCGGTCCGGCCGGTTCAAGAATCTTCCCGGCTCTTCGCGTCCGGGACAAGGTCGCGATCATCGGCGTCAATTCAGCGCGGGCGACGCCGGCGTTCATTGCCGCAGGACATTTCTCGGAACGGCAGGCCGCCGCACTGGAAGCACTGCTTGAAAGAACCGGCGAAGCCGGCCTGTGCCGGGTCATCCTCATCCACCACCCGCCGGTGCGCGGCGCGACAACGCCTTCCAAGCGGCTGTTCGGCATCACCCGGTTCCAGAATGTGATCCGGCGAGCGGGCGCGGAACTGGTCCTGCACGGCCACACGCATCTTGAAACGCTGAACTGGATCAAAGCACAGGCTGGCGACGTGCCCGTGCTGGGCGTCGCGGCTGCAGGCCAGATGCCGGGCGGGCCGCGCCCTGCGGCGAGCTGGAACGACATCACGATTGAACCACACCCGGCAGGCGGCTTTTCGATCAGCGCAGTCCGTCGCGGCCTGTCGCAGGATGCGCGCTCGGTTGAGGTGATCGGGCAGATGACCCTGAGCCGTCAGCCGCCTGTCAGAGCGCCTGAAACGGCAAGGTAGAGCCCGCCAGCCCCTGCGACGGCACCGATCAGGAACCAGACAAGCCCGAGCACGAAATCGCTGACGCCATCGTCTTGCGGTTTGGCAGGGCTGGCCGCCTCGCCGCGCAGCGACGTCACCTCGCCATCGACGGCACGACGTTTTTCGACAATCCGTTCGGCCACATAACGTGTCACCTTGTCAGCGACGGTTTTCAGGTCACGGCTTTCTTCCATGACGACGCGGCCCAGCCGCGTGTCACGCACGAAACGGTAGGTCATCCGGTCGCGCCCGAGCGCGACATGGGTCGTTGCATCAATGAACAGGCGCGGATTTTGACCAGAGGAAATGGCAAAATCAAACTGGTCGTCATCGGCGGGCACGGCACGGACGGTGGGGCCAAGCTCTTCGGCAAGCAGTTCGATGCGCGCGCGCGCCGCATCGCGCAGATCAACCACCACGTCAGCCCGGTCAGCGGCGAAGCTGCGCGCCTCGCGGATCGCGTCATCCAGCGGGATGACGCTCGAAGCGGGCTTTGCGGTCTGGCTGGCATCGGCCATGGCCGTGATCCCCATCATGGTTAACAGGCCTTGAACATAAGGTGAAAGAGGCGGCGTTGCAAAGGGTTGGATGGGAGGCGGATCACACACCGGCTTGCCGGGTGATCGCCTCAAACACCGCATCCGGCGCTTCCGCATGCAGCATGTGGCCGACGCCATCGAGCAGCACGCGGCGCGCCGCCGGAAACAGTTCGGCGTGATGGACCGGCAGAATGCGATCCGCCCTGCCCCAGACCAGCGTGACCGGCAGTTGCAACGCCGCGAGGCGGGCGAGCGGCAAGGTTCCTTGCGTGCCATCCGCTTTCAGGATGAGATCTGCCAATCTTGCCAACGCCGTGGATTGCCCGGGCCGCGCGCGCTCCGCCGCCATGGCCGCAAGAGCTTCGGGAGGCCATGAAAAGCCCGGCGCACAAAAGGTTCGGAGCGCACCCGCCAGCTCGCCATCACTGGTGGCCGCGCCGAATGCCCGAAGATCGGTTGCGGCGATTTCCGGTCCGAACCCGCCTGGCGAAAGCAGCGTCAGGCTCGCAACTTTCTCCGGCGCGTTGATTGCCATCAGCGCGGCAACCGCACCACCGAAGGAATGCCCTGCAAGGTGAAAGGGTTCCGCCGCGGCAAGCGCTTGCAGCACGGCCTCGGCGCAACGCCGTGCATCTTGCGCGCCTTGCGGCAGCGAAGCGCCGTGGCCGGGCAGATCAAACGCCGTGACGCTTGCTCCCGCTCCGGCCAGTTGCGTCATCAACGGCCGCCATTGCGTGGCTGACCCGCCGAAGCCGTGCAGCAGCACGATGTGTGGCCCGCCCTCTTCTCCGCCGCCAAGCCGTGCTTGAGGAAGCGTGATGCGGCCAAGCATTTCCGCCACGATCAGCCGATCCGCACGCCCGGCATGCGGTTGACGGCAGACACGATCGCCTCCAGCGACGCCGTCACGATGTTGGTGTTGATCGCCGCGCCCAAAACCGTGGCGCCTGCCCCATGCTCCAGTTCCATGTAGCAGATCGCCGCCGCATTGGAGCCGTGCTGGAGCGAGTGCTCCGAGTAATCCGCGACCGAAAACGGCACGCCGACATGGGCCGACAGGGCATCGACGAACCCGTCGATCGGGCCGGTGCCGCGGCCCTTCATCGTCACGGCGCGCCCGCGATCCAACATATGCGCCTCGACAATGCGCGCGCCGGGCCGCTCCGGGTCAGGCACCGAGTGATGGTCAATGAAGGTCAGGCGTGGCTGCGGCTGGTTGACATAGGTCTCGATGAACAGCTCATGGATGCGTTTCGAGACAAGCTCGCGCCCTTCGGTGTCCGTCACCTGCTGCACGACCTTTGAGAAGGCGACCTGCCAGTTGCGCGGCAGGTTGATGCCGTAATCCGCCTGAAGGATGTAGGCGATGCCTCCTTTGCCGGATTGCGAGTTGATGCGGATGATCGCCTCATAGGTGCGGCCGACATCTTCCGGGTCGATCGGCAGATAGGGCACTTCCCAATGCGGCGTGTTGGCCACCGCGCGCGCCTTCATGCCCTTGTTGATGGCATCCTGATGCGAACCGGAGAAGGCGGTGTAAACGAGTTCACCCACATAAGGGTGGCGCTCCGGCACTTTTAACTGGTTGCAATGCTCAAACACGTCGCGGATGCGCGGCAAGTCGGAGCAATCGAGCTTCGGGTCGATGCCCTGCGTGTACATGTTCAGCGCCAGCGTCACGATATCGACATTGCCCGTGCGCTCGCCATTTCCGAGGAGCGTGCCCTCGACACGGTCGGCACCGGCGAGCAAGCCCAGTTCGGTGGCGGCAATGCCGGTGCCGCGGTCATTGTGCGGATGCAGCGAGATCAGCACGCAATCGCGCTTGTCGAGGTTGCGGCTCATCCACTCGATCTGGTCGGCATGGATGTTCGGCGTCGACATCTCCACCGTGGCGGGGAGGTTGAGGATCAGCCTGTTGTCGGGCGTCGGCTGGATGATCTCGGTTACGGCGTTGCAGATTTCGAGCGCGACTTCGAGTTCCGTCCCGGTGAAGCTCTCGGGCGAGTACTCGAAGCGGTATCCGCCGCCCGCTTTCGCCGCCATGTCGGCGATCAGCTTGGCGGCATCCGTCGCGATCTGCTTGATGCCTTTCACATCGCGCTGGAACACCACACGGCGCTGCAATTCCGAGGTTGAATTGTAGAAATGCACGATGGGGTTCTTCGCGCCTTCCAACGCTTCGAAGGTGCGTGTGATGAGTTCGGGACGGCACTGGACAAGCACTTGCAGCGATACATCGTCCGGCACGCCGCCCTGCTCCACGCACCAGCGCGCGAAGTCGAAATCCGTCTGCGAGGCGGACGGAAAACCGATCTCGATCTCCTTGAAACCCATGTCCAGCAACAGGCGGAACATGCGCTCCTTGCGCTCCTGGCCCATCGGGTCGATCAGCGCCTGATTGCCGTCCCGCAGATCCACCGAACACCAGATCGGCGGCGCGGTGATGGTCTTTGACGGCCACGTCCGGTCAGGCAAGGAGACAGGCTTGTAGGGTTGATACTTTGCCGGGGCGTCAGGCATGCCGGCGGATGCGGCGGCGGGAATGCGATGGAGTGTCATCAGTGTGCTCGCTTGGCTGGCCGTCAGCGACATCCGGTCGCGCGGCTCATGCGGGGAATGATCGGGTTTGTAAAGAGAGCGGGCGAGCCGAGTTGCGGCCCCTCCGGCCGCCGGGCGCTCTCTGAAGATCAGACCCGGCGACCGCCCCTAAGCGCAAGCGCGAGCAGCGGCAGCAGGGCTGCGGCGGCGATGGGGGCGCGGGCGGAAAGCATGGACATGCACACGAGATTAGTCATGTGCGAGGAGCTTGGCAATCTCAAATGCATTTGAACTCATGTTTCCCTTCGTGCTTCGAGGCTCGCTTCCGCTCGCACCTCAGCACGAAGGGAAATCAGGTGCTCCCGTTCCCTTCGTGCTGAGGTGCGACCCCGGACTTGATCCGAGGAAGCCTCGAAGCACGAAGGGAAATCAGGTGCTCCCGTTCCCTTCGTGCTGAGGTGCGACCCCGGACTTGATCCGAGGAAGCCTCGAAGCATGAAGGGAAATCAGGTGCTCCCGTTCCCTTCATGCTGAGGTGCGACCCCGGACTTGATCCGGGGAAGCCTCGAAGCACGAAGGGAAATCACCTGCACAGCCGGACAGTCACCCCCGCCAGAAGGCGCGGGTGAAAATCAGCACCACCGCGATGATTTCGAGGCGGCCGAGCAGCATCAGGGCCGAGAGGATCCATTTTGCGAAATCATTGAGCGGCACGAAATTGCCCGCCGGGCCGATGATCGGGCCGAGGCCGGGGCCGACATTGGCAAGCGCCGTGATCGATCCGCTGATGGCCGTGACGAGATCGACGCCGGTCAGCGCCAGCAAGACTGCCCCGATGATGAAGCTCAGCAAATAGGCTGCAAGAAAGAACAAGGCGCCGCGGAACACTCCGGCATCGAGCCTCCGCGACCCATAGCGTGTCGCGATGACCGCATTGGGATAAAGCGCCTGCATCAATTCGGTCTTCAGCGAATGGGTTATGAGATAGATGCGGAAGAATTTCAGCCCGCCCGATGTCGAGCCTGAGCAACCGCCAAGAAATGTGATGAAGAAGATCATCACCAGCGCAGCGGAAGGCCAGATCAGGTAGTCTTCCGCGGCGAATCCGGTCGTCGTGATGATGGAGATGACGTGGAAGAATGAGGTCGCAAGCAGCGAATAGTTCGAGGGCGTCTCCGTCAGCCGCAGCAGGATGGCGATGGCCATGCCGCTGACCAGGATGGTCACCAAAAAATACACGATCTGCCGGTCGAGTTCGCCGCGTTGGCGAGACAGCAATTTCAGCATGAACACGAATGGCAGGCCGCCCAGCAGCATGAAGAAACTGGCCGCCCACAGGATCGGCTCGCTCTGGAAATGGCCCATCGAGCCATCCGATGTCGAAAATCCGCCGGTCGAGATCGTCGCCATGGCGTGGTTGATGCCTTCGAACGGCGTCATGCCCAAGAGCATGTAGGTCAAGGCACATAGGAGCGAGAGGAACACATAGAGTTGCAGCAGCTTCGACGCGTAGTCGCGGAAGCGCGCGAACGGCTTGTCGGATTTGTCGGAAGACTCCAGCGCGAACAATTGCTGTCCGCCAACCGACAGGAACGGCAGGATGAAAATCGACAGCACGATGATGCCGATGCCGCCGATCCAGTGCAACATGGAGCGCCAAAGCAGGATCCCGGGCGGCATGGTGTCGAGGCCGCTGAATGTGGTTGCGCCGGTTGTTGTCAGGCCCGACATTGCCTCGAAATAGGCTTCGGCAAAGGTCAGCGGCAAGGCGGAGAAGTAGAACGGCAGGCCGCCGACCCCGGCCGCAACGACCCACACCAGCACGACAAACAGGATCGCCTGCCTGCGCGACAGCGTCACGCCATCGGTTTTGAACGCCAGCACTAGCGCGAGGCCGAACGTGCCCGTGGTGGCGGCGCTCGCCAGGAACACCTGCCAGTCCGCATGGTTGTCGGCGAAATCGACAAGGGCGGGCGGCAGCATCGCAACGGCGAGCGCCATCATGATGAGGCCGATGGGCGCAAGAATTGTGCGGATGTCCAAGGCTCAAACCCCGCCGGCCGGTCGGTCTGCCACAGGGTTACTCCCGCGCGCCTGTCGGGGCAAGCGTCAGGGTGCGGCCATGCGGCTTTGCGCCGGCCGGTTCGACATGGATGGTGACGCGCGCCTTTGGCACGGCGGCGGCGAGCGCCGCTTCCAGCCTGTCGCAGATGGCATGGCTCGCCGCAACCGGCATCGCCCCATCCACCGTCAGATGGAACTCGATGAAGGTGGCGCGCCCGGCAACACGCGTCTTCAGATCATGCGCGCCAAGTGCGCCCGCTCCCGCGGCGCTGATCGCGGCCTCGATGCTTGCCTGTGTCTCGGCGTCCACCGCGTGGTCCATCAGGCCATCGACTGAGGATGAGATGAGCTTCCATCCTTGCCACAGGATGTTGAGGGCGACTAAACCGGCAAGTGCCGGATCAAGCCAAGCAAGCCCGGTGGCCGACGCAAGCACAAGGCCGGCCAGCACGGCGGCCGACGACAGGACATCGGCCCAGACATGCATGCCGTCTGCGACAAGCGCAGGCGAACGCGCCGCGCGCCCTTCACGAATCAGGACGAACGCCAATGCGGCATTGATGGCACCACCGGCAATCACCACCCCATAGGCTGCCGCCGACAGGTCGGGGATCACTGGACCGGCAAGCAACGTCTTCCCAGCCGCGTGCATGATGAGCCCGGCCGCCAGCAGCACAAGCATCCCCTCGATGACGGCGGAGACATATTCAACCTTGTGATGCCCGAAGGGGTGCGTGTCGTCGGGCGGCTTTCGCGCATAGCGCACCGACCCGAAGGCAATGCCCGCAGCCAATACGTTGACGATCGACTCCAGCGCATCCGACAGCAGCGCCACCGAACCCGTCATCTGCCAGGCCATGAATTTCAGGCCCATGACAAACAGTGCAGTGACCAGGGAGCCGAGGGCGAATGCTTCAAGGCGGCTGATCGCCATGACGGGCCTCACTTCAAATGCGTCATCACATTCTCGATGATGCGCATGCCCGCATCATGGCCGAGCGTCATGATCGATTCGGGGTGGAACTGCACCGCGGCGACCGGCTCGCTTGTGTGCTCGATCGCCATGATCACGCCGTCATCGGTTTCAGCCGTGATTTCGAAGCCGCGCGGAAGCCTGACCGCATCGGCGAAGATGGAATGGTAGCGGCCGACCGCGATTTCATCCGGCAGGCCGGAAAACAGCATCGAATTGCGGGTGACACGGATGCGCGACGGTTTGCCATGGAACGGCACGGCCAGCCGCCGCAATTCACCGCCATAGGTTTCGGCCAACGCCTGCAAGCCGAGGCATACACCGAAAACCGGCAGATTATGCGCGCGCGACGCCTTGATGGTGGCGGCACAGTTGAAGTCGGTCGGCGATCCGGGCCCGGGCGACAACACCACCAGATCGGGCTTGTAGCGCGCGAATGCTTCATCCGGCACAGGTGAGCGCACCGTCACCACTTCGGCCCCCGTTTGCCGGAAGTAATTGGCGAGCGTGTGGACGAAACTGTCCTCATGATCGACGAGCAGGATGCGCCGCCCTTCGCCCACCCGCGCCGTTTCGCGGCCTCTGGTGGCGGCATTGGGTTTGGCCGCGTCGCGGATCGCCGCAAGCATGGCCGATGCCTTCAATTCGGTTTCGGCCTCCTCCTCCTCCGGCACGCTGTCGTAAAGCAATGTCGCCCCGGCGCGCACTTCCGCGACACCATTCTTGATGCGGACGGTGCGCAAGGTAAGGCCCGTGTTCATGTCGCCATTGAAGCCCACCATGCCGATGGCGCCGCCATACCAGGCACGCGGTGAGCGCTCATGCTCCTCGATGAAGCGCATCGCCCACAGCTTCGGCGCGCCGGTGACGGTGACCGCCCAGGCGTGGCTGAGGAAAGCGTCAAACGCATCCCGGTCCGGGCGCAAGCGGCCTTCAATGTGGTCAACCGTGTGGATGAGGCGCGAATACATCTCGATCTGCCGCCGCCCGATAACGCGCACCGAACCCGGCTCGCAGACGCGGCTCTTGTCGTTGCGGTCAACATCCGAGCACATGGTCAGTTCGGCTTCGTCTTTTTTCGAGTTGAGCAGCTTCAGGATCTGCTCGCTGTCCTCGATCGCATCCTGTCCGCGCTTGATGGTTCCCGAAATCGGGCAGGTTTCCACCCGGCGCCCGTTGACGCGGATGAACATCTCCGGCGATGCGCCAACGAGATACTCGGCCTCACCCAGATTGATGAAGAAGGAATAGGGCGAGGGGTTTGTCGCCTTCAGCCTGCGGCTGATTGCCGACGGGGCGGACATGCAGCGCTCATAGAAGGTCTGGCCTGGCACGACCTCGAACAGGTCGCCGCGTTTGAACTTCTCCTTGGCGATATCGACAAGCTTGGCATAGTCGCCGGGGTTGTGGTCGCCGCGCGGCGGCTGCGCCTCGGCCGCCTTGAACGGCGCCTCGACCTGCACCCGCTCAAGCCCGGCGGTGCTGTGGCCGCCAGACGCGAAATCATATCGCTCGACCCACGCCTTTGCTGCGTAATGGTCAACGACGAGAATTTCATCGGGGAGGAACAGAACCAGGTCGCGGTGATCGTCCGGGCGCGGCGTCTTGAAGCTGATCGGGTCGAACTGGAAGCAGAGGTCGTAGCCGAAGGCGCCGAACAAGCCGAGCGTCGCATCCCCCTGCGAGCGGAAAAACTCCACGATTTCGCGCAACACGCTGAACACCGACGGGGCGCGCGAGCGTTCCTCCTCCGTCACGATGCTAGATGGTGGCGGCACGTTGACCGTTATCCTGTTCGGTTGCTCGTCCGTCAGAACGGCATCCTTGCTCTCCCAAAGTATGGGCGAGAGCATCGCAATCAGCACCGCACCCCGCGGGCCGAAGCCTTCGATCACCATGTCGCGGCCCTTGGCGGTGATCGCGAGCGGCGGATCGATGATCGCCGTGTCCCAGCGTGTGTAGCGGCCGGGATATTCATAGTTGGAGGAAAACACCGCGCCGCGCCGCGTGTCCAGCCCGTCCACCCAAGGCTCGATCGCGCCGTCATAAGCCACCGCATGGCGCGTGCGCGAAACCGTCACGCCGCCCTTGGTTTGGTGGGTTTCGAGTGCGCCGGTCTGTGTGCTGGGCATGTGGTCCGTTCCTTGTTGTGCCGATTTCCGTTCAAGACCGGCAAACAAGAGCCGCCGGCTTCATCAGCGGCGGCCTGATCCGAATGTGGCGTCACGTCACGTGAAAGCGCCGGCCGCCATCAAGGCTGCCGCCACCACCACGGATTGGAAACGCGGTTGCATGTCATCGCGGCAGTGCTAGCGCGGAAGCAGTCCGCGATGCAAGACCGCCCTTGGGTCAGGACCGCAGCTTCAGTCACGGTCTTGAACCTTGAGACACGTCGCTGGTTGGCAACTGTCCCCCGAATCCACCTGACACTTCAAGCGGGCCGCCCGCTTTGAAGAACGGCAAGGCTCATGGCGCGGCGGAGGTTAGACGTCAGCCATCGGGCCATGCGCCACGCACTCGACAATCATAGCCGCGATCAGGTCCGGGTCGGTCTCATGGACGAGATGGCCGCCAAGCGCGACCGGCGTGAAATGGCCGTTGGCCAGACGCTGAGCCGCCTCACGCGAGACGCGGGCCGGCACAAAGGAATCATCTTCGGCGGCGATCAGCGTGACCGGCGCTGCAATCATCGGCATCGCATCCTGCAAGGGCTGCAAATCCCAATTGGCCATCATGGCCAGCGCGCCACGTACATGGGCCGGATCTTCCAGCAGTTTCTGGTAACGGGCCATTTGGGCTTCATCGAGCACGGAGCCCGTCGCCCGCATCAGGATGCGCGTCATGCCGCCGAAGCGTGCCCGCCAGGCAAACATTTGCGGTGTCAGCGGGTTGAGGAACAGCCCCTTGGCGAGTGGCGACAGAAAAGCGTGGCCGCGCATGGGTTCAAGCGCGGCATTCAACGTGATGACACGGCTGAGCAGACCGGGTCGCGTCCGGGCGATGTCGAGCAGGATCGCTCCGCCCGCGGAATGGCCGATGCCGAGCGCGCCATCAAGGCCGAGCGCGTCGAATACGGCCGCCGCAACAGTTGCCATATTGGGCAAAGTCGGTTGAAACCCGGCCGGCGGTTCCGTGTAGCCATGGCCGGGCAAATCGATCAGCGTGAAGTGGAAGCGGCCCGGCTGAAGCCGTTCCAGCACGTCGCACAAGGCGGCAAATGAATGGGTGGACGCCGCAGTGCCATGGACCAGCACGACAGGTTCGCCGTCCGCCGCGCCAAAGCGCTGCACGTGCACGCGCATCCCGCCTGCCTCCACAAGCGTGCTGTGCGCGCTGTTTGGCCAATCGTCAGCCATCAGGCGCGAATTCAGCCTTTGCATGTGCCAATCCGTCATCGCCGTTCGCGCCCGGATGTGAGCGCCGTCACCCGTGTCTTCACCAGCGACGACATCGAGCGCGCGGACGCGTGAGGCAGGGTCACGTAGTCGGCGCGAAGGGCATCGGCAATGGATTGCCCGCGCGTCTGGCCGCGGCGGCCAATGTCGATGAACAGGGATTTGAGTGACAGGCTGGCCGCCACGCGCGCCGAAGCCACCGCATCCTCGGTTGCCTTGGCGCGTCCGGGCGCACCATCAAGAGCGATGTTGCCCGAACCGTCCGACAGGAACACCATCAGCGGCGTCTGGCCTTTGGCGCGTGCTGCGGCGGCCAGTTCGGTTGCGCGGCGCAGCCCAGCCGCAAGCGGCGTGCCGCCACCGCCGGGCAGCGCTTCAAGGCAGCGCTTCGCCCTGACCAATGAACGGGTCGGTTGCAGGAGCGTGTCCGCCCCCGGGCCGCGAAAGGAGACGAGGCCCACATGATGGCGCTCGGCATAGCAATCGGCCAGCAGCAGTTCGATTGCACCCTTGGCTTCGCCCAACCGGTCAAAGGCGGTGGAGCCCGATGCATCGACGGCAAAGATGATCGCGGTTTCGCGCTTGTCCTGATAATGGCGGTAGCGGAAGTCCGACGTCTTGAGGATGATGCGCCCGGTTTCCGGCAAGCCGTCACGGGCGCGCTGCGCGCGGCGGATCGCCTGCCAAGGCACGGCTGCGCGCAAGGTCGCGGCGATGTCGGGCCGTGCTTCGGCAAAAGGCGGGCGCTCGAACACGCCGGTCACCCGGCCGCGCCGGGCGTTCTTGCGTTTTTCGCCGGAGCGCCCATGCGCGCCCGGCAGGCGTGCCGCGGTGGACCCTGCGCGCGCATCCAGCGTGATGCCTGCAATGTCGGCGGCGGCAACGGCGACATCCATCAGATCCGGCGGCTGGACATCGCGCGGCTCACTCTCATCGCGTTGTCCCGCATCGTCGGCGGAGGGCGGTGGCGGTGGCGGCGGGGTTTCTCCCGATTGCTCGTCTGCCGGGTGCCGGTCCTGTTCGGTTGCCTCCAGCCCGGCGAGGCGCAGCGCGGTCAGCACGTCGCGCAGGGTGGCCGACGGGCGACGCTCCAATGCGGCAATCGCCTTGGCCAGTGACACGGTCAGCGTCAGACGGCGCGGCGATTCCTCGCCAACCGCCTTGATCAGGGTCAGGACCAATGAATCACTGATCGTGACGGCAGCGCAATCGAGCGGGGGTTCCGGCACGATCGCGCTGGTTTCAAGACGGATCGCCGACCATGCGATGTCATCGAGACGCAGCGCCATGGCGAGACGTCCGCCAAGGGCCGCGCCGAGACCGATTTCGTCCTCGGCTGCTTCGTCAAGCGCAATGCAGGCGACTTGCGTTCGCGTGGAATGGCCGGATGCCGTGCTTTCGACAACGCCCGTGTCGAGCGCCTTGCAGAGCGCCGCCGACGCGGTCGCATCGAGCCGTTCGGCTCCCATCACCAGCACCGTGCCGCCATCGGCGCGCACGAGAAGTCCACGATCCTCGACCACTTGCCCGCAAGCCAAGGTCGCTTGGAGGTCAATGCCGCCGCACAGCCTGTCGGATGCAATGTTGGCGGGCATATGGACGACAGGCCGTCCGCCGGACAGGGATTGGAACGCATCCAGCCACAGATCGCGCACCGGGCCGCAACCGCCTTTCAGGTGGATGCCGCCAAGGCGCGGACCGCAGGCCGCGATCAACCTTGCGGCCAGCAGCGCATCCTGCCAGCGGGCGCGCGGGTCAGGCGCAGCCTGCCGCCGAGAAGGGGCCTCAGGCGCGGCCGGCATGGCCGTCCGGCGTCGAGGTCACGTCCACCAGCGCGCGCTCCACGCGCGTGGTTGAACCGGTTTCATCCAGCGGATCTCGCCGCAGGCGGTGGCGCAGCACCATCGGGGCAACCGCGATCACGTCGGCGCGCGTGACATGGGCGCGGCCCTCGAGCGCGGCCTTGGCGCGCGATGCACGCATCAAGGTCAGTTCGCCGCGCATGCCATCCACGCCCAGCCGCATGCAGAGAACGGCACAGAGTTCGAGCACGTCATCGGGCGTCTCCATGCCGTCGAGCATGGTGGAGGCTTTCTTCAACCGACGGCGGATCGCATTGGCTTCCTTCTCATAGGCAGCGCAAAAGCCCTGCGGATCGCGCTCGAAGGCTTCGCGGCGGCGCACCACTTCCATGCGCTCCTTGATGTTGCGCGACGCCGATATATCCACGGCAAGGCCGAACCGGTCGAGGAGTTGCGGTCGCAACTCCCCCTCCTCCGGGTTGCCGGACCCCACCAGCACAAAGCGCGACGGGTGACGCACGCTCAGACCCTCACGCTCGACGACATTGGTGCCCGACGCCGCCACATCCAGCAGCAAGTCCACCAGATGGTCTTCCAGCAGGTTGACCTCGTCGATGTAAAGAAAGCCGCGATGCGCACGCGCAAACAGGCCGGGCTCGAACGCCTTCTCGCCCTTGGTCAGCGCGCGCTCAATGTCGAGCGCGCCGCAGACACGGTCCTCGCTGGCGTTTAGCGGCAAGTCGACAACGGGTGTCGGCATCGGCACGATCCTGCCCGGCCTTGCACCCTTGCGCGGCGCCTCGGGCCCGGCTTCGCCCGGCCGGTCCGGATCAAGGTTGAAACGGTCGCCCTCGCGCACACGGATCGGCGGCAGCAATGCCGCAAGCCCGCGCACCGCAGTTGATTTGCCGGTGCCGCGATCCCCGAAGATAAGGACGCCACCTATCTTCTGGTCCAGCGCGGTCATCAGCAGCGCCAGTTTCATGTCGTCCTGGCCGACAATCGCCGTGAAGGGAAATGCGAATGCCATGTCTCAGCCCCGTTGCATCCGCCCCTGTTCCAGCCGGTTGGCCCGGCGATTGTGAACAGCGACGTCTGGATCCTCTCACCCGAAGTGCGCTCCAGCCGCGGACGCACGGATCGGACATGAATGTGTCAATCATTCCAGACACCTAATCATGTCATTGTGAACCTACAAGCGCATGATTGCAATGCGAAACTCTAAGGGGTTGCACGGAGCAGCAACTCAACTTTTCTCCCAAGGCATTGAAAGAATGAAGGAAAAAATTGCGATGAACGCGCCTACGACTATTTTTGCAGTGGGCGACGGCGCTTTGATGTAAAAAAACATTTACATTTGTAGCTGTCATAGCAAAATGGCATAATCGGGAAATCCCGCAGGCGGAGGCGTTTCATGATCGGGTCGAAAGCGTCCGGGCGCGATGGCGGCAAACGAGCCGGCGATGGAATGGCCGATGAGGACCTGTCGGGCGCAACCCCCCTGCTCGATGGCGTCCATAGCCCTGCCGATTTGCGCCGCATGCCGGATGGCGATTTGGTGCGGCTGGCCGACGAGCTGCGCCACGAGACGATCCGCGTGGTATCGCAAACCGGCGGGCATCTCGGCTCCAGCCTCGGCGTCGTCGAACTCACCGTCGCCGTGCATGCCGTGTTTGAAACGCCGGTGGACCGTTTCATCTTCGATGTCGGACACCAGTGCTATCCGCACAAGATCCTGACCGGGCGGCGTGCCCGGATGGGGACGCTTCGTCAGGAGGGCGGGCTGTCCGGCTTCACCAAGCGCGCGGAAAGCGCCTACGACCCGTTTGGCGCGGCGCATTCCTCAACCTCGATTTCAGCCGGGCTCGGTTTTGCCGCCGCACGAGACCTCGGCCAGCCGGAAGGCGATGTGATCTGCCTGATCGGCGACAGCGCGCTGTCCTCCGGCATGGCGTTTGAAGCGTTGAACAATCTTGGCGCGTTGAGAAAGCGCCTGTTTGTCATCGTCAACGACAATGGAATGTCGATTGCGCCCGCCGTTGGCGCGCTTGAGGCGCATCTGCGCGGGTTGGCGCGCGGCGACGCCCGGGGCAACCTGTTTGAATCGCTGGGTGCCGCCTATCACGGGCCGGTCGATGGTCATGATCTGCCGGGCCTGCTTGCATTGATGCGCCGCCTGCGCACGGAGGCGGACGGTCCAGTCGTGATCCATGCCCTGACAACCAAGGGAAAGGGCTATGGCCCGGCCGAAGCGTCATCCTGCCGCTATCACGGCGTCACCCCGTTTGATGCCGGCACGGGTGTGCAGCAAAAGGGATCGGCCAAGGCGCTGACGGCGGTATTTGCCGAAGCTCTGATCGCGGAAGCCAAGGCGGACCATCGCATCATAGCCGTCACGGCCGGAATGCCAACCGGCACGGGCGTTGACAAATTCGCAGCCGCGTTCCCGGATCGCGCCTTTGACACAGGGATCGCCGAACAGCATGCCGTGACATTCGCGGCCGGCGCGGCCGCGGGCGGATTGAAGCCATTTTGCGCCATCTATTCGACATTTCTCCAGCGCGGCTACGACCAGATCGTGCATGACGTGGCGCTGCAGGGCCTGCCCGTCCGTTTCGCGATCGACCGCGCGGGCCTTGTCGGTGCCGACGGGCCGACCCATGCGGGAACGTTCGACATCGGCTTTCTGACAGCCTTGCCGGGTTTCACCGTGATGGCGGCGGCAGATGCCACAGAACTCGCCCATATGGTCGCGACAGCGGCGGCCCATGATGGCGGACCGATCGCCTTTCGCTATCCGCGCGCCAGTGCTGGCGGCGAAGCCGTGCCGCAGCGCGGCACTCCGCTTGAAATCGGCAAGGGCCGGATCGTCCGCACCGGCCACACCCTCGCCTTCCTGTCGCTCGGCGCGCGGCTCGGCGCGGTCACCGAAGCGGCATCCATGCTGGCGCGCCACGGAATCAACCCGACGATAGCCGATGCCCGCTTTGCCAAGCCGCTCGACCTCGATTTGATCGAGAAGCTGGCCAACACGCATCAGGTGCTGATCACGGTCGAGGAAGGGGCGGCCGGCGGCTTCGGTGCGGCGGTCCTCAGCCACCTTGCGCTCGCCGGCTATCTGGACGGGCGGTGCGCGGTGCGCCCGCTCACGCTCCCGGACAGCTTCATTCACCAAGCCGACATGGAGATCATGTACCGCCATGCGGGCGTTTCGACGGACAGGCTGGTGCGCATGTCGATTGACGCATTGCAGAAAATGACGCGGCCCAAATTGGTCCGCATGTAAGGCCTCGTAGTCGTAGTTTGATCCATGTCATTCAATTTGCTCGCATTTCCTATACGACTAATTTCAGCCGATCCGGACCGGCCCAACTCTCGCTTTTGCACAGGGAAGGGCGTAGCATGTATCACGAACGACAGACTTGGACGTCGTATGCGCCATCCGGTGCAGCGATGAACCGCCAGAACACGCTGGACTTGGGACAGAGCCAACTCGATCAGCGACGTCGGTTTCGGGCACACTTGGCACTCGTCTTGGAGCATCATGTGCCAACGCAGCTGGAACAGACCTATCGGGATCTCGGACGTCATCGCCTTCTGAGCGAAACGCCCGGCCGGCGGCCGCTGACGGCTGCGGAAATCGACGAACTGACGGATGCGTTTCTGGTTTCCGAACCCGGAGCCTTCATCGACGTCTTGGAGCGTCAGGGCCTGTCACGGCTGACATTCGCCGAGTTTTACCGCTGGATCATCCAGCCCGTGTCGCGGGCTCTGGGCGAAATGTGGTGCGATGACCGCACGGGCTTCCTCGCCGTGTCGATTGCAACCGAACGGCTGCGTCTGGCCGTCGACACGCTGTATCCGGATCTCGATGTTGTCACCCGCCATGCCACACGCAAGGCGCTGATCACCTGCCACGATGATTCAATGCATAATTTCGGTGCATTCCTGCTCACCAAGGCCTTCCTGTTTGCCGATTGGCTGGTCGAGACGCGCGATTGGAACGACGCTTCAGGTTCGCCGGTCGGGCTTGTCGCTCGCGCATCCTATGATTTTGTCGGCCTCTCGGTTGGTGGTTCTGGCACGGCAAAATCGGTCGAGAAAACAATCGCGGCGCTGCGCGCGCGCAGCATCAACCGGAAGCTGGTGATCGGCATCGGCGGGCCCGGTCCCTCGCTTGACCGTCAGAGCTTCGCCCGATGCGGCGCAGACTTCATTTCGATTGATGCCGTCGATGCGGTCGTGCAGGCCGAAGCGGCCATTCACCAGGCTTGATTGACGGCAACCCGGCCATCGCATGACGCGTGAGGCGATGGTCTCGCGCGTTTTTTTGTCGTGCGTGGGTTTCAGATCCGATCTCTCCTGGATGGATACGGGATCGCTTTGCATCCTGATGGAATCATCGAAATGATGAAAAGCCCCCGGATCCAAGCCACCACAACGACGACAAGCATCGCTCGCCGGAGCCTTTTGTCTTTGCTTTGGCCGCTGCGGCGCGAGCAATGTCTGGGTCCGTCGGCTGCTGACCCCGGTCGCAATGGCGGGTGGGGGGGGGGGTGGTAGCAGGAGGCGGAATTGAACCGCCGACCTCGGGGTTATGAATCCCGCGCTCTCACCAACTGAGCTACCCTGCCGCCGCGATCCGGACGCATCCGGACAGGCGGCGCTATAGGGTGGCGGCTCTTTGCCTGTCAAGCCAAAGGCTCTTTGGACCGGGTCCCGTCATGAAATCGGCAAGTCCGACATCCCGCACGGGGCAAGCTCCGGCGTCCCATCTTGCATGCTATCTCTATGCGAACCAGAACCGGGGCGCGCGCCGTGGGGGAGGCAGGGCAATTGTGGCAGCATGGTGAATTGTCGGGGATCATTTAGGCGTTTGTTAAACGCTCGCGGCTAGTGTGAGCACCAGTGGTCTTTGAGTGAGTTGAGCGTACAATGACCGATATGGTTCGCCCGCGGGTGAAATATGTGATCGGGCCGGATGGCAGCCCGTTGACGATTGCCGATCTGCCGCCGTCCAACACCCGCCGCTGGGTGATCCGCCGGAAAGCCGAAGTGGTGGCCGCGGTGCGCGGCGGACTGCTCAGCCTCGAGGAAGCCTGCACGCGATACGCGCTGACGGTTGAGGAATTCCTGTCCTGGCAGGCGTCGATCGACGACCATGGCCTTGCCGGCCTGCGCACAACGCGCATCCAGCACTACCGGCACTAACCGGCAATCGATGTTTTGGTGGACGGGCAGCTTGAGCGCCCTGTCCCTGTTAAAACATGCTCAGTCATGCTCGAGGGATGTCATCCACCGCGAAGTAAACGGGAATTCCACGTTCCCGTGCGATCCTCACATCGTTGTCCGCCCCGGTCGACGCGCCCTCAAGTCGCAACACGCCGTCGCAATGCTGAAGCAGGCGATGAGCCGTCGGGTGCATGATCCGCTCATACGCTTCATCACCGACATGTGTCCCGCCCGCCTGACGCCAGATGGGCAATGCTGCCCATTCCCCGATCATGGGAACATGGCCCCTCTCGAAGATCGGAAGGCTCGCGCGTTCCAGGATCGCCAGATTGGCGGCCATTTTTTCCGGGTCGTCCCCGGTTCCCGAACGGTAAGGTCCTGCGATAAGGATCATCATGGGCTTGGACGTGGTCATTGGAGCATTTTCCCGTGCTCATTTTTTCGTGCATATTCATGCAATATCGCGTATAAACATGCAATGCTGACCGAACAGCGAAAATCGTTGCTGCTTGACCGGCTTCGCGCCGATGGAAGGCTCGTGGCGAAGGATTTGAGCCTTGAGCTCGCCGTTTCGGAGGACACGATCCGGCGCGACCTGAGGGAACTGGCCGCGGACGGCCTGCTCAAAAGGGTGCATGGCGGGGCGTTGCCCTTGGCACCCGAACATGGCCCGCTTGTCAGGCGCGTGGGCTTGAAAACCGACGAGAAAGCACAGCTTGCCCGGTTGGCCGCCCCGCTCGTCACATCGGGATCGGTTTGCTTCGTCGATGGCGGGAGCACTCATGCCGCTCTGCTGAACGCATTGCCCGCTGAACTGGACGCGACGATCATCACGCATAGCCCAACCATTGCCGCGGCCACAGAGCGCTTGCCCCGCGTCACCTGCATTCTCATTGGCGGAACCATATACAAGCAGTCCATGGTCGCGCTCGGAGCAAAAGCCCATGGCGCGCTTGGCGATCTCGCATTCGATGTCGCGTTCATCGGCGGCACGGCATTTGCGCCGGACCGCGGGCTGATGACTGTGGACCGCGAGGAAGCCTTGTTCAAGGCTGCGGCGGCCGAACGCGCCGCGTCGGTTGCCGTGATGCTGACGGCGGAGAAAATCGGCGCGTCAGCCCCGTTCAAGATCATGGATGCCGCCGCGATCACCACAATGATTGTGCCGGATGTGCCTTTGCCCGACACGCTTACCGCGAGCACGGATGTCCTTCTTTCATGAAAACGGGGCCGCGCGGCCCCGTTTTCGATCAAAACAGGTCTGGCGTGTCAGCCGATCATCGCCGACGGGTCGGTGCGCACGGGCTCTGGTGTGGCCACGCGGCCTTCGCGCTGGTCGAGCGCTTCGGCACGGGCCAGATCACCCTCGGCCTCGGCCACTTCTTCCACCGCCACGGCGCGCTTGTCAGCCAGGTCCTGACGTGAGGCCAGCACATTGTCTCGGCGCACGCGGGCTGCCTTGGCAAAAGTGGGGTAAGCGAAATGGGCCGGGTCGGTGATCCCCGCCTTGCGCTCTTCCGATTCGATCTGGACCGTCAGGTCATCGGCCATACGGTTGAATTCTGCGATCATCAGATCAAGCTGCGCCAGACGGCGGCGCTTCTCGCGCACCGCAAATTCCTTCACGCGCACTGCGTTCTCACGCGACTTCATACGCAAACTCCCCGGGGCACTTCCCCGTTACTCAACGCACCCGCCGCTTGGGGATACGCCTGACAGGGCGCACCGTTAACACTTCCTTCACGACCGACCACCACCTTATCCCTGTCAGCTTAAGCTGCGGTAAACGCCGTGGCCCGGTGTCTTCCGGCCTTGAAACACTGAGTCAAAGGAATCTGTTGGGCCGGTTTGTTAACCTGGTTTGTTAGCTTGAGTGAATTTATTTTCACCAATTGATTCAATGGGATAATTAAATTTTCTCGCCACGGCTTTTACACCTTGATCGCCAGAATCAGATTTTGTTAACCATTGGCTGGCAAGGATTGTGACGAGACCACATCAAGCGTCGCGATCCGGCATCGGCCTGCGACGGCAAGGGGACGTAAATGCGGGTACTTCTGATTGAAGACGATAGCGCAACCGCACAATCGATTGAGCTCATGCTCAAATCCGAGAGCTTCAACGTCTACACGACCGATCTCGGCGAGGAGGGCGTCGATCTCGGAAAGCTCTACGATTATGATATCATCCTGCTCGACCTGAACCTGCCTGACATGTCGGGTTACGAGGTTCTGCGCTCCCTCAGGCTCGCCAAGATCAAGACGCCGATCCTCATCCTCTCCGGCATGGCGGGCATCGAGGACAAGGTGCGCGGCCTCGGCTTCGGCGCGGATGACTACATGACCAAGCCGTTCCACAAGGACGAACTTGTCGCACGCATCCACGCCATTGTGCGCCGTTCCAAGGGGCATGCACAGTCCGTCATCCAGTGCGGCGAACTGGTGGTGAACCTTGACGCCAAAACCGTTGAGATCGGTGGCCAGCGCGTGCATCTGACCGGCAAGGAATACCAGATGCTGGAGCTGCTCGCACTGCGCAAAGGCACTACGCTGACCAAGGAAATGTTCCTCAACCACCTCTATGGCGGGATGGACGAGCCGGAACTGAAGATCATCGACGTCTTCATCTGCAAGCTGCGCAAAAAACTCGACCTCGCGTCCGGCGGTGACAATTACATCGAAACCGTCTGGGGCCGCGGCTACGTGCTGCGCGATCCGGATCCGGCCAGCAACCGCGCCGCCTGAGATTTGATCAGACCATGCAAAAAGCCGCCTCACAGGCGGCTTTTTTGTTGATTGGCAACTCCCGCTCACGGGTCCGCACAGACGGCAGGCCGCCACCTGTGTTGACCGCTTTATGCGGCGGTGTGGACAGCCTGCTTGTCCGGCGCGCCCTGTTCCTGCGGCGAGACCTGACGGATCGCGTCAAACAGGATCTGCCGTGTGAACGGCTTCATCATGTAGCCGTCGGCGCCGGCGCGCTTCACCTTCATGATGCGCCCGACATTGAGCTCGATGGTCAGCAAGATGATTTTGGGTTTGCGTCCATCAGGCAGGTTGCGCAAGGCGGCGACCGCATCCTGCGGTTCCATGTCGGGAAGGCTCGCCGTCATGATGATGCAGTCAGGCATCTCATAGGAACACATTTCCAGCATGTGATCGCCGGCCTCCGCCTCGTAGACGACTGCGCCCTCCTCCATCAGGATGCGTTTGGCGATCTTGCGGACGACACTGGATGTGTCGACAATCATGAAGCGTTTCATCGGCCTGTTCCGCTGCTGGTGCCCAAGCCCCGAGGGCCAGGACGCAACCATGAACGAGCGGGCTTAATTTCCGGCAAACGCCCGTGGTTAAAGGTGTTTTTCAGACAGGCTTGGCCGTCATCAACACGCGTTCCGCGTTCACATTCACCGTAAGCGCCATCTTGGCCTCCTTGGCGAGCAGAAGCGTGTAGTAATATTGCACGGCGTGCGCGTCGATCGCCTCATCGAGCGGCTGGTTGTTGTGCAACTGGATGAACTTGTCCGAGACACGGATCATCGGGCCGGCTGCTTTCACGATCACCGACTGGTCATTGTCGGACGACGGCAGTTCGACATCGAGCGTGCCGCCGCGTGGCACCGAGCCATTGGCGATCAGGATCATGTTGAGGATCAGCTTCACGACCGCCTTCGGCAGATAGGCGCGCGGTCCCTTCCAGACGAGACTGGACTTCTCATTGGCCATGAAGGCGGACGCCACCTGTTCGGCGTCGCCCGTGTCGATCTGCGAGCCGGCAGAACCGGCGGCGCCGAAAGCGATGCGGGCAAATTGGAGCCGCGCCGATGCATTGCGGGCCGACACCTTGATGAGCGCGAGCGCGTCGGCTTCCGCGCCCGGCTCGTCCAGCAGTTCAAGCCCGTTGTTGAGCGCGCCGACGGGGGAGATCACATCGTGGCAGATGCGGCTGCACAATAGCGAAGCGAGTTCGCCCGGGCTCAGCGTGAAGATGTCGGCCATTGTGGCTCTCCGGCAAAAGGACAAGGAATCGCCGCGCGCGGACGCGGCCTCAAGGCGCGATAAGACTGCGACATGGTTAATGAGTTCTAAAGGATTGCGCTCCAAATTCCATGGCGTGCGGGCGCATTTCCGCCGTTGTCGCGTGGTTGGGTCATGCGTGGCGGGCAGTGCCCGATCATGGTTGAGATGAGCGGAGACGGGACATGCAGCCAGACGCACCCCTTCTGACACGCCGGTCGCTGATCACCGGTGCGGCGAGCCTGACGGCGGGCCTTTCGATCGGCCTTGCGGCCAATGCCGTCCTGCCAGCGGCAGCGCAGGCGCAAGCTGGCGGCGGCTATTCAGGCGCTGAAATCGTCGATGCCGGCCACCAGTTTTTCGGCACGACATCCGGCGCGCTTGCCCAACTGGTCGAGCGGGCATTTGCCAACCAGGGGCAGCCGAACGGCTACATTCTCGGACAGGAAGGCGGCGGGGCCATCGTCGCCGGGCTGACCTTCGGCGAAGGGATGCTTTACACCAAGAACGCCGGTGACCATCAGGTGTTCTGGCAAGGGCCGTCTCTCGGCTTCGATTTCGGTGCGGAAGGCGCGCGCACCATGATGCTGGTCTATAACCTTGCATCAATTGATGCGCTTTATCAGCGCTTCGCAGGCGTTTCCGGTTCGGCCTATGCGATTGGCGGTCTCGGCATGACGGCGCTTGAAGCGCGCGGCATGATTCTCGTGCCCATCCGCACCGGGGTGGGCGCGCGGCTTGGCGTCAATGTCGGCTATCTCAAGCTGACGCCGCAGCCGACATGGAACCCGTTCTGAGGCTTCCGGCCAAACACAAAGGCAAAGACAAGCCCGCAGGATTGGGCTAAGCGCAGGCTCGGCCTTCATCTGCAAGCCTGATCCGGAAGAACCGTGCTGACCACAATTCTCGCCATGGCGCTTGGCTTCTCCGCCGCGCTGTTCCTTGTGTTGCTGGTGGCACCGGCCGTGGCCGGCCGCGTCTCGGACCTGACCTGGCGGCAGGCAGAGCGCGTGTTGCCGCAATCCATGGAAGAAATCGCCGCCGAGCGTGACAGGATGCGCGGCGAATTCGCGGTTGCGACGCGCAAGCTGGAGATGCAACTGGAAGATGTCACGCTGCGCCACAATGCCGACAGGGTGCAGCTCGTGCGCAAGGACGACCGCATTGCCGTGTTGGATGCGGATGTTGCGCAGCTGAAATCCGATCTCGCCGGCCGTGACGCTTCCATCGACGCGCTTCGCGCGACGCTGCGGGAGGCCGAGGAAAACCAGCTCGCGCTGCGCACGCAGATTGCCGACCTTTCCGTCCGGCTGTCATCCGAAGAGGCGGCGGTCGAGAGCCTGACGGCGCAGAAAGCGGCATTGGAGGCCGAACGCGCGCGGCTCGGTGCCGAACTGGCCGCGTTGGACGCCAAGTCCAAACGGACGCTGGATGCCAACGGGGCCCTGCGCGAGAAGCTCGACACCACAGATCGTCTTTACCGCGCCACGCGCGCGGACCTGAAATTGGCGGAAACACAAAACAAGCAGTTCCTGCGCAAGCTGGACGGACTGGAAGCCAAGCTCAACAAGGCGATGGCCGATCAGGCGGACGCCGAAGTGCGGGCGCAGCGCATCAAGCAGGGCGACCGAAAGCCCGCCGAAGCAAGGCTTCTTGCCGCCGCAAATGAAAGCCAGCCCGACAAAGCCGCGCCACGCCCACGCGCCACGCCACCGGACGAAGCCATTCCGGCGGACCCGGCGCGGGTCGATGGCGCCGTCCAGCTCCGGCGACAGGCGAAGGCGTTCCGAGCGGCATTGCCGCAGGTGACGCAGGATGAGGCTGCCGCCCGCCGCCTTGCCGGACCATTGACCGAAATCGCGGCAGCGGCCGTCAGGCAGGCGGTGCGGCAAGCGGCGCCGGACAGCAAGCTGGCCAAACTCGCATCCGCGCCCGGTCTGAACGATACGCCGCTTGGACGTGCGATCACGCAGCGCACCGGTCCGGCGCGCAAAGCCCAACCCTCGGGTCAGTGATCGGCCCGTTGCGCCCGCATGGCGTGAAAGACGATGGCGCTGGTTGCCGCCACATTCAGACTGTCCACGTCGCGCGCCATGGGAATGGCAAGCGGGAGAGTGGCATCCAGCGCACCGGCGCTCAAGCCATGGGCTTCCTCGCCGAACAGGACGGCTGATTTATCGGCAAAGCGGACGGCATCTATGACGGTCCCGCCTGAGGGTGTCAGGCCGTAGAGTGCAAAGCCCGCACGTTTCGTTTCCGCCAGCGCCACACCCGGATCTTCGACGCGCAGCCAGGGCAGCGTGAACACGGTGCCCATGGACACACGGATGGCACGGCGTGACAATGGGTGGATGGAGCGTGCGTCCACGATCAAGCCGTCCATGCCGAGGCCCGCCGCATTGCGGATGATCGCGCCGAGATTTTCGCCATTGGCGACGCCTGAAACGATGGCGATGTGGTTCGTATTGTCCAGAAATCCGCACAAATCGGCTGATCCCAGCGCCAAATCGCCCGTTTCGGCGCAGGCGAGAACGCCGCGATGGACATCATGACCGGCAATCGCGTTCATGATGGTTTGGTCGGCGACATACACCTCAAAGTCCGGCCGGGCTATTGCGAGGATGGGCCGCAGCGGCTCCAGCCGGTCCGGCGTGATCAGCGCTGACACCGGCCTGAAACGCTTTTGACGCAGGAGCCTTTCGAGGATGAACTTGCCTTCGCAGACAAAGCGCCCGGATTTCAGGACCTCGCGCTCGCGCAGCCCGGTGTAGGGAGCAAGGCGCGGGTCTGCCACGTCGGTGGCCGACACCAGCCTCATGCTTGCGCGAGATCGGCCGGTTCCAGCCGGTATGCCTTGCCGAAGCCGCCATTGAGATCGACCCGGACGATGTCAAAACGCCAGAAGGAAAAATCGGTGAAGCCGAAATAGAGCCTCGTCTTTGGATGCAGCGCGAGAAACCGGCCCGCAAATTCCTCATCCGCCTTGGCATCCGGCGGCAGGCGCACGGCATTGGCGATCACGGTCATGCGGGGATGGGCGAGCGGATCACCCTTGCCCGCCTCGCCGATCAAGAGCGAGCAGCGGGGGTCCTTGTCGAGCGCCTTGGTGTGGAGGGACAGGTCCGAAATCATCGTCACCACCCGTCCAGCGCCGTAATGGGCGACAACGATGCGGCTGACAGCCGGGCCCTGAGTGTCCGGGTCTACCGTGCCGAGGCTGGCGACGCGTGCCTCCCGCAACAAGGCGGCGGCAATGGCGCGCGCATCATTATCGGTCGGTCGGATCGGGTTGATCTTGTCATTCATTGCGGATCGTCTCGCGAGGCTTGATCTTTGTCCGCCGCCCGGCCGGTGAACCGCGCGATGGCCCGCAGCACATCGGTTGCGGTGATGGCCCCGGTGATGCGGCCGTTTTCCATCAGGCCGACGGCCCCGTCACGTGCTGCAAGCGCGTTGATGATGGCGCTGACGGGCGTATCCGGTTTGGCGGTGGCTGACAGCCGCACGGCGCGGTCTATCGTTTCGGGCGGCACCGCGACATCCAGTCCGCGCAGCACGGTGAGCGGATTGATATGGGCGACGAAGCGGGCGACATAATCATTGGCTGGGCTGAAGATGATCTCGTGCGGCGTGCCGAACTGCACCACGCGCCCGCCCTCCATGATGGCGATGCGGTTGCCGATTTTCAGCGCTTCATCGAGATCATGGCTGACAAACAGGATGGTCTTTTTCAGGGTCGCCTGCAGCTTCAGCAACTCATCCTGCAACTTTGTGCGGATCAGCGGGTCAAGCGCGGAAAACGGCTCATCCATCAGCAGGATCGGCGCGCCTGTGGCAAAGGCGCGGGCAAGGCCCACACGCTGCTGCATGCCCCCCGACAATTCGCCGACCTTGCGGTTCGCCCAGTCGGAGAGGTGCACGAGGCTCAACTGCTCGGTGACACGCGCCGCACGCTCGGCATCCGCCACGCCGGCGATTTCCAGCCCGAAGCCGACATTCTCGGCCACCGTGCGCCAGGGCAGCAGGCCGAATTGCTGGAACACCATGCCGACGCATTCGCGCCTCAGGCGCAACAGATCCTTGTCCGAACAGCCTGAAACTTCGGTAGACCACTCCTTGTCGCGGATGGTCACCGTGCCGCGCACCACCGGGTTGAGCCGGTTGACGCCGCGCAGCAATGTCGATTTGCCTGAGCCCGACAGGCCCATCAACACGACGATCTCGCCTTCCTGCACGTCGAGCGTGGCGTTGTGAACGCCAAGCACCGCCCCGGTCTCGCGCTGGATCGTGGCGCGGTCGGCGCCCTCGTCTGCCATGGCGAGCGCGCGCGCGGTGTCCTTGCCGAAGACGATGCATGTCTTGTCGAACAGGATGGCCGGTTGCCGGTCCGAGGTGGCGCTCATCCGCGTTTCCCCGTGACGCGGAAAATGCGGTCGAGCATGATCGCGACGACGACGATCACCATGCCCGCCTCAAAGCCGAGCGCGGTGTTGACCGAATTGAGCGCGCGCACGACCGGGACGCCGAGCCCATCGGCCCCGACAAGCGCGGCGATCACCACCATGGAGAGCGACAGCATGATGGTCTGTGTCAGCCCGGCCATGATCTGCGGCAGGGCGTAGGGCAGTTCCACCTTCCACAGGATTTGTCGCTTGGTTGCGCCAAAGGCCTGCGCCGCCTCGATGAGGGGTTGCGGCGTCGTCGAAATGCCAAGATGCGTCAGCCGGATCGGTGCGGGCAGCACGAAAATCGCGGTGGCAAGCAGGCCCGGCACCATGCCGATGCCGAAGAACACGATGGCCGGGATGAGATAGACGAATGTCGGCAGCGTCTGCATCAGGTCGAGGATTGGCTGCAATGCCGCGTAGAGCTTTGGCCGGTGCGCGGCCGCGATGCCGATGGGAACACCCAAAGCCATGCAGATGACGCAGGCGGACAGCACAAGAGTCAGCGTCTCGACCGTCTCGTCGAAATAGCCCTGATTGATGATGAAGAGGAAGCCCAGCACTGTGAGGGCGACGACAGACCAAGAGCGCCGGAGCCACCATGCAAGACCTGCGAAGGCGGCAACCACCACCAACGGGTGCGGCGTCTCCAGGATGAACAGCAAGCCATCGACCAGCCCTTGCATGACAAGGGCCAAACCGTCGAAGAACCAAGCGAGATTGGCTGTCAGCCAGTCCACTGCGGCACGCGCCGCCTGCCCCACCGGGATTTTGTAGGCGGTCAGCCAATCCACGCCATTTGTCTCCGACACATGCCCGCCACATCATCCAGTGACGTCAACAACCTTGGCGGTTTCCGCCGAAAGAGGTTTGAGAAACCGCCTTCATTTCGTGATTCCCTTTCCTTCGTGCTTCGAGGCTTTTTGCCTTCATGGTGAGGTGCGAGTGAAACGAGCCTCGAACCAGAAGGCAAAAAGCACCTCAGCATGAAGGAAACGCTGAAGCCTGCCGCGGAGGATGCGCGGGGAAACATCGGCCTCTTGACACGATGTTTGCAAGCGCGATCACAGACCCAGCGCGCCCTTGACGGCGGCCATCGCGTCACCGCCGTCCTTGGTCGTCACGCCGACAAGCCATGTATCGAGGATCGCGGGATTGGCTTTCAGCCAGGCGGTCGCGGCCTTGGCCGGCTCCTCGCCGCCATCGAGGATCGCGCCCATGATCTGGTTTTCCATGTCGAGCGTGAATTCAAGGTTGGTCAGCAGCTTGCCGACGTTCGGGCACTCGGCGATGTAACCGGCGCGGACATTGGTGAACACGTCGGCGCCGCCGAAGTTCGGGCCGAAAAACTCGTCGCCACCCGAAAGATAGGTCAACTCGAAATTCGAGTTCATCGGGTGCGGCGCCCAGCCGAGGAACACGATCGGCTTGCCATCCTTGGTGTTCTTGGCCACCTGCGCCAGCATGCCCTGCTCTGAGGATTCCGCAACTTCGAAGCCGGAAAGGCCAAACGCGTCCTTCGCAATCATGTCGAGGATCAGGCGGTTGCCGTCATTGCCGGGTTCGATGCCGAAGATCTTGCCTTCCAGCGCATCCTTGTTCTTCGCGATATCGGCGAAATCCTTGATGCCGAGGGTTGCGCCATGGGCGTTGGTGGCGAGCGTGTATTTCGCGCCCGTCAGGTTGGCGCGCACGCTTTCGACCGTCTTGTTGTCAAGGTAAGGCTGGAGATCGGCCGCCATGGACGGCATCCAGTTGCCGAGGAATACGTCAATGTCCTTGTTGCCGAGCGAGGCGTACGTCACCGGCACGGAGAGAACCTTGATTTCCGTTTGGTAGCCCAGCGCTTTGAGCACTTCGGTCGTGGCGGCGGTTGTGGCGGTGATATCGGTCCAGCCGACATCCGAGAACCGGACCGTGCCGCAGCTTTCCGGTTCGGCGGCGATTGCAGCCCCCGTCATGATGAATGTGGCTGCGAGTGCAAATCGGATCGAGCGCATGAAATCCTCCGTGTCCTGCGCGGGCCGCCGCCTCTGCGGGCGTTCGGGCCTGATTTATGGTGTCCCAATCAAACAGCTTGGCTTGCGGCTGGCAAGGATGGAATCCGACAGAAAACGGTGGGTTCAGCGACGGATCGCCCGCAAACCGACTCCAAATCAGGGCACGACAATGGTTTAACGCCTGCCATGGCCAAGCTCTATTTCCACTACGCGACGATGAATGCCGGCAAATCGACCATGCTGTTGCAGGCCGCGCACAACTACCGCGAGCGCGGCATGCATGTGTTGCTGTTCACCGCCGCGTTCGATGACAGGGCGGGACAGGGCCGCATCGCCTCCCGTCTTGGACTGGCCGAACAAGCAGAAACCTTCAACGGCCACAGCCAATTGTTTGAGCGCATTGAAAGCCACATGGATCGTCACCCGCTGCAATGCGTCTTTGTCGACGAGGCGCAGTTCCTGACCGAGGATCAGGTGTGGCAGCTGGCGCGCGTTGCCGACCGGCTGAACGTTCCGGTGATGACGTATGGGTTGCGGGTGGATTTCCGCGGCAAGCTGTTTCCGGGCTCGGAGGCGCTGCTCGCCATCGCCGATCATTTGCGTGAGGTGCGCACGATCTGCTGGTGCGGCCGCAAGGCCACCATGGTTGTGCGGCTCGGACCCGACGGCAAGGTGGCGCGGCAGGGCGCGCAGGTGGAGATCGGCGGCAATGACAAATATGTCTCGCTCTGCCGGATCCATTGGGAGGAGGAAATGGGCCGCGTGCCGCGCAGCGACCTGATCGGCGAGGCGGTGATCGACCCAGGCGACGAAGACAACTGACCGGCGCGACGGCATGCGCGAGGGCAGGTGCGAGGGCCAACAGGGATGCGAAAGAAGGTGTCTGCAAATTCGTCATCGGCAGCGCCTTTTCAAACGCCTGTCACCATTCTTATATCCGGTGCATATGTGCCGCAGTGCGCGAGGGGAGCAACATCATGGCCAGCCTGCAAAACTTTGATGCGGAAATCGCCAAGGCCAAGGACACGGTCAGCGAGATGGCCAAGCGCATCGAGCAATCGGGCGCGGTTCTCGACACGCTGGCAAAGGCCGACAAGGCGGTCGGCTCGGCGGATTTCAACATCGAGACCGCCCGCATCGAGGATGTGCTGCGCCAGCAGAAGGTGATGGAAACCAACATCGCCGACCTCATCATCGGGCTGGAGGACGCGACCAATGTGTTCGGCTCCGAATTCGAATCGATGAAGGGCTTCACCGCGTGGGAAAACTTCATCGGCATCTTCTCGAAGGCACGTGCCCAACGGATGCGGTCGGACCGCGTGCGCAACATGTCGCTTGCAGGCAACCTTCAGGAATTGCTGTCGAAATCCAACACGATCACCGGTATCCTGAAAGACCAGAAAGCCATTTTGGAGGCCCGTTACAAGACCTCGGAAGAAAGCCTGCGCCGTGTCATCGAGCGCCGCAAGGATGCGATGGCGCGCCTTGAGGCGACCCAGAAGACCATCAACGACCTCAATCCGGCTTTGCTCGACATCGAAAACAAGATCGCCGCTTCGACGAACCAGAAGGAGCGCGCCGACCTCGAAGCGACGCGCACCCAGATGGCGACGCAATACAACGAGGCGCAGGCCAAAGAGCAGGAACTGCTCGCCGAAAGCCAGACACTGGAACGCTACACCTCCATGTTCCAGACCTTCGTCGATTCGCTCAACAACCAGTTGGCCGCCCAGCAAACACTGATCAACAAGCTGACCATCGACACCGAGCAGCGCATCGTTCTCTACAAGGCGCTGGAGGATTCGTTGAAAACCGCAGCCCAGCAGGATGTCGCCCACAAGATCAACACGCTCGGCGACAAGGTGGACACCGCCGCCGAGGAGACCATGGCCGGCATCGGTGCCGCCGCGCAAAAGCACATCGGCGACCTTTTGGAACTGCACGAAAAGGGCATGGTCGCTTCCGCCGAGATCCAGCGCCGCAAGAAACTGGCCGATGATGCCTTCGCCCGCCGCTTCGGCGAGGTGCTCGCCAAGCACAACAGCGCCAATTATGTGAAGTCGTGAAGGCGGCGCGCGGCATTGGCGCAGGCCCGTCATGAGTTTCGGCGATGAGTGACCCGACGCAGACGGCCGCGCGCTATCTCAAGGCGCTGCGCTCGGCCCTCTCCGGCACGGCGGTGTTCTTTTCGACACCGCAGCCGAGGCTGGAGGGCCATGATCTCAACGCTGAAGCGGTGACGCCCCTTCTGACACGGCTCGGCAATGCGCTCGCCGCGTTTGAAAACAGGCTCGCCTTTTCGGCAAGCTTCCGGGTGGCACAGGCTGACTCCGGCTTTCCGGCCTTCCAGCACATTCTCGAATTGCAAAACGATCGCGCTCGGGCCGCCGGCAGGCTTGGCCAATTGCCGGACGCACAGGCGCTGCGCGCCGAGATGGCCAACCACATCCTGACACGAAAGACATTTCCAACCGAACTGAAGGCTGATCTAGCCGAGAGGCTCTACCTCGAAGGCATCAAGGATGGTGCATTTCCCTCCGGCCTTGACCTGCCGGACACCATCCGGCTTGGCGTCAACGCGGACACCATGCGCCCGCGCGTGATCGTCCGCTGGAGCGCCTATGACGGGGTTGCCAATCTGCCGATGGCCTATCTGGCGACAATCGAGGATTCCACTGACAATGTGATGCGCGACCTTGTGCGCAAGGATGGCACGCTGAACCCGAAGGCCGGCGTGAAGTTGCCGGTCGCGGGCCTGCTCAACCCGGACTTGGCGCGCAGCTTCGATGCGTTTGCGGAAAAGAACGCGTCCTATTCGCTGTCGCCAGTCACGATCGCCACCAATCTTGACCGGGATTTCGCGACATTGCACCCGAAGCTGGTGCGCCGCATCGTGCTCGGCCCATTCTGGACGGTGGGTGTCACGCGCAACAATGCCACCGTCTCCGACATCCTGTCGCGCATCCGCAAGCCGGAAAACGCCTGGCTGATGACGTGGACCGTGCAGGACATCGCCTCGAAGCGTGAAATCCCCGAGGTGAAGGGGTTCTTTTCCAGCGAGCCCGCCAAACAGGAATTCCACATCGAGACCGCAGATCTCGAAGCCGCGCAGATGGGCGTTTCAGCCTATGAGAAACACGCGCTGGTGCCGCATGAGGCCTATCAGGCGCTGTGGGCCTCAGGCGAGGCGCGCAAGGTGTTTGACGGCTACAAGGTGCACATCATCGCGGCCAACGGCACGGTGACGAGCGATGCGTGAGGTTGTCTCAATCCTTCGTCCTTCGAGGCTCGCCGCGCCGGCGCGAGCCAGCCTCGAAGGACGAAGGAACACCGTGCGCGACGGACGACGTTGAGAACAGCACTTCGATCAACAGAAGCAAGCCCGGGACGGCGGCCATGACCGACACAAGCCTGATCCGAATCGACGAGGCCGCCATCGCCAAGCATCAGGCGAGCGCGCAGGCGCTGGTGACGAAGTTCAGCGTCATGGATGCCGATACCGGACAATCGGCGACCGAGATCGCCGGAACAGGGCGGCGTTTCGTCAATCCGGTATCGGCTGGCGGATTGCGCCGCGCGCGCGAGGTGGAACTGGCCAAGACAGTCGCGGCCGTCACACCGGGCGAAGGCATGCTGACGCCGCGCCAGCACGGGCTGCTTTACGCAGTGCGCCGGGCTGCAGGGATCGGCCTTGCGACAGCCGACAACTTTGCGGCGGCAAGCGGGCTGGATGCGCTTTTGGCATCCAACGCCCGGGCCGCGCTTTCCGGCGCGGATGCCGACCGGTTGCGCAGCCTGAATGCCGCGGCCGCGCAAGCCGCGATGTTTTCGGCGGCC